>SVOP01000004.1 GCA_015066325.1 Oscillospiraceae bacterium
CGTCTGAGCCGGTAGCGGTAACAGTACCGCCGTTGATCGTTATATTGCCGCCTGCTCCGAGGTATCCGCCGCCGATTCCGGCACCGTCTGAGCCGGTAGCGGTAACAGTACCGCCATTGATCGTTATATTGCCGCCCGCACATTCTTGTTCGCCGCCGATACCGGCGCCCCTACCACCGCCTGTAGCAGTAACAGTACCGTCGTTTATTGTTATATCGCCGCCGATGCCGACGCCTTTATCGTAACCCGTTGCAGTAACAGTACCGCCGTTTATGGTGACGTTTCCGCGTATTCCGGAACCACTGCTGCCACTGACAGAGGTAACAGTGCCGCTGTTTATTATCAATATACCGGCAGCGACCGATGAAGAAGTGCCGATGCCGTCGGAACCTCGCCCGCCTTGGACATCAAGACTGCCTTCGCCGTCAATAATGAGCTTTGCACCCTCGGGAAGGTGAATTCCCGCATTTGTTTTGTCTGAGGAAGATGCTTTAGTCTGATTATAAATCAGGCTGTTGGTGCCTACCGGAGAAAGCCGGAGCGTTACACCGGAATTGATACGAAGGGGCTGCTCATATTTGCTGTTGGAACGGGTAATGCTGACGTCCTTCAAGATCACTTTTACCGTTCCGCTCTCAACGGTTATTCCATAATCCTTTTCCGCATCCGAAGTGCCCGTTATCAAAAGCACTTCGTCCTTATCAATAATGAGCGAACCGCCCGAAAAGCCTGCGTGAGTAATCTTTATCTGCGTGTCGCTGTGCTTTGAAATAACGATATTTCCGTTTGCGATAGAAGCGACATATCCCGTATTCTTAACGGTCACGTCAAAGGTCTTTGAATATGAGGTATAGCCGTCATTGGCTGTTACCTTCAATTTGATCGTACCCGCACCCGAAGCGTAAAGCGAAGAGCCATCTATTCTCGCGCCTTCTGCGGTCGTCCCGCTTGCAAGCACCTCGAACGTAAGATCAGGGTCGAAGGTCGTCGGATTGGTCTTCGGTGAAAGGGGCTCGGATACGTAAGCAATCATCTCCGTAGGAATTCCGCTTATGTCGTTCGGCGCGGTATAAGCCGTGGTCAGCTCAAGCTCCTCTCCTCTTGAAACAATGCCGTAATAATTAACCGAATTCAGAGTGACCCGAGCATTACCGTCGGGAAGCCATATATACAGCTTTCCGTCCAAAACACGGTACTGACCGTTCGGAAGCAGGACGGTCTCTCCGTTTATTTTTGCGGAAATTGAAGACACCGAGGATACGTTCTCAATATACGCAGTATGGCAGTTGACTGTGCCGTTGCCCGTTATGGAATTGCCGGTAACAGCTCCGTAAAGCTCAAGTGTGCCGTTGTTTACAAGAGCTCCGTTGTTCTCAATATAGGAGTCCGCGGGAACGGTAACGGTCTGTCCCGGATCGACCGTCATGGTCACGCCCTCGGGGATCGCCGCAGAGCCGCTGACGGACCAGCCCGATTCCGTACGTCTGATCATACCGTCAACGTTCGTGAAACCGGACTTTATTTGCACTCCTACCGTATCGAATATCGCCAGTCTTCCGGCTGCGCCGTGCATGTCACTGGTGCCTGCGAAATCGGATCCACACCGGATAAAGCCTACCTTTGCCGTACCGATAACGGCAATCGTAACCTTACCTATCAGATATCCGACCGGTTTGCCGGTATAAATCGCTCCGACTTCACCGCCCGACATGATGAGAGTTACGTCAAAATAATCATCATTATAGCTGTCGGTTCCCATAAATACATTAGTATCCGAAAGATCATCGCCTTTGGCACCATTCGGGTTGACATACGTCTTTTTGCTGCCGTTCATATAATAAACCGACGTTCCCGAGGTGCTTCCCGCCTCTATATACAGATTTGTACCATTTGCCAAGATTTGTTTTTGACCGCTAAAAATTCCATAAATCGGTGTTTCCGCCGCACTTGCCGGCAGTACCGCCATGGGAATCATTGTCACAACCATTAAGATTGCGAGAATGATTGATAAGATTTTTTTTGTTTTTTTCATAAAAGCACCCTTTCGCGACAGTCTATCATCCCTGTTTGCCTTATAGGCAAATAGGGAGGGGGACCGCCCTTTAATATCTTTAACATATAAATTTGTTTATTTCGTGGTTGTTGTTATTTTAATAAATATACTTTTATCGGGGCGGTGGTGGGTTGCCCCGTCCCCTCTTTACTTAGTTGGTGATAGGAATTCAACCTCAAGACTCAACCCCAACTCTTTCCCTCTCTCACGATAAAAATTGGTAATTGTGTTTTCGGTTTCTCGTATATGTTTATTTATATCTCTGTTGTAAAAATGCACCAGTTTGCTTTCTTCTTTGGTGGGTTCTTTTCGCATTTTTCGGGCACGGTCGATTATTTCGTGCGTGGGTTTCATATTTATTGTCCTCTCTTTACAAAGGATTGTCTTTACGAGGCAACCCACCACCGCTGGCGCGGTCCACCTCCCTATTTCACCAAAGGTGAAACAGGGATGATAGGCTTCGCAACACTTTTACTTATTCAATCCTGGTGGCTGGAAACCGGAGACTGGTAGCTTCATCAACATATTCTTTAAACTCCTTGAAAATTCGTTCTCCGATATTTTTATAATCGTAACTTAAAGCCTTTTGGATTTTTATTTTGCGTAAATCTTCGGGTACACCGTAAATAATCAGAATTTTATCAAGAGCTCCTGAAATTCTTGTTTCAAGGGAAACATGCTCATCAAGACTCATAAGCGTTGCATATTCTATGCCCGAAACCAAAATTTCCGCTTCCTCAAATTGCTCATCCGTCCAACCCTTGCAATATTCTTTATAAACCTCTTTTGAGCGTTCAGTATCGTTTTCACGAATTATTTTTAGTGTTACAGGACTTTGGTAGGAAGAAATAAAGAAATCCTTTGCAATAGGATTGCTTTCACAAGCCGATGCCATTGTCATAAGCTCAAGGCAAACTGCCATTACCGAGCTTATACCTTCCTTTGTTTCATCATCAATAAGCTTTCTTTGAAACTTACAAAGGTCATCTACAAGTACACTTAAAAGATGCTCTTTGGTGGGGTAGTAATATGTAAGGTTACCCGTACTTATATTCAACTCTTTTGATATTGCATTGGGTGACACATTGGAATAACCATTTTCAAAAAATAACTGTATCGCAGTTCTTAATATATCTCTCTTTGTTTTTTCTGATTTTTTCAATGCCATATTTTACCCCTCTTTATGTTTTAGCATTTATACTAAATAGCTTTCACTTCATTTTAGCACAAGTGCGAATTTATTGCAATGCCTTCCAAAGAAAATTTGCCAATATTTTAACAAAGTTTTTTTGATAAAAATAGAACTCAATTACAATTACCTCGTTTGCATAGCATAGCAAAAAATGGGAAAAGTATGTAAGACATAATAATTGGAGGTAATAGAATGTTTAAACACGAAAAATTGCTTTTTCATCCTGTTGGTGTTGAAAAGCCCAATCCTCAATATGCAGCATTACTTCAGGAGCAGTTGGGCGGCGGTAACGGTGAACTTAAAGCCGCAATGCAGTATATGTCACAGAGCTTCAGAATTAAAGACCCTGAAATAAAAGATTTATTTCTCGACATTGCCGCAGAAGAGCTGGGACACATGGAAATGATTGCACAAACAATCAATTTGCTCAACGGCCACGATGTTGATGCCGAAACAGTACCAAGCGGAGAAATTCAATCCCATGTTATTCTCGGTCTTAATCCCGGTCTTATAAATGCTTCAGGCTATTCCTGGACCGCAGATTATGTAACCGTTACCGGCGATTTATGTGCTGATTTGCTCAGCAATATTGCATCCGAACAGCGTGCAAAGGTGGTTTATGAATACCTTTACCGCCAGATTGAAGATAAAAAAGTCCGCGAGACCATTGACTTTCTTTTAAATCGGGAGGAAGCACACAACCAAATGTTCCGCGATGCATTTAATAAGGTTCAAAATTCCGGCTCTAACAAAGATTTCGGCACAACCAAAGCTGCAAAAATGTATTTTTCTATGTCAGACCCCGGACCTAATGCATTCGCTAATAACGAGACAAATCCTGTATCTTTTGATAAATAACAATAAACAACCGCTGAAGCTTCGTCTCTTCAGCGGTTGTATTATTCTTAATTTATTCTTCATCAGGCTTCTGTCCGTCGTGGGCGAGCCATTTACATTCGGTTAATTCCATATTTGTGAAAATTGCTTTAAACGAGGAATCCTCAGGACTGCAGGCATAAACACCGAATTTGATTGTTCCTCCACCATTCCACATATGGCAAACACGCATTTGCTTAAAAGTAAAACCATCATCGGAGCATTCAATGCAGTAATCGTCTTCTCTTCTGCTGAATCTGTACCACATAGATTTTATTGAAGCGTCAATTTCCGTAGTTGCCCAATCGGAATAGCCGTTGTTGGTAACTACACTTCCAAGATGCTGAAACTTTTCATTTTCATATTCAATAGAGCCTTTAAGCCAATTCTCAGAATCAAGATACATAACAATTCCGCATTGGTCAAATCTGTGTTTACTCTGAAATTCAGTTTTCACTGTAAAAGAGAAGAATTTTTCATCGGTTTCCATCTGCAAAACAGGAGCATTATCATTTCTGAAATGATAATAAGTTCTCTGCCACAAATCTGTATGTGGCTTTGTTATAATTTCAATTTTATCTTCTGAAACAGTATATTTTTCGGGTTCTCTTATCCACTCTAATTTATTTACATCAAATTTCATTTTTGCACCTTGCTATCAGATTTTTTCTTTTTATATTTAGGTTTATCCGTCAATTCAAAACTTACATCTACCAACCACATTATTTTTTCTTCCTCAACACTTCCGTCAAGGCAGACCGTTATCCAATGGTTTTTATTCATATGATAGGCAGGGTAAATACCTTTATCGAGAATTATCGAACCAACGAGAAGCGGGTCGCTTTTCAGATTAACAACGTTAATACTGCCCTCTTCTTCCATACCTAATTTATTCTTAGGTATCTCCATTATAACCGCAAACCACTTTTGATTATTATCGTGACGATAAACTGCAAAAGATGGTGCACTTAACCACGGGAATTCTGCAGTAACATTATAAACTTCTTTAATATACTTATCTAAATCTTTTCTGTTCATATACCAAGTTCATCATAGTTATTGATATAAATATCAACAATTTCTTTCAATTCATCTTGATGAGGTTCACTTTTGTCATAAATACCAACTACATTGTAGCCATTTTCTTTTGCGGTTTTTGCCGCATATAAGGCATCTTCAAAAACCCAGGTGGTTTCTTTATCCGTTCCTAATTCGCTGAGAACCACATCATAAACCTTTGGTTCTGTTTTTGAAGCACCAACTGTATAGGTGGAATAAATTGCAGAAAAATAATGAAGCATATCATATTTTTTCATAACAGCTTCAAGTGCAGGCTCACCCGTTGCGGTGGCAATACCCATTTTAACGCCTTTTGATTTGAGTTTTTCAAGAAATTCTTTTATATCGTTTTTCGGTTCAGTTTCAACCATATATCTGCTCTTAATATATTCAAAAAGCTCTGATAAAAGCTCCTCATAGGACTGCTTTAAATTAAACCTTTCAATCGCAAGAAGGAAGGTTTCCCTAAGGAAAAGACCCTTGAAAGCTTCTTTATCATCCTCTGTCAATTCAATTCCTAAATGATTAAAGAAATTGTCTTTGTAGCCTTTCCAAACATGCATTGAATCAAATAACGTTCCGTCAAAATCAAATATTGCACCTGTTATGTTAATTTGCTTATTTGTCATACTTTTTTTCCTTTTTTCTGATTTCACTTAGAATGGCGGCACTCATAATAAGCACCACACCAACCAATTCATATACTGTGGGCAACTGCATAAACACAATCGATGAGAGAATTATTGCAGATGCCGGGTCGATATAGCTTAGAATTGCAACTGTCTGGCTTTCAAGTTTTTTCATTGCACCAAAATAGAGAAGATATGCAAAGCCCGTATGCACAACACCCACAACAAGCAAAAGCATTACAGATTTCGGATTAAATGTTATATCACCCATTGTAAATAAAGCGTAAGGCAGAACAACAATCCCTGCAGAACCCAACTGAATTACGGTTCTTTCATAGGATTCTACCTCACCCATAAATTTATTCATAATCATAACAGAAGCATAAAGCACCGCTGCACCAAGACCGCAAAGCACGCCGGTTATTTTTGAGCTATCTGACTGAAAAACTCCCGAAACCAATGCGACGCCTATCAATGCAACAAAAACACAGATAACCTGCTTTGCCTTCAGCCTCTCTTTAAACACAAAGGTTGATGCAATAACAACAATTATAGGTGCGGTATAATAGCAAACCGTTGCAACGGGAATACCCGTAAATCTGTATGCCTCAAAAAGTAAAATCCAATTAAAGCCTATTGCAGCTCCTGATGCCAATAAAACGGGGAGCTTCTTTTTTACCGCTTTAAAATCCACTTTACGCCCTGTTAAAAGCATTACAAGAAGAATCACAGCTGCACCCGCAATCCCTCTGAAAGCTGCTATAATTCCCGACGGTAAGCCGATATATTTCACAAAAATTCCTATGGTACCAAAAATCACCATAGACAATATAATTGAGAGCTTTTCTTTCATATTACCACTTATTTTCAACATATTCACAGAATGTGAAAAGATCCTTTATTTCTATCTTTGTGCCGTCATCAAGGGTAACATCGCCGTTCCATATTCCGAAAATCTGATGACAGTTCATTCTGCCCACCTTAAAATCAACATCGCTGTGATTATCGAGAGTGGGCATCATTGTCATATTAAATCTTCCGTCCTCAGAAATAATTTTCCAAGGCTCGAGAAATCTGTTTTTAGGGAATTTCTCAACATCAACCGCACCGATTTTATGCACCTTGCCGTCATAGAAAATGCAGGTCTCTGTAGCATAGCCTTCGTCACCTATCGCCCAGGTAATTTCAAATCCGAAAAGGTGCTTTTCGCCATTCTCATCGGTTATGTATTGATTACCGCTACCCCAATACCATACCATTTCGTGAGGAGTGTTTACTCTGCCCCAATCCACAGTGCAAAAAGCGTTTTCTTTTGAAAATTCATAGGTATAGTCACCAACAGTAAACTTACCCTCGCAGGGCATACACATTTGCTTTGTGGTCATAAAATATTTGGTATCGTCATCCTTAAAGGGCAGAACTGTTGTGATATTCTGGAGTCCGTCCATTATTTCCATAGAAATATTAACCTCAACGGGTTGACCTTTGAAAGAGCCTTTATACCACAAGGTTCTTTCATTTTCTTTTGTGTGGAAATCAAATTCGGTTTTACCTATTTTATCTTTAAAACGAGTTGGTACGTCAATTACGGGAGGCGAAACATGCTTGTTTGCTCCTATAAAATATTGTATAGAGTCGCAGATAACCTGACCTGTTTTAAGGTCAACAAGCTTTGCCGCCACATAGCCGCCGATATTAATATTCGCAAAGCTTATAAGAACCTGCATTTCATCGCCCACATGAATGGTATAAAAATCCCATTCCTTACGGCTGATTATACCTTTTTTAACAAAATTCCTGTTATACTCGAAAACATTTCTTCTTGCCCAACCCTTTGCAAGAAGCTTTCCGTCAGGTGAAAGAAGAGGTGTTCTCTCGGTATATTCAATTTGCTTTGATTTTTCCGTCCAATCCTTAAAAGGCACATAGGTTCTTTTCAATTCGTTACTCATCTTATCATCCTTATCTTATTATGCTCTTGAGTATAGCACAAAATTTTATAATATACAATAAACTCAAAATTCTTATTTTTATTTTAAAAATATATTTACTTTTTTTAACACATTGCTATAATGTAGGCGATAATTATTTTCAAATCCAAGGGGTGAATGAAATTGAAAGTAATAACAAACAAGCCTATTCCCAAACAATACGAAGAAAGCTTCAATCAGCTTTTCAAAAATGATGAGCCACTTTTTATTGTGGTAGGCGACTTAAACCTTAAAGGCCGTTACGCCGAATCAATGATGGTATTCACAAAGGAAAAACTGGTAGCCTTTGACGAATGCTATGAAAGCGGCAGTTTTTCCGTTCAATATTCTGATATTGACTCTGCGCAGGTTAAACGTCTTTACGGTAATGCCGTTTTCAAGATAAAATTCAAAAACGGAAAGAAAAAAATACTCCTGCGTTTTTCCTATGCATCTGCCGAGGTTGCGGATGCGGCGGCGGTATTTGTAAATGCTGTTAACGAAGGCAAAGATTTACTTGACGAAGCCGAAACCGTTAAATCAGTTTACCACAAGCAACGCTGTTTCTGTCCCAAATGCGGAAGAAAACTCCCCAACCCTGAGGCAGAATGTATAAACTGCTCAGGAAAAGGCAAGCTTATTTCAAAATTCGGCAAATATGTTATTCCCGAAAAGAAGTCACTTTTTATATGTATGCTTCTTTCTGTTGCGGCAACGGCTCTTTCCCTTGTTCCACCCTACATAACAAAAATAATGGTGGATGACGTTATTCCCGGTAAAGATTCCTCAATGCTTATAAAAGTTCTCGCAGCACTTTTGGGAATATATATTTTTCAATATGTAATGAATGGTTTTCGTTCTTACAGACTCCGCCTTGCAGGTGACAGAATAACCCTCAATCTGAAAAGAGATATTTATGAAAAGGCGCAGTATTTGCCCTTAAGCTTTTATGATAAAATCTCTACAGGCTCTGTTATTAACCGAGTAAACTCAGATGCAGGTGTTATACAAGCCTTTATTATGAAAATAACCCAGGAAGCCGTTGTTCAGGCATTCACTCTTGTGGGACTTGTAATAATAATGTTCGGTATGAGCTGGAAGCTGGCTTTATTCTCATTGATTCCCGTCCCCGTGGTTGTAATTGCAGGTAGACTTTTCGGTAAAATAATCGGACCGAAATATATGCGCCTCTGGAGAAGAAGTGCTTCCATTTCAACTGTTCTTGCAAACTCAATTCCCGGTGTAAGAGTAATAAAAGCCTTCACCAATGAAAAGGAAACTATAAGTAAATTTGCACGTTACTGCGACGAATGGTATAAGGAAGATAAAAAGGTTGCAGTTCCTGCGGCAGTTTTCCCCTCACTTATCACCTTTCTTGTAACCTGCGGTTCTATCGTTGTTTGGTTTTTAGGCGGTAATATGGTAATAAACGGAAGCGAAGAAATATCTCTTGGTCTTCTTGTTTCTTTCGTTTCTTATGCGAGTATGTTCTATACACCTATTAACTTCTTCGCAAATATGAGCGACACTTATCAGAACACTCTCGCTTCTGCAGAAAAAATTCTTGATATTATAGATGCCGAGCCCGAGCACAATTTTGGAGAGGGTAACACACTTCAAAGAATGGATGGCAGAATTGAATTCAAAAATGTCAACTTTGCTTTTGACCGTTCCAAAAAGGTTCTTTCAAACATTAATCTTACCATTGAGCCGGGTGATATTGTCGGTATTGTTGGTACAACAGGTTCAGGTAAATCAACTCTCATAAATCTTTTGATGAGATACTACGATGATTACGACGGAGAAATACTCATTGACGGTGAAAATATTAAAAACATTGATATGAAATATTATCGTGACTCTATCGGTTATGTTCAGCAAGAGCCTCTTATGTTCCGTGATACAATTTTCAATAACATCGCTTTCGGTAGCGGTCGAGTTCACGTTGAACAGGTGTTACACGCCGCAGAGGTTGCCAATGCTCACGGCTTTATTTCAAAGCTTCCTGATGCATATGACACTATGTTGGGCGAAAGAGGTGTTGGTCTTTCCGGTGGTGAACGTCAGCGTGTCTCCATTGCCCGAGCAGTTCTCAAAAACCCGAGTATTCTGATTTTTGATGAAGCAACTGCCGCAGTTGACTCCGAAACTGAGCACCTCATTCAAGGCGCTATTGAACGACTTATAAGCGGAAGAACCACTTTGATGATAGCTCACAGACTTTCAACTCTTAGAAAAGCAAACAAAATAGTGGTTGTTGACAAGGGCGAAATCATTGAATGCGGAACACCTGAAGAGCTTCTCAAAATGAAAGGTAAATATTATAAGCTTGTAGAAATTCAATCTATGGGTGAACAGCTTCAGAAGAAAAAAGCTGAAGAGAATTTTGAGTGAGGTGATATAAATGCCAAGATATATTGAAGGTCCCGAAGTGCGACTTACGGAAAACGACAAAATTTTTGTTGATGCCGAATTTTATACGGGAGAAAAATTCACTGAGCTTGAGCTCCACCGTATGTTCCCCATTACAGGTCTTACCAAATACATAGCTCTTATGGATTCAGAGGGCAATGAAATTGCGGTAATCCGTGATATTAACGACCTTATGCCCGAATCCAAAGCGGTAGTTGAAAACTGTTTAAGAGAATACTATATGATTCCCCGTATAACAAAGTTCATCAAAATGAGCGAGAAATTTAAAATCTGGATGTGGACTGCAGAAACCGACAAAGGCATTTGCACCTTTGAAATCCGCAATCACCTGACCGCCATAAAGCCTCTTTACGACGGCAGAGTTCTCATTAAGGATGCCAACGATAACCGTTATGAAATTCCGGATGTTAATGTGCTTGATAAAAAGAGCAAAAAAATGATATTACCCAAACTCTAATAGTTGAAAGGAATAAATTATATGAAACTTTTAATTGCAATTGTAAACAACGATGACAGCGCGGTTGTTTCCTCATCTCTTACAAAGGAGGGCTTCACCGTTACAAAGCTTTCCACAACAGGCGGATTTTTAATGGTAGGAAACACTACTTTCCTTATCGGTGCAGAAGACAACACCGTTGCAAAAGCAAAAGAAATAATTAAAACTTGTTCTCAGAAAAGAACAAGAGTTACCACAACAACAAGCGGATTCGGAACAGGTCTTCGTGAGGACGACTTTGAAAAAGAAGTTTCCGTAGGCGGCGCAATCGTATTCACACTTGATGTTGAGGATGTTGATAAATATTAATTAACAAATAAAAACTAAAAAAATACAACCATCTCAACGATGGTTGTATTTTTTCGCTTTATTATGCGTCTGAAGTTTTCTTTTCATTTGCAGCAGTCTGTGCACGTGTACGCTCCAGGTCAAGATACATTCTGTCTCTTGTTTTCTGGTCGATATTATAGAAGAACATAGGCACAAGGCTGAGAACATCAAATATTAACTGCGGACCGAAAGCGGCAACAAACATTTTCCACATTGTATCTTCTGTTTGTACCGCAGTAAGACCTGATTCAAACCCTGCCCATCTTGCAAGAAGCATTGTGTTAATCTTTGTAAGAGCAATACCTCTCACCTTATTAATATAACCCGTAAGAAGATTTACCGTTGCCTCAACACGATAGCCATTCTGCCATTCGCAGTAGTCAAGAACCTCATAGTTAATTTCGTTTTCAATGATTTTCTTTGTTCCGTAGAATACCATTTCAAGACTGTTGCCCAACATCATTGCAATTGTCATAGGCAATTTTTTCTTATAGAATCCGTTTTTCTTTCCGCCTATAAGACCCACAAGGAAGAATGAAAGCTCAGAGGTTATTATTGAGCCTCTTTGGAACAACCACAAGGTTTTAGTTGAAAAGCGTTTTCTGAACTTTGTTGCCCAAGGATAGCTGGCGTAAGAAATCGGCATACCGGGAATACCTGCTATAGTGGACATCATATTAAATTTCAGAACAGTATCATAATAAAGGGATTGAGATGTACCCACATTGATACCGTCAACAAAGCCGGATAAGGTGTAAATCAACAAGGGTTTATTTCTGAAAACAGAGAACATACCCTTTACAACCTGTGGCGGTTTCTCCGATTGAGGCACTCGCTCTTTACTTACAAATACCCACATTACCGCAGGAACAGTTGCAATTACCCACCAGAACGATTTCATTGATGCGAAAACCTTGGTGAGATTAATTTTGATTTTACCGTTTGCAACAAGGTCAAATAAAATTCCTGCCAGCTGCTCGGGGAATCGCCTGAACAAATCACTTGCAAATCGGGATGATACTAACAATGCAGTTCGCTCATTTGGGTTGGGGGTAAACACATTATCAATATAACCGCCACCACCGAAAAATGCACCGACTGTTTCACTGATATATGAAAGTATCATATAGAAAATAAGTCTTTGAGCTGCATCCATACCCTGAGCATCTGCAATAAGAGGCATAACGCAGGTTACCAAACCCACTAAAATACTGGGAATAAGTGCTAAATACTGAAAAGGCTTAAACTTACCCCAACGGGTACGCATTTTATCAATAATAACCGCAGAAAGCGGGTCATTAATTAAATCGTAAATACCTAATGTAACTGCCGCATTACCATGGGCTTCCGCATCAAGACCGAAAATCTTATACAAGAATAATTCCGATGATGTATCGTATTTACCCAATGTTAATTCCGCCGTGGCAGTTTTAAGTATGTAGGTAACTCTTTCTTTTGTTGAACAGAATTTTCTGTTCATATAAGCAGGTAAATCAGTTTCTAAAACATATTCGCGGGTCTGAACATCAACATTTTGGTTCATTTCTTCGCTCATGATTTTACCTCCTCACCATTTAGTTCTGCTTCCTTCTGAAGCTGCATTTCAGTTAATCTGCGGTACATTTCCTGACGGATTTCTTCCTGAGGAACACCATCTTCCACCATTTTGAAATATTCTTCAATCGGAATGCCACCCACAACGCAATTTTCATATTTCACCTCTATGCCCTGTTTGAAAATCGCAATATCAATACCGAAATTCACAGCTAAAAGAAGGAAATATACAAAAGGTGCAATAACAAAATCTATACTGAAATAAGGGTTTTCGGGAATAACCATTAAGAGTGCCGTTGCCCCACCGCAGAGAACTAACATTAAAATGTCAAATATGTAGTTTCTCAATTTGCCTCGTTTTCCGCAAGCCATTGTAAGACAACCGAAATGTACAAGCATAAAAACTACCGACAAAACAAGCATAAGAATTGCTGATGCTAAAAAGATTAACGGTGTTTTTCCGTCAGGAGTATTCAAAAGACCTAAAATCGCATCGAAATCAAAGCCTTCAAGCATATCTATTAAAGAAAACAAGGTATAAACTCCGTCAAATTCAGCAAAGGGTTCTTTAAAGCTACCCTTAAGCCAAGGCACAACAATTGCCGCAACAGGAATCAAACTTGTAAAAATACGGGCAATTGCAAGCTTTGAGCCTACAAAAGCTGCTTTCATTCTGTTAATTTTTTTCTGGAAATGGTAATGCTGAACCTCCGCCTTATCTGCATCCTGCATAAGCCTTTCCTGAATATCATAAATTACGATGTTGCATTTACAATGGGGACAATGCTGTTTCCAATCCACCATTCTCAAATGCTCACCGCATTTAGGACAGTTTGCCATTCTGCTCACTCCCTATTATAGTCATATGTTAATAATACAGTTTTTCGAATTGTATGTCAATAATTTTTGTTAATAATCAACAAGTTTTGGACTATTTCAGCGTCTTTCCGTCAGAAAAAGCATTGCCCACTTTTTCACCAAGTTTAAGATATGCATTGTGAACAGGGTCAAAGGTAATAGCCTGAAGCTTTTCAGGGTCAATAAGTCCATCTTCACCTAAAACAGATTCATCTGCGCTTATATTTACGATTTCACCGATACAAATACCATCTTCATTAAATTTAAGTAGCTTACATTCAATTGTCATAGGAAATTCGTTAATAATAGGTGCATTTACAAATTCAGATTCAACAGTTGTAAGCCTGGCTTTCTCCATTTTATCAGGTTCTTTGTTACCCGATACAACACCAACATAATCAGCCTCAACAACGTGCCTTGCATCTGCAATACTAACGGTGAAAGCCTTGCTTTCTTTTATATTTTTAGTAGTTTTATGTCCGTGTGAAAGGCAAACCATAATCTGCTTATCTTCATATATTCCGCCCCAGGCTGCATTCATACAATTGGGTTTTCCATTTTCATCATACGCCGCCACAATAAATACAGGCATAGGATAAACACTACTTTCAGCACCAAAATTTTTACGCATAATATTACCTCGCTTTATAATTTATTTCACAATTTCATACTGCCAATCAATTATTCCGCCGAATTCTTTTACATTTGTATAACCCAAATCTACAAGGGCTTGGGCTGCAATTTTGCTTCGTCTGCCGCTACGACAATAAACAAGAACAAGTTGGTCTTTATTAAGCAGTTCTTTTTCTGCCCTTTCCCCTATTTCATATTCAG
The DNA here is from genome assembly GCA_015066325.1 of Oscillospiraceae bacterium. Taxonomy (GTDB): domain Bacteria; phylum Bacillota; class Clostridia; order Oscillospirales; family Acutalibacteraceae; genus DTU089. Next base: position 14,285 of record SVOP01000004.1, read on the forward strand.
GAATGAGAATAGCACCTTCAATATGGCCTTCATTGAATTCTTCCTCGGTTCTCGCGTCAATGATTATATAATCTTTTTCGGTATCCATTAAATGCTTTGCTTGTTCTCCCGAAATCTGCTCATAACCGAGAGTATTGTTAATTGTGGCTTCTGTTGTAGAATTTGTAGTTTCGTTATTTTCTGTTCCCGAGCAACTGCTGAATAAAGTCAATGAAACAATAATCAAAAATATCAGTCCTTTAATACCTTTAAATATCATATAATTTACCCTTTTCTTTATTTCTGTATTCGTGCTTTTCGTAATAACCTATAAGCTCACCATTTTCATCACGAAGAGCTATCATATAAACATCCTTGTTTTCTTTTTCATTATTGTAAGTATAAACAATATTATTTTCTGCACTTTCTCGGAACCAAGAAACAACTTTATCTATCAATTCACTTGATTTTTCATTGTGGCATTTTTTAAGACTAAGACCCGTAAGGTCCTTGTGATAGCGTTCTATTGCCACAGGATTCATATAAACAATTTTATGCTCCAAATCGCAAATTACAATGGGAGCTTTATCTTGCTGTAAAACGCTTTTAATAAGTTTATTCAATAACATATTATTCCTCACAATTATTTTATTTTGAACTTCATTGGTCTTTCTATTGTTGACAAAAGCAAATTAACTGCTTTGGTAACAATTAATTTAATCGGTTTATGTTTTTTTATAAAATCGGGTGAAAGTGCATTTTTCAAAATAAATTCAGGAAAGCTTGGAGTTCCCTTTATCTGAATTTTAACTGTATTTCCCGAAAAATCAAAGGTAATATATTGAGTTGAGAGAGTGTTAATAGGCTTCACGACTGCATTTATTTTTCCGCTTTCGCTATAAGCATACGCCCATATTTTATACGGATAGCCTTTAATTTCACATTGGCTCATTCTCGGCTCACCGTCAAGACCGCAATTTATTATAACCTCATCCCCCTCTTCCTTCCATTTAACAGTGAAAACATCATCTGTTAAATCAAAAGAAACCTGGTTAAAATTGGTTTTCGGTCTTTTGGCAAAGCTTGAGGTTAATGAACGGGGAATAACACTCGCAGGAAACATCAATTTTGCCAAAACATCGGAAAGAGCAGTCATATAAAAAGCTTTTCCCGTTGGAACGTTGAGCTTTTCCCTGCTTTTTTTCGGAACAAGCTTTCTGTTTTCAAGATATTCCTTGAGCTTTTCATCCCATTCTTCTGTGCTTTCATTTTCGAAAGCTTTTGCGAGCACATTTATTATTGCTCTTTCATTTCCGCCTTCATCTATACAAGCGTTCATTGTGGCAACAACTGCATTATATTGAGGAATATAAGAAATAATCTGCCCGAACATACCTGTCATACTGAAAACACCGTTTTCAATCCAGAAAAGGTAACCGTAACCGGCTTCTTTATCTTTGCGGTTGAATTTAACTTGTATTTTAGTTGCTTCTTTAGTCCAGAATTCAGGAATTATCTGTTCGCCGTTATACTTACCACCATCAGCGTAGCATTGGCAAATTTTAGCAAGGTCTCGTAGTTTCAGATAGCAACCCGTTCCGCCTATACATTCACCGATTTCGTTGGTTTCCCAGAAAGGTGGTTCTATTCCGAGAGGCTTGAAAAGTCGCGGAGTTAAATACTCAATAAGATTTTCTCCTGAAAATTTATGTACCAAAGCCGCGGCAACATGTGCATCATTATTGCTGTATAAAAAGCCTTTATCCTTTCTGAACGGTGCTTTCATAAACATTTCCATATAATTGCCGGTCATATCCTGCAGGAAGCTGAACTTTTTATTACTGCTCATTGTAAGAACAGAACGAACAGTCAGGCTTTCCCATTCATCGCCTTTACAAGCCTCGTATTCAGGGAAAAGCTCAATTATTTTATCATCAAGTGAGAAAAGCCCCTCATCAATAGCAAAGCCTACAGCTGTTGAAACAACTGATTTTGTAACAGAAAATAAGGTGTGAGGCATATCAACCGAATAAGGGTAATTATATTCTTCAAAAATTGTTTCACCGTCTTTGATAATCAACAAACCGTGATTTTCCACTCCGCAATTTTCAAGCTCTTTATAATATTTAAGTATCCACTCCGATGAAAGCTTTGATTTTGTAAGCATAAGAACACCCCAAATATTTAGTAACTCCATTATAGCTTATAAAAAAACATAATTCAACAAAAAGAAAAATCCCTGAAAGTAAATTATACTTTCAAGGAATTTTTTATAATTATTTAATTGTTTCGCTGTTATTAAGAACTGATGTACTATATAAAAACAGAACATCCTGAGAATTGAATTCAATATAATTTTCAAGTAAATTCGGGTGCATATAACGAATATCAACAAGGGTGATTTTCTTATAGCCCTCAACCAAAAGCGGTGCAATTGAGCTGCCGAATGAATCTCTGAAAATTATCAGCGCTTTATCTGTTTTTGCGTTTTGGTTTTCAATGGTAACCAAGGAAAGCGGACCGCCTAAAAACATTTCATAAGGGTCTTTACCCTCTGCTTTTTCCATATCATAAACAGATATTTCTTTATTATTCTGGTAATCAAATACCTTGCAGCTTTCTAAAACATCATTTGTAAGATATTTTATTTTTTCTGCCGGGAGAGGTAATGCCGACTGACCGTAATAAACACCATAAAAATCATTTTCAAGTGTTTTTTCTTGGTATTCCGCCTTAACGTCCGCACCCATTTCATTTCCGATTTTCTCAGCAACATCAACAATCTTTTCTTCTCGCCAATGGGTATCGGTTTTATAAAAATCAGAAAGCTCAAGGTCTTTAGTTATATCAATATATGTGAGAAACTCGGAATTTTCTTTTAATAAAGAAAGCATTTTTTCATAATCAACAGAAAGATACCCGTTTTCTTCGGCAAGAAAATAGTTCTTATCAGGAATTATTGAAAGATAATTATTTGTATTTTTGTCTTTCAGATATTTTTCATAAACATATCTGAATCTTTCCCCTGCCCTTTCGACTGACTCTTCATTTAAAGGATATTCGATTTTACTTGCAAAGCCATCTACAACATAAATATCATTATTTGCACTTTGGTTAAAAACATTTAGTGCTACAAGTGCTTTCAAAGTTCTGAATTTATCTCTTAAAGGAAATTGGTCGAGAGTATAATTTTCAAAATTGCTCATAAAATCTCCCGAAACTATGGTTTTAAAGCTTAATTCGGGAAACTGGGAAAGCTTTCTTCTTTCACTCGTGGAAAACTCGTCAGCAGGCTTAACCCATGCAAAAACAGAAAGCACCAGAAAGAAGGCTACCATAACAAAAGTTATGACAATATGTTTTGTTTTATTTGTCATAGAAACCTCCTAAAATCTGAAATATAAGAATGGGTTAAATGAGCCATCCACAAGGTAAGCGGTCATAACCGCCAAAAGAACAATAAGTCCAACAGGCTCTGAAATCCATATGAATTTTGAAGCTTTGGTGTTTTCAAATACTTTCTCAACAACCTTTTTAACAATGGGAGTTGCACCGATTATGCCTATAACAAGAGTTACTGCAAAGCTTTTTAAATAATAGAAAAACTCTGTTGAAGCAAGGGGCGCATCACCTGCACCGAACATACCTCCGATATATGAAGCTGCCTCTTTCATATCCGTTGCATTGAAAATAACAAAGCTTATTCCAACTGCAACGAGAGTATAAATTCTGCTTAAAACCTTTGATTTGTTAAGATATTTTAAGAGGAATACTTTTTCTGCAATCAGAAGAACTGCAAAGAACAATCCCCATATTATAAAGTTCCATGCCGCACCGTGCCAGAAGCCTGTTAAAAACCACACAACAAAGATATTGAAAAACCATCTTAGTTTTGAAACTCTGTTACCGCCTAAGGGAATATAAACATAATCCCTGAACCATGTGCCCAAGGACATATGCCATCTTCTCCAGAATTCAGTTGCACTTTTTGAAATATAGGGGTAATTGAAGTTTTCGGAAAAATGGAAGCCGAATATTCTGCCCAAGCCTATTGCCATATCGGAATAGCCTGAGAAATCAAAATAAACATGAAGCCCGAAAGCCACCGCATAAAGCCAATAAAAAAGAACGGATTTATCATCGGAAGCCTTGAAAACATCGCAAAGCTCACCCAAGGAGTTTGCAATAAGAATTTTCTTACCAAGTCCTAAAACAAATCTTCTCATACCCTTTGAAAAATTTTCAAAGGAATGTGTTCTTCCCTCTAACTGCTTTGCGATATCTGAATATCTTACAATAGGACCTGCAATAAGCTGAGGAAACATTGTGATATAAGCGGCAAGATTTATAATATTTTTCTGGGCAGGAACATCCTTACGATAAACGTCAATTGTATAGCTTAAAATCTGAAAAGTGTAAAAACTGATACCAATGGGCAAGGCGATTCTTAACAAAGAAATTGAAAGCCCTGTTACTGCATTAAAGTTTTCAATAAAGAAATCTGCATACTTAAAATAAGCCAAAAAGCCTAAATTAATCGCTACCGAAACACCAAGGAAAATCTTTGAAAGTTTCTTTTGAGAAAAAGCCTCAATCAGAATCCCGGAAAAGTATCCGATTACGATTGAGGCTATCATCAAAACTACATATTTCGGTTCGCCCCAACCATAAAAGACAAGGCTTGAAAGCATCAATACGGTGTTTTTTAATTTCTTGGGAACGATAAAATAAAGTATCAGTACACTTGGCAGAAAATAATAAAGAAAAGGGATACTCGAAAAAAGCATATTAATCCTCTTTCTGCTTGGCACTTAATATATTGTTGATTTTACAATCAATTATGCGAGAGATTCCTCAACATTAAGAGTTGCGCCTTCGCCATAAACTGTTGCAAGCTTTGTTTTGAAGCTTTCAATTACTTCTGCATTACCGAAAGCTGCCACAACGTAATTCTCTGCTACTGTGTAGATAATAAGTGTATCGGGGAAACCGCACATCCACTGTGTGCTCTTGATGCTGTCTTTAAGAGAGTTAACGAGAGCTTCTGCGTTTGCTGCATCTGCAAGGTGGTATGCAGCAGCAGAGAATGTGTTTGCATTCATAGCATGTGTAATTGTTGCAACTTTATCAACAAGCTTAAGTGAATCTTCTGTAATGTGAAGAGTTGCAGTTGCATTTTCAACGTCTGCAATATTAAATTCACCTGCTGCATCGTTAACTGCTGCTTCAAAATCACCGCCCATAACGGGGAATTTTTCGTCTTCAGCGAAGGTGCCCCAAACGCCATCAAGAAGAGCAACGGGAGATTCGATTGTTACTTTGTTTTCGTCATCCTTGGGAGCAGTTCCGCAAGCTGCAAGAGCAACTACCATAACTACTGCCAATAATGCGCAAATAATTCTTTTTTTCATTTTAAAAACTCCTTTTTTAGTTTATTACAGTATAGCATATATACACCCTCTTTAAAAGGGCTTTTAGCAAACAATAATTATATTAGCAAAAAAATGACTAATAATAACAATATAAATACTAAAAAACAGAAGAGGTATGCATATGGATAATCAAAATAATGTAAAAAACACTCTTGACCAGATTCCTGAGGCGAATAAAAATGCTAAAAGCATTACAGGTCTTGTTAAAGAAAACGGTAAAATCACAGGCTACCAATTATCAGATAATAGCGTGGTTTCGAAGCAACAAGGTGTTAATATGGCAAAGCAAGGGCAGATTTCGGGAGTTGGTATTGCTCACCGAGGTGATACGGAATATCTCAAATCTGTTCCAAACGGAAGCGAAAATGATAATCTTGGAAATCTTCCATCTATATCACCTGAAGAATGAAAAAATCCCGAAAGAGCTTTTCTCTTTCGGGGAAATTTTTATAAATCTATTTCTATACCGACGGGACAATGGTCGCTACCCATAATTTCATTAAGAATAAAGCTATCTTTAACCTTACCTAAAATCCTATCGGAAACAACAAAATAATCTATACGCCATCCCACATTCTTTGCCCTTGCGCCGTACATATAACTCCACCAGGAATACTGCACTTTATCAGGGTAAAGACTGCGGAATGTATCCTTAAAGCCTGCCTCAAGAAGCTCCGTAAACTTTCCTCTTTCTTCATCGGAAAAGCCTGCACTGAAATGATTGGTTTTCGGGTTCTTAAGGTCAATCTCTTCGTGAGCAACGTTCAAGTCACCACAATATATAACAGGCTTTTTGCTGTCGAGATCTTTCATATACTCTCTTAAAGCATCTTCCCATTCCATTCGGTAGGGAAGCCTTGCAAGCTCTCTCTGAGCATTGGGAGTATAAACACATAAAAGATAAAACTCCTCGTATTCAAGAGTTATTGCTCTGCCTTCGTGGTCATGCTCTTCAATACCAAGACCATAGCTGACACTTAAAGGCTCTTTTTTGGCAAAAATTGCAGTACCTGAATATCCTTTTTTCTCTGCGCTATACCAATACTGATGATAATCCGAAGTGGGGAATTCCGCCTGACCCGGTTGCATTTTAGTTTCCTGAATACAGAAAAAATCCGCATCAACCTCTTTAAAAAACTCTTCAAAGCCTTTTGTTAAACAAGCTCTGAAGCCATTAACATTCCAAGATATAAATTTCATAGCTATCTCCTGCAAATATTTTTTTCATATCATTTTAATTATATCATTATTTTTTCTTTATATCAACCATATAAAAAATCATAAAACAATTGCAATTTATTCTAAAAATGTTAAAATATATTTAATTTCCCAAAGGGAGTGATTTTTTTGATAACAAAAGCAGAATGGAAAAATATAAGAGGCTCACAGCCTCAGCCCGACCAGATTATGCTCTCTATTAAAGGTGATGCTTCTCACTCAATGACAGTTCGTTGGAGAACTGATACAACTGTCAACGAGGGCTTTGCTCTTTACAGAGAAAAAGACTCTGCAGAATGGATGAAGGCAGACGCTCTCAAGCATCCCTTTACAACAGATATGGACGAAAGCCATTTCTTCTTTGCAGATATGAAAGGTCTTAAGCCTTCAACAGAATACGAATACACTTGCGGTGATGACAAAATAAGAAGTGAAATTTACACCTTTAAAACCGCAAAGGAAAACGCAGAGAAATTCTCCTTTGTTTGCCTTTCCGATATTCAGGCAGGAGATGCTGAGCCCCCCGCAGATTATTCCGTGCTTCGAGAAACCTTGAAGGATTTCCTTGCAAAGCATCCCGAATGCGAATTCATTCTCACCGCAGGCGACAATACCAACTGCGGTCAGACGGACGTTCAATGGACAGGACTTTTTGAAGGTCTTAAGGGTATCTGCGAAAGTATGCCTGTTATGTTCTGTATGGGTAATCACGATGATATGGGCTTCAGCAGTTATTTTACAAAGGAAGACAAATATTATTCCGAATATGCTACTTACTTTACAAATCAGCTTTGGGGAAGCTACGAGCATAACGGTCCTGTTGAAAGACCAATTGCAAACCACGCTTTTGATTACGGTAATGTGCATTTTTCAATTATCGGCACAAGCGGTTACGAGGAAATGAACGAATGGCTTATTGAACAGGCAGATAAATCAGACAAAACCTGGAAATTTGCAGTTCACCATTTCCCCATTTGCTTCGCGGGTCCCGGTATTGAAATTGATGACTCATACCCCTCTCTTCGTGACGGTATGGATAAATATGACATTGTTTTCTCAGGTCACGAGCATTCCTTTGCCCGCTCATACCCCAGAAGAAAAGAAGGTCTTTTCACAAAACCATCAGAGGGTACAGTTCACTACAACTTAGGCTCAAGCCACCGCAACCCTCCCGGAACAAGAGTTGTTCCGAAGGTTTGGAACGCAAAAACCTATTGCCACGAGGAAGAGCTTTCAATGTTTACAATCGTTGATATTGACGGTGGCAAATGCACTCTTACAGCTTACGTTGAGGACGACAGAATTATTGATGCTTCAACAATTGATAAAAACAAAGACCTTATTACACCCTACGATCCTGCACCTGTTTATAATCAGCCCCGACTTAAATTCAAGGGCTATGATTTAGGCCTTTGCGTAAGAGAAACTCTCCCCCAAAATATAAATGGTATCTGGTATATTCCCATTGGTCAGATTATCAGCTTCATCGGTGGCGATGTGGAAAGAGCAAAGGGGAAAATCAAAATCGGAGTTTATGGCAGAACTGCAGAATTCACAGAAAATTCAACCAAAGTTGTAACTGATTCAGGTGAATATGAAATGGAAGCACCTTGCTTAAGACTCAGCCAAGGTCAGCTTTATGCACCAATGCACGGCTTCTGCAAGCACATTCGTATGACACCTTATTATTACGAGTATAATAACTTTATAGATATTCTTTCTAATACTGAACATGTGCCGATTCCAAATCAACCGTAAGCATTAAGCGTACTGTAAAAAACGAGATTTTTTACAGTACGCTTTTATTATAGTTTCATATTTAATTTTTTACTTGTTGCCTTAATACTGAAATAAACTATTGACCATACAGCAAAATACACCACAATAAAAATGCCTATAAAAACCAATATAACTCTGTAATCAAAGGGAATCCAGGAATTCAAAAGATAACAAGAGGTATAAGCAACAAAAATGGTTGAGAAATGGCAAAAAAGAGATTTCATCACGGACCAATTTTCAACCTGATTAAAAACAGTCGCACCTGCTTGTAAAAAAGCGAGAATATATGTTGAGATTATTGCACAAAAAACTTCCGTTCCGCTTAAAATAAAAGAGACAGATATTTTTGAAATAACAAAATAAATTATTCCTGCAACAAGCGGACCAAAACCACCAAACATCAAACCTCTGCGAAAAAACTCTTTAATATATTTGTTCATCAAAAACCAAACCTTTCTTTAACAATTTTTAATTGTCGGCGTGAAACATAATCCTTATAGCCGTTTTTAAATTCAACTGAAAGTGAGCCACCAAATGAAGCATTAAACCTTTGAATTTTTTTGACGTTTCCTATGCAGGATTGATTCAGCTTAACAAAATTTTGAGGTAGCTTTTCTTCAAGCTGATAAAGCCTTAATTTAATTTTATATTTTTCTTTTTCAGTAATTGCATAAACCTTGTTATTCTCGCAGATGAAACAGAAAATTTCTGACAAATCAAGTTTAACAGTTTCTTGTTCCTTATAACCTGTAATCTCAATCTCCTGAGAATTAACAAGGCTTTCTATCTGCTCCACTAAAGAATTTCTTTGGTGAGAATAAATAACAACCTCCTCTTCGTGGTTTTTATCAATAAAAACTTTGCATTTCATTGGAATTCCTCCTTGCAAAAACATATTATCAAATAACTCTTAAAAAATTCAATAGAATTTAACCATTCGGTATTTTTATCAAACCAAACGGCAAAAGCTGCCGCCAATCTTTCGATTGACAGCAGTTTCATTTTTATTTCTTGATAAAAATATTAATTATTTCTGCAGTTTTCTGAATTTGCTCTACATTTGTAATAGTAGGTGTGCCGTCGCCATCTTGCTCACCATACATTCCGAAATAGGCATGGCAACCGCCATCAATTATTTCTTCCGAAAAGCTTTCAGGCAGATTTATTTTATATTCATCATATTTTTCTTTGTTCATGACCTTATCTTCACTACCATAAACAGACAAAATCCTGATTCTCTCGTTTGATAAATCAGTAGTTGAATATGAGCCCAAAAGAATAAGCCCTTCATATTCGCTTATATTTTCAGAAAGGTAGCTTGCAGCCATTGAACCGCCTAATGAATGTCCGCCAATATACCAGCTTTCTATTTCGGGGTACATTTCCTGTATGCCCTCAGCACCGTCAACATCCAGAACCGCAAGGTTCAAAGGCATTTTCAAAAGCACACACATAATACCTTTTCTTGCAAGTGCATCCATTAAAGGGATATATGAAGTATATTCCACCTTACCACCGGGATAAAAAATAAAGCCCACCTTTGCATTTTCAGGCTTGAAAATATCTGTTCCGTCTTCCAATGTTTGGGATTCATAGCGTTCTTTACTTTGAACAACGCCAACCATTGCATCCATATCTGCTCTGTAATAATCATTTACATATATTGCACAAGCACCGAATAACAACGTAAAAACAATAAATATTGCTATTAGCGCTTTGATTATTCTTTTCTTTTTATTGTTTGTCTGTTTTTCAATAATTTTTTCTTCTTTTTTCATAACGCACCTTTTATTATAAATTGTATCTTTATTTTAACATAAGTATAATAAATTGCAATGCATATAAAAGCATTGCATTAAATTACATATAAATATATAATGACTTTGGTGATAAAATGACTATTAATAAAAATATAGAAAAATACATAAAAGCAGAAATCCTACCCCAATACGAGAAAAATGACAGCGGTCATTCTTTGGAGCATATTGATTATGTTTTGAAAAGGTGTTTTAAATTTTCGGAGCAATTTCAAAATATTAATTACAATATACTTTATACTATTGCAGCCTTTCACGATATTGCTCATCATATTGATAAAGCTAACCACGAAAAGCTTTCTGCAGAGTTTTTTTATTACGATGAAAAAATGAAAGAGTTTTTCTCCGAGGGAGAAAGAATTTTAATAAAAGAAGCTATTGAAGACCACCGTGCATCTTCAACCTACGAACCCCGAAGCGATTATGGCAAAATTATTTCATCTGCAGACCGCTCAACTGATATTGATGATTTTCTCCGCCGTACCCATACTTACACTTTAAAGCATTTCCCCAACTGCACAAAACAGGAAATGATAGAAAGAGCTTATAAGCATACCGACCAGAAATACGGAAAATCAGGCTATGCAAAGCATTATATTAAGGATGAGGAATATGAAATTTTCAGAGAAAACATAAACTTACTTTTATCCAATAAAGAAGATTTCGCAAAAAAATATTGTAATTTGAACAATATAAAATGAGGAAGAATTTTTATTTCTTCCTCATTTTTATTTATTGGTTAAAAATCACTTCAATATTAAAAGAATATCCATCCTCGGAAAATGCCTTAATCTTTCCGTTATGAGCTTCAACAATCGCTTTGGCAACGGAAAGTCCTATTCCATGACCGCCTTTTTCGGAATTTCTTGAACTGTCCGTTCTGTAAAAGCGGTCAAAAACATAACTAAGGCTTTCCTGCGAAACAAAATCTTTTGTTGTATTAAAAACATTCAAATAAATTTGCTTACTGTTTTTGATTAAACTAACGGCTATCCGACCGCCGTCATTGGAATATCTTAAAGCATTATTCATTAATATACTTATTAACTGCTCAATCGCTTTGTTATTTCCGCAAAACGATATCATAGGCTGAATATTTATAACTATCTCTTTATTCTGAATTTGTGCTAAGGCCTTAAAGGTAGAAGCTGTTTCGGAAACTAAATCAGACAGTGGAAATTCTACCTTTATCAAATCTTTGCTCGCTTCTTCTATTTTTGAAAGATAAACCAGGTCATTTGTAAGCGTAGTGAGACGCTTTGTTTGAACTTTAATTTCCTCAACTGACTCGTTTTTGCCTATTTCCATTTCAAGCAAATCAAGGTTTGCATTGATAATGGTCAGGGGAGTTTTTATTTCATGACCAGCATCTGTAATAAACCGTTTCTGTTTTTTGTAGCTTTCGGAAATAGGACGAATTATTCTTTCTGAAAGAACCGCCATTATAACAAAAACTACTGCAAATCCTATCAATGACATTGCTATGCTTGCTTTAAAAAAAGCGTAAAAAGCATCTAAACGCCTACCGCAATCAAGAAAAACTATTCTCGTTGCATTCTGCTCATATGTGCATTTATATCTGAAATTACCCGCAAATCCTTTCCCGTTTTTATCGTTGAGGGCTTTTCGGGCATATTCCACCGCTTGTTCACGGTCAACAGTAATTATTTTCCCTGTTTCAATTTCGTAAACCTTCCCATTTGAATCTATCACAACAGAAAAATACCTTGATTCATAAGGGATTTCAGGTGACATATGTGGCGGAAGCAAATCGGGTTTACCGGGCTTATCATCCTTAAACTCAGGAAAATCACCTTTGTTTTGCGATAGAACCTGAAGCAATTGATCTGCTTCAGTCATAACAGAGTTGAAATTAAGCAAATTCATTCCCGACACGATCACCAAAAGCAAAATAAACAGTGCAGTCATAGATAAAGCGATAAATTTTATTTTTAACCTCTTAATCATCTGCTTCCTCCAATGAATAACCTGCATTTCTTAAAGCCTTTATTTGAACATTGGCATTAAGAGCAATTAATTTTTTGCGAAGATATGAAATATAAACCCAGACTACATTAATTTCCGCCTCGGCATCAAAGCCCCATATTTTCTCCATAAATTTTTCTGCGGAAATAACATAATGGGGATTTGTAATAAACATTTCCAACATCTGAAATTCCTTGTTAGCAAGGCGAAAGCTTCCCGTTGGTGAACTGAGCTCAAAGGTTGCTCTGTCAAGAGTAATATTACCAAAGCTTATTTTTGTATCTTCCGAAGCCTGAGTTCTTGTTATGGCTCTTATGGTTGCAAGAAGCTCTTTTGTATCAAAGGGTTTTGTTAAATAATAATTCGCACCGCTGTCAAGCCCTAAAACTTTGTCGTCAATTTCTGATTTTGCGCTTAAAATGAGAACAGGAATCTTATTACCCTCTGAACGTATTCTCTTCAAAACGGTAATTCCATCAGCTCTGGGCATCATGACATCAAGAATTGCAACATCATAATTGCCCCCTTGAATATATTCAAAAGCATCCTCCCCGTTATCGACAGAGTCAACTGAGTAATTATTTTTTTCAAAAATTTTCACAAGGACCTTTGCAAGTGCATTTTCATCCTCTGCAAGTAAAATTCTCATAAGCCACCGTCCTTTACACAGCAATTTTACCATAGTTATTTAAAAAAATCATCATTTTCTTTTTATGATAAACCTATAACATTAAATGTAATTAAATTTTTTAGTTCATTTAAGGTTTTGGGTTTATATTTTTTGTATATCAATTTACAAAGGAGCTTTTATGGCATTTCAAACAGTTTTCAAACGGTACGAGCTGAAATACCTGATTACCAAAAAGCAAAAGGAAGATATTCTTTCTGCCATCGAACCCTATATGGCACTTGATAAACATGGTCGTACTACAATAAGAAATTTATACTTTGATACTGACGATTACCGTCTTATTCGCCGTTCAATTGAGAAGCCGACATACAAAGAAAAATTACGTATAAGAAGCTATTATCAAGCTGACGGCAACAGCACGGTTTTTGTTGAACTAAAGAAAAAATACAAGCACATAGTTTATAAAAGGCGTATCGCTTTATCTGAAAATGAAGCAATGAATTGGCTCTGTAACAGTCAATTCAACAATACCTCACAAATTTCAAATGAAATTGAATATTTCCTCGAATACTATAAAACTCTTCATCCGACCGTTTTTTTGGCATACGACAGAGAAGCATATTTCACAAAGGAAAAAAGTGATTTCAGATTAACATTTGATGATAATATTATTTTCAGAACAGAAGATTTATCGTTAAAATCCGAAGCCTACGGAACGCATATATTGGAAGACGGCTTAGTTCTTATGGAGATTAAATGCTCAGGAGGAATACCTCTCTGGATGACAAAAATTCTTTCTGAAAACCATATATATAAAACATCATTTTCAAAATACGGAACTGTATACAGTGAACATATTTATCCTAAAATAACGGAGGAAAATAAAAATGCTTGATAATTTATTTAAAGGACTTTTCGATTCTTCAACAACTTCTGTAATAGGTGCAACTGACTTTTTGCTTTGTCTTGGCATATCTTTGGTTGCAGGTATTATTATGGCTGTCAGTTATATGTATAAAACCCGCTACACAAAAAGCTTTGTTATCACTCTCGCCCTTCTTCCCGCAGTTGTTTGCGTTGTTATTATGATGGTAAACGGCAATGTAGGAACAGGTGTTGCAGTTGCAGGTGCATTCAGCCTTGTGCGCTTCCGCTCCGTTCCCGGCACAGCAAAAGAAATCTGTATTCTCTTCTTAGCAATGGGCGCAGGTTTAATTGCAGGTATGGGCTATCTTGGTTACGCTCTTCTTTTCACAATCATTCTTTCCGCTGTATTTGTTCTTTATAACTCTTTAAGCCTTGGTTCAAAAAGGAATTCCGAGCTTTATAAATCTCTGAGAATAGTTATTCCCGAGGATTTGGACTATTCGGGAGTTTTTGAAGATTTATTCACCCAATACACAAGTTTCCACGAGCTGACCCAGGTTAAAACAACCAATATGGGAAGTATGTTCCGCCTTACTTATGACATAGTTTTAAAAGACCCACAGAAAGAAAAGGAACTCATCGACAAACTCCGTTGCAGAAACGGAAATCTTGAAATAACCGTTTCAAAACAAGCAACAATCAATACCGAACTTTAAGAGAGTGTATTTTTATGAAATATTTTAAAATTTTATCTGTCATTCTTTGCAGCATATTGGTATTTTCAAGTTGCGGTAAGCCGGATTCAGATAATTTAACCGCTGATACTGAAACCACCACCGAAAGCAATAGCATTACAGAAAACACAGTCGTATCAAACGAAGATATGTTTTCAAAGCGCGATGCAAAAACCGATTACGATAACGAAAGTGCAATTTCAGTTAAGCTTAACGGCACAACCGCAAGTTGTGAAAATGACTCGGTAAAGATTGACGGCAGTACTATTACAATTACCGACGAGGGTACTTATGTTTTTTCGGGTACTCTTTCAGACGGTATGATAGTAGTTGATGCTGATGAAACAGACAAACCGCAAATGATTCTTGACGGTGTTTCTGTTACAAATGAAACCTGCGCCCCTTTATACATTCTTAATGCCGATAAGGTTTTTATAACCTTGGCAGAGGGTAGCGAAAACACACTTTCAAATGGTGGAGAATTTAAAGCTATTGATGACAATAGTATTGACGCTACAGTATTTTCAAAGCAGGATTTGACCTTTAACGGCTCAGGTAGCCTTACTGTTACCTCCCCTGCCGAGCACGGAATTGTTTGCAAGGATGATTTAGTTTTTACTGGAGGAACCTATACTGTAAGCTCCGCATCTCACGGTCTTGATGCAAATGACAGCATAAGAATTAAAGATACCTCGCTTACAATTACATCCGGCAAGGACGGTATTCACACAGAAAACTCCGATGATTCCTCAAAGGGCTTTTTCTATATGGAAAGCGGTAAAATAGACGTGGAAGCAGAGGGCGACGGTATAAGTGCCGAGGCTTATGCACAGATTACCGACGGGAATATTGATATTCTCGCCGGTGGCGGAAGTGTAAACGGAACAAAAGCGAACTCTGATTCCTGGGGGAGTTTCGGTGGTCACGGCGGTGGTATGATGGGCGGTCACGGCGGTATGGGGCAAAAGCCCGACAGAAAGCCCACAGGCATGAGCCTTTCAGATACAACCGACACTCCCCCAACAGATTCCGAAGAAAGTATGAGTATGAAGGGTATTAAAAGTGCCGGTAATCTTGTTGTCGAAAAAGGTAATTTCAAAATAAACTCTGCCGATGATTCTATTCATACAAATTCCTCTTTAACACTTAATGGCGGTACCTTTGAAATCACCTCAGGCGATGACGGTATTCACGCTGAAGAAAAACTTAATATAACAAACGGAGCTATAAGTATAACTGAAAGCTATGAGGGGTTGGAAGCACTTGATATTGCCATCTCAGGGGGAGATATTTCCCTCATTGCAACTGACGACGGCTTGAATGCAGCAGGTGGAACAGACTCCAGCGGTATGGGTGGCAGAGATAACGGAATGTTCGGCGGTGGCGGACCCGGAGGTATGATGGGCGGTTCATCAAACGGCAGTATAGTAATTTCAGGCGGAAAGCTTCATATCAACGCTTCAGGTGACGGAATCGATGCCAACGGCTCTCTTGAAATCAGCGGTGGCTACACAGTTGTTACAGGACCTACAATCGGCGACACCGCAACACTCGACTATGATTCAAGTGCAGTTATATCGGGCGGTACATTTATCGGAACAGGTGCGGCAGGTATGGCACAAACTTTCAGTAATTCAGAAAATCAAGGCGTTATTTCATTAAGCGCAGGAACACAAAATGCAAATACAAGTATTACTGTAAAAAACACTTTGGGTAAATCCATTGTAACATTCTCTCCCGAGCTTTCTTTTAGTGTAGTAATTATCAGTACACCCGAAATACAAAAAGGTGAAACCTACAAAATATCAATCGGCTCCGAAAGTGCAGAAATTCAAGCTGAATAAAAAACAAAGACAAGGATGTCAAATTCCTTGTCTTTTCTGCATTCTGAGCCAATTGAAAAAGCCGTATAAATCGTTAAAAAGAAAAACAACGAAGCATATAACCACAGAAATATATGATATATCTTCCTTTGTCGCCAACACCCATAAAACGATTAAAACAATATCATTCGTCGCATAACCTAAAGCAAAAAACGGACTTCTTTTAAAGGTAAGGAATGCAGCAATAAAGCTTGTTGTAACCGAAACCGTGCTTGGCAGAAGATTTGCAGTATTAAAATGCTTTAATATAAAGTAAAAAGCAACCGTTACCACAGCAGTACAGATAAGTATTAATCTTATATCTTTTCCTTTCAGTTTATTGACCTTTACCTCAGCTTTATTATCTTTATATGGATTTTTCAACCACGTCACAAGTGAAAATACCGACATTGGCAAGGTCATACCCATATAAGTAAGCATTTCACCGTAATAAGAAAAGGAAAAAGATATAATTCCATAGATAGTGCTGAAAATTATCATTAATATCTGCCCGAAGGGATTACCCTTTGCACAGAATATCAATGAGGTTACACCAATTAATGAAGCGCAGAGAGTAAGATAATTGCTTTTGTCAAAAATAGCAAAGGAAATAACAATTGCCAAAACCGAAAGGCTCCACAATATAATCTCGAATACTGAAAAATAGTTTTTTAACCCTTTTACTTTTTCCATATATCCTCCTAAAAAAATAAGCATTCGCATACACATCTTCAAAGACCTAACGATGTGTAAACGAATGCTTTTATTTTAATATAAACATTCACTACCCGGTGGCAGTATCTATCTTTACAGAAGTATATCATATAAGTTTCTGTTTTGCAATAAATATATTTTTGTTTTTTATTGGCTTGTTCACCCTCGTTTTTTGTGTTATACTTTTTGTCAGGTGATTTTATGCAAGATATTTTTTGTTCGCTTAAATTAACAAGTGTTGCCGCTTCTCTTTGCTCCGCTTTAGGTATTGAAAAGCCGAACCAGGCAAATAAACCTTTAGACGCTTTACTTGCGCTTTGCGAGGGTAAGGGTGTTGACAGAATCTTAATGTATAACCCTGATGCAATCGCTCTCTGGATTTTTGAGAAATATGCAGACCTTTTCACGCCTGTTATGCTTAATACTGATATAACTCTTCCTCTTGAAAGTGTTATGCCATCGGTAACCCCCGTTTGCTTCGGCACAATGTACACAGGTGCTTCTCCCGAAATCCACGGCATACAAGCTTATGTAAAACCTGTTATCAAAACTGACTCGGTTTTTGACGCACTTATCCGCGCAGACAAAAAGCCATGCATTGTTTCAACAGGTAACGACAGTATGTCAAAAATCTTTCTTGAAAGGGAAATGGATTATTTCATAGTCGAAACACCCGATGAAGCAAATGAAAAAGCTGTTGAACTCATTAAAGAAGATAAATATGATTTTATTGCAGTTTATAACGGAAACTATGACGGCACAATGCACCGCTACGGTCCTGAAAGCGAAGAATCAATTGACGCTTTAAAGCATAATATAAATGCTTTTGAAGCTCTCGCCAATGCAGTAAAGGAAAATTGGCAGAACCACAAAACCCTTATTGGCTTTGCTCCCGACCACGGTTGCCACGAAATAGACGGCGGCTGTGGTAGTCACGGACTTTATATGCCTGAGGATATGAACATCGTGCATTTTTATGGAATATTATGAAACAAGCGTTCCGAAAGGTCAAAATGACTTTTCGGAACGCAAATTTTATCAAACAACATTATCAGTATATCACATAAAAAAACGCTTGTCAATATTTTAACAAAATTTTTGTTGTTTAAATTGCCAAAATCTGCGTTTTAAATAAAGAAAAACTGTGAACTTTATACAAAATTACATATTGCAAAACCTGAATTTCCGTGCTATTATATAGACAAAGAAAGGGTGAGTCCAATGTACAAGTAAAAACCTAATTTCAAAAGAAAGCGTGGTTCCGATGTACAAATAAAAACCTGATCTGAAAACTATAAAGTCAAAGAAAGGATGAGTCCGGTGTTCATGTAAAGGCCTACGGTTCGGGAAAATAAATACTCAGGAAAAGAACCGAAAGACTAAAAGCTTCATAGAATGAAAATTATTTCAAAACAAAAGGGTTTCTCACTTACGAGAATGAATATAGATACGAATATAAGAAAAGAGTGTGTTTCGAAATAGAGTTCGTAAAAAGTGAAGTCAGCGGTCTTACTCAAAGAAAGAGAGGTAAATAAAAAGATGTTAGATATTAAAATAGAACAGAAATAACCCTCGGCGGGGATGCATGGAAAAACGCATCGGTCGGGGGTTATTTCATTTATAACATATTTTTACTTTTCCACTGCTTACCGCAGTGTTTTTTTATTGCCCTTTTTATGCTTATTTATATTGTGTTATTGCCTTTTCCGTGTTAAAATGAAAACAACAAATTTAAGAAATGGGGCGTTTAAATGAAAGCAAAAATCACCCTTGCAAAAGAATTCCGTATAGGAGAAATTGACAAGAGAATTTACGGCTCTTTTATTGAGCATCTTGGCAGAGCAATTTATGGCGGTATTTATGAGCCTGACCACCCTACTGCCGACGAAAACGGATTCAGACAGGACGTTATTGATTTGGTTAAGAAACTAAATGTCCCCGTTGTTCGTTACCCCGGCGGTAACTTTGTTTCCGGCTATAATTGGGAGGACGGAGTTGGTCCCATCCCCAATCGCCCAAAAAGGCTTGATCTGGCTTGGGGCACAACCGAACCAAACCTTTTCGGCACCAATGAATTTCTTGCTTGGTGCAAAAAAGCAAATGCGGAATGTATGATGGCGGTAAACCTTGGAACAAGAGGTCCCGAGGAAGCACGAAATATTGTTGAATATTGCAACCATAAGGAAGGCTCCTATTGGTCAGATTTGAGAGTTTCCCATGGGGTAAAAGACCCACACAATATTAAATTATGGTGCTTGGGTAATGAAATGGACGGCGGTTGGCAAATGGGAGCTAAAACCGCTACCGAATACGGCAGGGTTGCCCTTGAAGCCTCAAAAATGATGAAATGGACTGACAACTCCATTGAAACTGTGCTTTGCGGTTCATCAAGCATCTATTCCCCCACTTTCGGCAAATGGGAAGTCGAAAGCCTTGATATTGCATACGACAGTATTGACTATGTTTCACTTCATCAATACTACGGAAACCATGAGGACGACACCCCCAGCTTCCTTGCAAAGAGCTTACAGCTTGATGATTTCATTTATTCGGTTATCTGCGCTTGTGACTATGTAAAAGCAAAACGCCGTTCAAAGAAAAAAATCAACCTTTCCTTTGATGAATGGAATGTATGGTATCATTCCAACAATCGCCCCTTTGACAAATGGAGCGTTGCACCGCCTCTTCTTGAGGATATTTATAATTTTGAAGATGCTCTTCTTGTGGGCTCAATGCTTATAACTCTTCTTCGCCATTGCGACAGAATTAAAATTGCTTGCCTTGCACAGCTTGTTAATGTTATTGCACCTATTTTCACTCAGACAGGTGGCGGGGTTTTCGAGCAGACTATTTTCTTCCCATTTATGCACCTCTCAAACTACGGCAGAGGTTCAGCTCTTCTTCCTCTCATTGACTGCGAAAAATATGACTGCAAGCAGTTTACTGATGTTCCTTACATAGAAGCTATTGCAACCTTTGACGAAGAAAAGGAAGAAATGACAATCTTCTGCGTTAATAAAAACCTTGAAGAAAGCATTGTTTTAGATGTTAATCTTATGGATTTTGACGGCTATAAACCCTTTGAATTTATTTCAATGGACGGTTATGCTAAAAATCAGGAAAACACCTTTGACAATATAGCAGTTAAGCCTCATAACAATCCTCTTCCCGAAATTGATAATTCCGTTCTTACTGCAGAGCTCAAAGCTTTCAGTTGGAATGTTATCAGATTAAAGAAAGGATGAGATTTTAATGAAAGTTAAAGAACTTACTCCCGAAAAGCTTCAGAAAAAAGCATTAAAGAAACAAAAAGAAATCGCAAAATGGGAAAGAGAAAAAGCAAAACCTAAACGCAATTATTATTTTGCTTACCTTGTTTTTATCATCACTCTCATTTACGCTACCGATGAAATTGCATCTCAAATCGGTACTTTAATGAAAACTGAAATTGCTAACGACCTTTTTGCAAAATTCGGTCAGAGCTCCGTTGCTCTTCTTGATATTCTTTCGATTCTTGTTGTTCCCTTTCAAGCGTTAGGTCTTCTTTACAGACCCTTTGCAGACCGCTTGGGAAGAAAAAAATTCCTTATTATAAACACCTTCGGAATGAGCTTTGCAATGCTCATTATCTTCCTTTCAAACAATATTTTCCTTTATTTTATTGGTGCGGTTCTCGTTCAGTTCTTCATTCCCCATGATATGCACGTGGTTTATATTATGGAAAGTGCTCCTTCAAAACACAGAGCACGAGTTTATAGCACAATTAAATTCTTTGCCAATATGAGCGTTATGCTGGTTCCCGTTTTGAGAAGACTTCTTATGGCAGAGGCTTCTGAGTGGAGAAATGTTTATATGATTCCTGCAATTGTAGGTCTTTTAACAAGCTTTATTGCAATTATGTTTGCAAGGGAAACCGATGCATTTATTGACTCCCGCCTTAAGCATCTTCGCAAAACTGATGAAGAGCTTCTTCAGGAAAAGCTTGAGAAAAAGACCAATGATGCACAAGGTGGTCTTATTCCCGCATTTAAGTTTGCGATGAAGCATAAACAGCTACGTTGGCTTTTCATTACCGCAACATTGGCAAACTTCGGTTTTATCGGTTCAATTAACTATCAAGTTATAATGTCATACGGCTATGCAGAAAGCTTGTATAACTCATTTACAGAAGAGGTTATGAACCTTGTTAGCGTTGGCCCCGTTACAACAGCACTTTTTCTTTTCCCTGTTGGTTGCTCTCTTGCTCAGGTTATTATGGGCTTTATTTGTGACTCAAAGGGCAGAAAGACTGCAGCACTTATTACTGCATTTGACTGCTTGGCTTGCTTTGTAGGCTTTTGGTTAGGTGCAAAATACAATTGGTCTCCTGCAATAGTCGGTCTTCTTTGTGGTGGCTTTGTTGGTAGCTTCTATTCAACAAACGATGTTCTTATTATGATGATTGGCGAATCCTCACCCACAAACCTTCGTTCCTCAACAATGGCAGCAGAATTTTTACCCGTTGGTATGGGTGTTGGCGTTTCTTATATGATAAGCCTTCCCCTTGCAGCTGTTTTAGGAAATCAGTATATGGGCATTATTTCAATTTGCCTTTTAGTTCCCGGCTTTATTGCAGCCCTTATTACCCTCGCTAAGAAAACCAGTGACACCAAGGGCATTGACCTTGATACAGTTACCGGGTTGGAGTGGGACTGAGCGACGAAGTCGCAACGATATAAACCCTGACGGATTTGCGATATATCTTCCGACGCGATATGCCTGTGGCGCGATATGTGCCTGAAGGCACGTGATAATAGGAATTTATATCATATCGCATTGCGCGTAGCGAAATATATCGCATTTTGTGAAACAAAATATATCGCACAAGCTTGCTTGTATATCGCTAAATAATTCGTACTTACACACTATCTGTAAATTTTTGTTTGCAGATAGTGTATTTGTTTTTTATTGGGTAATTATATTCTTGAGGTGTATTTTATGTCCAAAAAAGATAATTCAAAACCCTTTAAAGAAGAAAAGCCTATTTCCGAAGCTTATCCCACTATTGACAATGACCTTGGCAGAGATAATATAGAAAACGATATTTCTGCCGCTGATTTGCAGGACACTTAATTATGGAATCTATATGGCAAAAAACAGCAGAGCTACCCACTTTCCCTACCCTTGAAAAAGACATTAAAACCGATGTTCTTATTATCGGTGGCGGACTTGCGGGTATTCTTACTGCTTATAAATTACAAGAAAAAGGCATTAACTGTATTGTTGTTGAAAAAGACAGAATATGTGGAAAGGTAACAGGAAGCTCCACCGCAAAAATCACAAGTCAGCACGGCTTTTGTTACAGTAAAATTTTTAAAAGCAACGGCTTTGAAAGTGCAAAGGTTTATCTTCAC
Source organism: Oscillospiraceae bacterium (assembly GCA_015066325.1). GTDB lineage: Bacteria > Bacillota > Clostridia > Oscillospirales > Acutalibacteraceae > DTU089. The sequence continues at coordinate 36,697 of SVOP01000004.1, forward strand.
GCCAATGAACAAGCTGTTCGGGAATATGAAAAGCTTTGTAAAAATATTGACTGTGACTTTGAGAAGAAAAACAATTTCGTTTATGAACTACAAAATATGCAATTAATTGATGATGAACTGAAAGCTTTATGGAAAATGGGCTTTGATGCAGAGTTTCAGGACAAGCTTCCGTTACCCATAAAACCAATCGGTGCAATCAAATTTAAAAATCAGGCTCAATTCAATGTTTTGAAATTCATAAGCAATATTGCAAAGGACCTGAAAATATATGAAAAAACCTTTGTAAAAAAGCTTGACGGCAATTCTGCAATAACAGAATATAATAAAATTGCTTTTAAAAAAGCTATAATCGCCACCCATTTCCCCATTATAAATAATCACGGACTTTTCTTTATGAAAATGTATCAGCATCGTTCCTATGTCATTGCATTAGAAAATGCTCAACAAGTTGACGGAATGTATGTTGACCAGGCGGATTCAGGACTTTCTTTCAGAAATTATGAGAACCTTTTGCTCCTTGGTGGCGGTAGCCATAAAACAGGTAAACAAGGTGGCAACTGGCAAGAGCTTCGTGATTTCAAAAATCTCAATTATCCTGAAAGCACTGAGGTAGCCTGTTGGGCAACTCAGGACTGCAAAACCCTTGACCATATTCCCTATATCGGACCATATTATAAAGGTGCTAAAAATCTTTTTGTTGCTACGGGCTTTAATAAATGGGGTATGACAAATTCTATGGTAAGTGCTATGATTTTAACTGATTTAATAACAGAAAAAGAAAATCCATTCGCTAAAGCCTTTGACCCCTCAAGAAGCTTTTTAAAGCCTCAGCTATTAGTAAACGGATTTGAAAGTATAAAAAATCTTTTAACCCCCACACCCAAGCGATGCCCACATTTAGGTTGCGCTTTAAAATGGAACAAGGCAGAGCATTCCTGGGACTGCCCTTGCCACGGTTCAAGATTTACAGAAAATGGAAAGTTATTAGAAAATCCTGCAAACGGAGATTTAAAGTAATGTCACCTCGGTGGCGTTACTTTTTGTTTATAAGTAGTTAATCGTTCGTTAAATAAAAACATTTATAATATTTGTGACCAATTTGCCGTCTGATTTGTTTTCAGGGTGAAAGGAGAACGATATGAGTACTAATATTGACTTTCAGAAAAAATACAAAGAATACGGCGAAATGCTTTACAGAATTGCTTTTGTTTTTCTTGGGACCCCCGATGATACGGAAGATATTTTGCAGGAGGTTTTCATAACGCTTCTCTATAACTCTCCCGAATTTAAAACAAAAGAACACGAAAAAGCCTGGCTGATAAGAATTACACAGAATAAATGTATTAATTTTCTTAAAAGCTCAGGGAGAAAAACGCTTCCCCTTGATGAACTTAAGCTCCCTACATATAGCGAAAACAATGAAGAGAGAATTGATATTGTAAAAAATATTCTGTCCTTACCGCCAAAATATAAAACCGCCGTAATTCTTTATTATTACAATGATTACTCTGTAGAGGAAATCGCAAAAATACTGAAAATTAGTAAATCTGCAGTTAAAATGCGATTGAAACGCGCAAGAGAAATCTTAAAAATCGAATTGGAGGATTACAACTATGAAGAAAAATGACATTAAGAATACTTTAAAAGAAATCAAGCCCACCCCATATCTTGAAACCCGACTTGAAGCAAAAGTAAAAGAATTTGAACCTGCACCCAAAAGAAGCAAAAAGCTGGCAGCGTCAACCCTTGCTATGTGCGCATTGGTGCTGACCTTAGGCTTATTTGCAGGAACAAAGCTGATTAAAACTGATACCCCACTGGTTGAAAAAACAAGTGCAACAATTGAAACTCATCAGGCGCAAGTAAATACAGAAAAATTCAAGGAAACCACGGATGCAAATATGGAATTTTTTGTAAGCCACCCCAATGAATTTTATCAATACACAGAGGAATTCAATACAGACGGAATAAAGCTCACTGTATTGGGTGAAGATATTACCAATGGAAATTATATAAAATTCTATCCCGAAAAAGATTATGTTGATCTGCCTTTGGAAGCAATTTTTGAAAAATTGGGTGGTAACTTCACTTGGATTAATAATGTTACAGCCTCTTTGGAAATAGACGGAAAAATTTATAATTATAGTGCCGAATTTGCAAATATGCACCTTAGAGGTGACGACAAATACATAAGCTTCCGTTCCGATAAATACATAAAAACCGAGCATAGAAAGATAAACGGGAAATATATAATCGACAACGAATCCCTTGAAATGCTTTTAAAGCATTTCGGCTATGAAATAACCGTTGATTTTGATGCAAAAACAATTGAAATCAAATAAAAACTTTTTCTTACTCTGCCTGAGTAAATCGGGCGGAGTATTTTGTTGTAAAAAATATAAATATTTCCTTTACATATTGCAACAATTTAGGTATAATATTTATTTGTAAAAATATGTAATTAAATACTTTATTAAAATGTATTTGAAAGGAAAATATATATGCTTCAGTTTGAAGAATTAAGACTTGAGCTCCTCTCTTACGAGGACAAATTAAAAGACCTTGCAGAAGCTCTCGGTCTTCAGAAAATGAAAGATGAAGTTGCAGAGCTTGAAGCAGAAAGTGCAAAAGATGGCTTCTGGGACGATATTCAGCGTTCACAGAAAATTACCCAGCATATGGCAGCTCTCAAAAACAAAATCAAGGCTTATGATGACCTTTGCGGTGTTTTTGATGATACTTTAACTCTTATTGAGCTTGCAAACGAGGAAGAGGATGAAAGCCTTTTCGATGAATGTCGCGAGGGTGTTGACGGATTCATTTCATCGCTTGATGCTATGACTCTTTCAACTCTTCTTACAGGTGAATACGATAAAACCAACGCTATTCTTACCTTCCACGCTGGTGCAGGTGGAACAGAGGCTCAGGACTGGGCTCAGATGCTCTTCCGTATGTACAACCGTTGGGGTGAGCGTCACGGCTTCAAGGTTTCAACTCTTGATTACCTTGATGGTGACGAAGCAGGTCTTAAATCTGCAGTTATTCTTATCGAAGGTGAAAATGCTTACGGCTATATGAAGAGTGAAAGCGGTATTCACAGACTTGTTCGTGTTTCTCCCTTTGACGCATCAGGAAGAAGACACACTTCATTCGCATCTCTCGAGGTTATGCCCGAAATAGACGACAGTATTGAAGTTGAAATCGCACCCGAAGACATCAAAATGGACGTTTACCGTTCATCAGGTGCAGGCGGTCAGAAGGTTAATAAAACATCTTCTGCTGTTCGTCTTACACATATTCCCACAGGTATTGTTTGCTCCTGTCAGGTTGAAAGAAGCCAGCATCAGAACCGCGAGGTTGCTATGCGTATGCTTAAATCAAAGCTTATCGAAATCAAAGAACGTGAGCATCTTGATAAAATCAGTGATATTAAAGGCGTTCAGAAGGAAATTGCCTGGGGTAGCCAGATTCGTTCTTATGTGTTTATGCCCTATACCCTTGCAAAAGACCACAGAACAAGCTTTGAAAACGGTAACATTAATGCCGTTATGGATGGCGATCTTGACGGCTTCATTAACGCATATCTTAAAATGCAGGCAAACAAAGAATAATAACTATGGACATTAAAGAAACTTCATTAAAAAAGCATTACGAGTGGAACGGAAAAATCGAAGTAATTTCCCGTTGTCCCGTTGAAACAAGAGAAGATATGGCTTTGGCATACACCCCCGGTGTTGCCGAGGCTTGTCTTGTTATTAAAGACGATGTAAACAAATCCTTTGAGCTTACAAGGAGAAATAATCTTGTGGCAGTTGTTACTGACGGAACTGCAGTTTTGGGTCTTGGTGATATTGGTCCCGAGGCAGGCATGCCCGTTATGGAAGGCAAATGCGCTCTTTTCAAAAAGTTTGCAGATGTTGATGCCTTCCCACTTTGCATCAAGTCAAAGGATGTTGATGAAATTGTAAGAACAATTTATCTTCTTTCAGGCAGCTTCGGTGGAATTAACCTTGAAGATATTGCCGCACCCCGTTGCTTTGAAATTGAAAAGAAGCTTAAAGAAATCTGTGATATTCCGATTTTCCACGATGACCAGCACGGAACAGCCGTTGTTGTTTTAGCAGGTGTTCTCAACGCTCTTAAGGTGGTAAAAAAGGATATTAAAAATGTAAAAATAGTTGTTAACGGACTTGGAGCTGCAGGTACTGCAATTTCTAAAATGCTTATTGCCGCAGGTGCTACTAATATGGTACTCGTTGACAGACGCGGAATCATTGACGAAAATGATGAGCTTTTGGGAGAAGAAAGACAGAATCTTGCAAGAATCACAAATCCTGAAAAGCTTACCGGCAGTTTAGATATTGCAATAAAGAATGCAGATGTATTTGTTGGTGTTTCCGCACCGAATATTCTTTCAGAAGAAATGGTTAAATCAATGAACACTGATGCAATTGTTTTTGCTATGGCGAACCCCACTCCCGAAATTATGCCCGATAAGGCAAAAGAAGCAGGAGCAAGAGTTGTAGGAACAGGTCGTTCAGATTTTCCCAATCAGATTAATAATGTTCTTGTTTTCCCGGGTATATTCAGAGGCGCTCTTGACTGCGGAGCAACGGCAATAACCGAAGAAATGAAGCTTGCCGCTGCCTACGCTTTGGCAAACCACATCCCCGAAAGCGAGCTTAACGAAGAAAACATAATCCCCTCAGCTCTCGACAGAAGCGTTGCTTTTGAAATAGCCGAGGCAGTAAAGAAATCCGCCATTGAAAGCGGAAACATAAGATAAAATGACTGTGACCCTATCAACATTTTATGAAAATGTTGATAGGGTCACTTGTTTATGCCTCATTAAAGTATTTTACTAAGTATTCCACAACCGCACCAAACATAGGATGCGAGTGGGAGTGTGCTCCCTCCCAGTTTTCCCAAAGGGTTGTTGCACCGTGTTTTTTCATATTGTAGAAAGTATTTTCTTTTTCACTCGTAAGGAGCTTGAAGGCTAAATCCTTATGACCGTTTTCGCAAAGAGTTCTGATGAGAATATCTGTTCCGAAAATACCGGTATCAAACTGACCAAGCTTTTCGTACTTATCAACAATTGCTTTGAGAGTTTTTTCGTTACCTAAACCTAAATCGTAGCCGTAGGCATCGCAAGCCTCGGTAGATTTATAGAAGGTGCCTGCTTTCTTATCATAGTACTTATCAAGAAATGCCTTCTTAACTTTTTCATAACGAGCCTTAAGCTCTTTATTGGGTTTGCTGATAATATCTGCAATCTCAATGGTCATTTTAAGGGCTTTAAGGTAGAAATAGGTATTTACAAAGGGTTCAGGAATAAGATTTCTGTCCTTTGGTGAGCACCAGTCACCTAAACACCAGCCGACCTTTTCTTCTCTGACTACCAAGCCTTTTTCACTATGGCTTTCGAGATAGTCAAGATATCTGAGCATATTTGGGTAATAGGTTTCAAGCAAAGCCTTGTCACCGTAGTGCTTATAGAAAGCATAAGGAACAAGTACCATTGCGCCACCCCAACCACCGGGACCGCCACCACCACCGTAAAATGGTGCAGTATGCTGAACATGACCATTGAAAATATCCTGACAGTCTGCAATATCTCTTATCCATTTGCGGTACATACTCTCAGCATCAAAGCAGGTCATAACCACATTGGCAGTTAACTGACCGTCACCTGTATAGCCAAGCCTTTCTCTGTGAGGGCAATCCGAGGGAACACAACCGTGAATATTTGAATTCTGTGTTCTTATATAAGCATCAAAAATCCATTGAAGAGTTTCATTTGAGGATTTGAATTTAACAATGGGCTTCAAATCCGTATGAACAACTCTGTATTCTTTGACATTAACTCTGCCGAGAACATCAAAATATCTTGCACCGTGCCAGGTGAACTGAGGATGGAATTCCTTACATTTATTATCATAAATATATGTATCCTTCTGCATACGGAACTCTCCGCCTGCGGAATGGAATGCCAGTGCACCATTTTCGTCCAATTCTTCTGCAAAGCGCATAGTACAGCCTTCGCCTGTATAAGCATCGTCAATGAATTCTATAACCGGGTAACCTGCAACATTTTCGCCTATATCATAAATTGCATAGTCGCCTTTTTTATAGATGCACTTTGGTTTAAGCTTTCTTATTATTCTGTCGGGAGTGAAATCCGTTTCATTGAGAACGGAAACAGGGGCAGATATAACCTCTGCATTTTTCCAGGTTTCTGTTGAATAGGAAACATCTGAAAAATCATAGTAACCGATTCTTGCATCCTGGTCCTCGCCATAATAAACACTTGCTCTTTGAACATAGGATTTTATATATTTAAGACTGCTATCACTTTTTGCAATAACTTTATCGCCCTGCGAAAGCT
>SVOP01000089.1 GCA_015066325.1 Oscillospiraceae bacterium
CTTTTTGCTATCGACCCCAAGAGATATGTTGGCCTTCTTGACTTCTCCTACCCCAAAACAGAGGAAGAAGTAAAAATGGAAGAAGCAGCAAAGGCAGAAGAGGTTGTTGAAACAGAGGATAAGCATGTTTACGGCGAAGCAGATGCTTTCGTTCCTCTTAAAGAAAATACAGTTTCAATTGAAGATTTTGAAAAGCTTGACCTCCGCGTTTGTGAAATTCTCAAAGCTCAGGAAATCAGAAAGTCTCATAGCTGCTTAAAGCTCACTCTTGATGACGGTAGCGGTGAAAACAGAGTTATCGTTTCTTCAATCAAGAGCGAATATACCTGCGAACAGCTTGTTGGCAAAAAGATTATTGTTATTGCAAACCTTGAGCCTGCAAGATTTTCAGGTGTTCAGAGCAACGGTATGCTTCTTGCAGCAACAAATGGCGCTTGCGGTTGCCAGGTAGTGTTTGTTCCCGACTGCGTTCCTGCAGGTACTCAGATAAAGTAATATGAAGTTAGTACCGATTACCGAAGAACGTTTCGATTTGGTCTTCAGTAAAATGACCGCGGCGTTTCCATACGAGGAACGCCGCGATATTTCAGACCAGAAGGAATGCTTAAACAATAAGTTTTTCAAGTTTTTAGAAATCTTTGATGAAGAAACTGAAGTTGGCTTTATAGCTTTATGGGTTTTCCCCGAGTTTGTTTTCATTGAGCATATTGCTATTGATGAAGCAGTAAGGGCAGGTGGATATGGCTCAAAAACAATTGAGCTTGTAAAAGAAGTTTATAAAAAGCCTATAATCCTCGAAGCAGAAGCACCCGAAACAGAGCAACAAATTAAAAGAATAAGATTTTATGACCGTTTAGGATTTAAAATAAACTCTTATGATTATGAGCAGCCATCTTACCACGGAGGTGAGCGTGTGACATTAAAAATCCTTTCTTACCCTGTGTTGATAAATCAGGATGAATTTGATTTGTTTATAAAAAGAACAAGAGAAAATCCATATAAAAAGAGCTTTTCGTAAGAGAAAGGCTCTTTTTTAATAAATTCATTGCAAAAAATAAAATATGTGCTATACTACAGTAATGTAAATATATAAATTAATTCAATAAATAAAGGATTTTAATATGATTACTCCCGAAAAAATTGACAGAATAAATTTTCTTGCACGCAAGGCTCGTGAGCAGGAGTTGACAGAGGAAGAGAAAATTGAGCAGAAGGCTCTTCGTGCGGAGTATGTTGCCGCATTCAGAAAATCTCTTGAAAACACTCTTGATAATACTGTTATTCAGCGTCCTGACGGAACAAGAGAAAAGGTAAAGAAAAGAAAAAAATCTTCAGGAGATGTGCAGTAATGGCAACTATCAGAAGAATGAGAGCAGACGATATTAAAGATGTTGAATATGTCTGCCGTATGACTGCAGGGGAATTAAGTATCAAAGACGAAAAAGTAGGTAGAAAGATGTCTAAGATGTTTTCTACTTATTATGCCCGCGAATGCTATGATTCCTGCTTTGTTCTTGTTGATGATGCAGATAAGGCAGTGGGCTATGTTCTTTGCGAACCTGATTACCGCAGATTCAGTAAGGTTTTCAGAAAAGTTGATGTTCCTGAAATTTATAAATTAGATAAAAAAAGCGGGAGAAGAAGCTGGTTTTTTCCTGTACCATATACATTTTACAGCTGTAAATATCCGGCACATTTGCACATTGATTTATTGCCCGAATATCAGAATGGCGGTTATGGCTCTAAAATGATTCAGATGCTTTTAGCGGATTTGAAATCGAAAAATGTAAAAGGAGTAATGCTTATAGCAGGCATCTGGAACCACGGTGCTGTCCGTTTTTATAAAAGAAACGGATTCAAAACAATTTTCAAGGGCTTTGGTGAAAATATAATGGCAATTGATTTAACAAAATAAGTTTAAAAAGGTAATTAATTTTCTCACAGGTAGTGATTTTATGGCAAACAATCCCGTAACGGCAATAATAGTAGGAGCAGGGCATAGGTCTATGGCTTATGCCGATTTCTCTTTAAGATACCCCGAAAAGCTTAAAATTGTGGGTGTGGCAGATCCTGATAAATACCGTCAGAAAATGGTCAGCGAGAAATTTGGTTTCTCAGAAGATTTTTGTTTTGATTCTGCAGAGGAACTTGCAAAAGCTCCAAAATTTGCTGATGCAGTTATTAACGGCACAATGGATGAGCAACACGTTGAAACATCAATTCCGCTTCTTGAAAGAGGCTATGATATGCTTCTTGAAAAGCCCTTTGCGGTGAATGATGAGGAAATGGAGCGTTTAATCGAAGTGGTAAAACGCAATAATAATAAGGTTATGATTTGCCATGTGCTTCGTTATACTCCTTTTTATTCAACAATAAAGCAGCGTATTTTAAATGGTGAAATTGGTGATGTAATAAACATTCAAACAGTTGAAAATGTAAGCTATCATCATCTTTCAACATCGTTTGTCCGCGGTAAATGGGCGAACTCTGAAAAATGTCATACCTCAATGCTTCTTGCTAAATGCTGCCACGACCTTGATATTATGATGTGGCTGATGGGTGAGGATAAGCCTGTAAGCGTTTCATCCGTTGGTGCGAGAATGCAGTTTATACCTGAAAATGCTCCCCAAAATTCAGGCACACGTTGTCTTGTGGATTGCCCCAATGTAGATGATTGCCGTTTTAGTGCAAAGCGTCTCTATCTTGACCATCCAAACGAGTGGACAGTTTATGTATGGCGTGACATTGAAGATGTTGAAAATCCAACTGACGAGCAAAGAAAAGAGCTTCTTATGCACAGCGACTACGGAAGATGTATTTATAAATGCGATAACGATGTTGTTGACCATCAGAGCGTTCTTGTTAATTTCAAAAGCGGTGCAACGGGAACACACAATATGGTGGGCGGTTCTCCCGAACCCTTGAGAACAATTCGTGTAATTGGCACAAAGGGTGAAATTTACGGTGAATTTGAGCATGCGTTTATTGAAGTGAGAAAGCAGAATCCTGCAAAAGAAAACTATTATGATAAAGAAGTTATTGATATGAGTCATATTTCAGGTGAGGGCCACAGTGGCGGTGACGAAAGACTTACAGAGGATTTTGTTAATTTTCAGCGTGGCGAAAGCCATTCAATTTCCTGCACTTCAATTTTCGATTCTGTTCCCGGTCACAAGGTTATTTTCCTTGCAGATGAGTCAAGAGAAAAGGGCGGAGAACTGGTACATATCAATTTATAATTTTAGCTTTATGAAAGGACGGCACTATGAATAACAAAACAAAGCGTGCCGTTGGTATCGGCTTAAGAGGGGCTCTCGTTCTCGCAATTCTTTTAGTTATTATTTTTAAATATAACGACCTTGTTAATATAGATGTTCGTGCACTTGTGGAAAAAACAAACACTCTTTTTGAAGCAGGTGCAGCGGTTGTGGGAGTTTATTCCCTCAAAGCAATTGTTTTTGTGATTCCTGCCTCGGTGCTTTATATGGCAGTGGGAATGGCTTTTGATTTTGCTCCCGGTCTTCTTGTAAATGCAATAGGACTTTTTGCCGAGCTTAATATAACTTATTTTATCGGTAAGTTTTTAGGCGGCGAAAGGGTAGAAAAGAAGCTGAAGCAATCCAAAAAAGGCGAGAAAATCATAACTCTCAGAGATAAGAAAACACCCTATCTTTATGTTGCAAGGCTTTTGCCCGTTTTCCCCATTGACTTTGTAAGCCTTTTTTTCGGTGCAAGTAATATGGGATATTTGAGATATATTTTAATCTCTTTTTTCGGCGTTATGCCCCGAATAATTCTCATAACTCTTTTGGGCGATAAAATTTATGATATTATTCCCGTTAAGTTTATGATGACAGTGGTGGTTTTCGCATTACTTGGAGTGTCGATAGTAGTGCTTGTTAAGTATATAAAGAAAAAATCCAATTGAATTTGAAAGGAAGATAAGCTTTGAAAATTTCTTCTCTTTTTAATAGTGAAAGAACTGTTTTGTCCTTTGAGGTTTTTCCGCCAAAGAAAACAGGCTCCGTTGAAACTGTTTATAACACAATTGCAGAGCTTCAAAGTCTTCGCCCTGATTACATAAGTGTTACCTATGGTGCAGGCGGCTCTGCTGCGAATAACTATACTTGTGATATTGCTTCTCTTATAAAAAACAAATACGGAATTGAAGCTATGGCACATTTAACCTGCGTTAATTCAACCAAAGCGGATGTTGACAGAGTTTTAAATGAGCTTAAAGAAAATAATATCGAAAATATACTTGCTTTGCGCGGTGATAAAAACCCCGATTTTGAGCCGAAAACAGATTTTATTCACGCTAACGATTTGGTTTCTTATATAAAGACAAAAGGTGATTTCGGAATTTCTGTTGCAGGCTATCCTGAAACCCATTTCGAAGCACCTAATGGCAAGGTTGATATTGCAAACCTTAAAAATAAGGTTGACTGTGGAGCTCAAAGCATTGTAACACAGCTTTTCTTCAATAATTCCTATTTTTACCGCTTCCGTGACAGATGCGATATTGCAGGAATAACCGTTCCCATTTCTGCAGGTATTATGCCTGTAACAAATAAAAATCAGATTGAGCGAATGGTTTCAATGTGTGGTGCAAGTCTTCCGAGAAAATTCGTTAAAATGATTCAGAAATATGAGGACAGACCAGAGGCCCTTGTGGATGCAGGTATTGCATTTGCAATTGACCAGATTGTTGATTTGGTTGCAAACGGTGTTGATGGAATTCACATTTACACAATGAATAATCCGTATATAGCAAAGAAAATAACCGAAAGTATAAAAGGTCTTTTATAAATTTTATGGGGCTGTAAAAAAACATCGTTTTTTTACAGCCCTTTTTTGGGGATAGAAAAAAAGATGCAGAAGGGACAAACCGAGTCCCGATAAGGCTTTAGGCTTATCGGGATTTGCCCGAAGGCGTACAAAGGTACGTCGAGTGGCGAGGTTTGTTCGTAGCATAAAACTTTAATTTTTTCATTGTTTTTAAGAGTTAGATATACTTAAGGGGTTCTTACAGGTTTTGTCCTGCAGGAACCCCTTGATATATATGGTTTTATGCGATCTGCGCTTTTTTACAGCCCCAATCAGTCTCTTTTGTCGCGTTTGTGGAAGTTGTTGCGACGGGGACGTCTTTCTCTTTCGGGCTCGTCATCGTTTTCGGGAACAAGACCTTCAACCTCAATGAGAGCATCTCTTCTTGAAAGGTTGATTCTGCCCTGATCGTCGATTTCAGTAACCTTAACGATTACTTCGTCACCAACGTTTACGCAGTCTTCAACTTTTTCTGTTCTCTTAACATCAAGCTTGGAGATGTGAACAAGACCTTCTTTACCGGGAGCGATTTCAACGAATGCACCGAAGGACATAAGTCTTGTAACAACACCCTTGTAAATTGCACCAACCTCGGGGTCGTTTGCAATTGTGTTGATAATATCAAGAGCACGGTTTGCATCATCAATGTCAACTGCTGTAACGAAGATTGTACCATCTTCTTCAACGTCAACCTTACAGTTGCATTCTGCGCAGATTTTCTGAATAACCTTACCCTGCTTACCGATAACATCACCGATTTTCTCAACATCAATTTTTGTTGTGAGAAGCTTGGGAGCGTATTTTGAAAGCTCTGCTCTGGGCTCTGCAATGCAGGGAGCCATAATTTCATCAAGAATATACATACGAGCATCGTATGTTTTCTGGAAAGCTTCCTTGATGATTTCGGGAGTAAGACCGTGAACCTTAAGGTCCATCTGGATAGCAGTGATACCGTTCTTTGTACCTGCTACCTTAAAGTCCATATCGCCGAAGAAGTCTTCAAGACCCTGAATATCAACCATTGTCATAAAACGGTCGCCTTCGGAAATAAGACCGCAGGAAATACCTGCAACGGGAGCTTTAATGGGAACACCTGCTGCCATAAGAGCAAGAGTTGAACCGCAAACTGAACCCTGAGATGTTGAACCGTTTGAAGAAAGAACCTCAGAAACAACACGGATTGTGTAGGGGAATTCCTCCATTGAGGGAATAACGGGAAGAAGAGCTCTTTCAGCAAGAGCACCGTGACCGATTTCACGTCTGCCGGGACCTCTTGAGGGCTTTGTTTCACCAACGGAGTATGAGGGGAAGTTGTAGTGGTGGATGTATCTCTTTTCTACATCTTCATCAATACCGTCAAGCATCTGTGCATCACGTGCAGTACCGAGAGTTGCAATAGAAAGAACCTGAGTCTGACCACGAGTGAACATACCTGAACCGTGAACTCTTGAAAGAAGGTCAACCTGAGCGTTGAGAGGACGGATTTCGTTAATACCACGGCCGTCAACACGTTTGCCTTCATCAAGAAGCCAACGACGAACAACAAATTTCTGGAGCTTATAGAGGCAGTCGTCAATTTTGTCTGCTTCTTCGGGGTATTTTTCGTCAAATTCAGCGTGAACCTTGTCATAAACAGGAAGAAGTCTTTCGTCACGGATTCTCTTGTCATCTGTGTCAAGAGCGAATTTAACATCGTCAATTGCAAATGCCTTAATAGCCTCGAAAAGCTCTTCGCTGGGGTCATTTGACTCAAAAGGAATCTTCTCTCTGCCGATTTCAGCAACGATACCTTTGATAAATTCAACGATTTTCTTGTTCTCTTCGTGAGCGAACATAATACCGTCGAACATAACTTCGTTTGAAATTTCGTTAGCACCTGCTTCAATCATAGCAACAAGGCTGTCTGTTGAAGCAACTGTAACAGTCATTTCTGTTTTTGCTCTTTCTTCAAGAGTGGGGTTGATAACATATTTGCCGTCAACAAGACCGAGGGAAACGCTTGATACGGGGCCATCCCACGGAATGTTTGAAATAGCGATAGCTGTGGAAACACCCCAGAGAGCTGCAATTTCAGGTGAGCAGTCGGGGTCAACGGACATAACTGTTGCAACAACAGAAACATCATTTCTCATATCCTTGGGGAAAAGGGGACGAATGGGTCTGTCGATAACACGGGATGTGAGAACAGCCTTTTCGGATGCCTTACCCTCACGACGCTGGAAAGAGCCGGGGATTCTGCCAACTGCATAAAGCTTTTCCTCGAAATCAACGGAAAGTGGGAAGAAGTCAACGCCTTCACGGGGTTTATCTGCCATTGTTGCGGTACAGAGAACTTCTGTTTCACCGTAGCGAACAAGACAAGCACCGTTTGCAAGACCAGCCATTTTACCGGTTTCAATAACTAATTTTCTGCCGGCAACTTCTGTTTCAAAAGTTCTGAAGTCTTTGAAAAACATAATTTTTACCTCTTTTTATTTATTTCCGCATCAATGGATTAGCAACAAAGAAAAACACAAAAAGCTTGTCCTTTTCTTTATCGCTAAAACCTAAATCAGCGGATGTACACAATATTATACCACAAAAATTGTGGGAATAAAAGCCTTTTTAAGCACTTTATTACTGCCTGAAAAAACGGCTAACGGGACAAACGGTTTTCCGTTTGTCCCATTGTTTTAAAGAATTATTTACGAAGACCAAGACGAGCAATGATTGCACGGTAGCGTTCGATATCTGTCTTCTGAAGGTATGCAAGAAGGTAGATCGGA
>SVOP01000090.1 GCA_015066325.1 Oscillospiraceae bacterium
ATACTCTCACCACACAGAATATTCCCTTACTCAGCAATCTTCTTAACCTTGCAACAGGTGGGGAGTCACCATTCCATTGTGAAGTTTATTTCATTAACAAAACTGTTCAGATGTCTGTTAAATGGGGCACTGACAGTAAAGTCCGTTTTATTGATTCTCTTACAGGTGTTCCCATTGAGTTAGGTGCCAGCGGTGAAATGAATCTTCAGGTTTCCGATTCACGTAAGCTTCTTATAAAGCTTGTTGGCACTGCAAACGGCATTGCCTGGGGCGGTAGCAGAGACGGTTTCACAAAGAGCCTTAACGACTGCTTCAGACCTTTTATTTCAACTGCGGTTAAGGCAAATCTTCCTGTTGCTATCAAGCAGAGTGAAATCGATATTCTTGAAATTGATGAGAGACTTGAAGACCTTTCAGGTGTTCTTAAAGAAAAGATTATACCCGGCTTTGAAGAATATGGTTTAACAATTCCTCAGCTTTATGTGACAACAATTGTTTTGCCCGAAGATGACCCGAACTTCAAGAAAATCCGTGAATTACATACAATCTCATTTCAGAAAAAAGTTGTTGAGGCGGAAACAGAAATCCGCACTGCAAAAGCAGTGGCGGAGGCGGAGGTTACTGCAGCTCAGAGACAGGTTGAGCTTGAACGCCAGACAACTGAAACAGAGGTTGCTAAACGCGAAGCAGAGCGTGAGCTTATTAAAGCACAAACCGAAGCACAGGCAGCAAAAATGGCAGGCTTTGCAGAAGCTGAAATTATGGCAGCTAAAGGTATTACTGAAAAAGAATATGTTCAGGCGGATGTTCAGAAAGCATTTGCAGAAGGTCTTGGCAATATGGGGGGCGATGGTGCCGGTGGCAGTATGATGGGCGATATCGTCGGCTTAGGTGTTGGTCTTCAGGCTGCAGGTGCTATGAGTGGTCAGTTAGGTGAGGTCTTCAATAGCTTTGCAGGTGGAGTTCAGACTCCCGAAAGCAATATTAAATGTGATAGCTGTGGCAATACCTTACCTGCTAATGCAAAATTTTGCCTTGAGTGCGGTGCAAAGGTAGAAAACCTTGCAGAAAACGAAATGATTTGCCATGTTTGTGGCAAAAAGACAGCTAAAGGCAAGTTCTGTATGGAATGTGGTGCATCCTTGATTCTCAAATGTGCAAAATGCGGTTCAGAAATCCCAGCAGGTGCAAAATTCTGCCTTGAATGTGGCGAAAAGCTTTAATAGTTATTTTAAAAACTAAATCCGTTTAGCAGATAATATTCTGTTAAACGGATTTTATGATATAATAAAAAAATCAAAAATTTTTTGTAATGAAACGCCTTTTTATGTTTCTAATAGTTGAAAATCAAAAAGGTTTAAGCGAATTTGTTACATATAAAATAAAAAACGAAAGGGGGGATGGCTTTGGATGATTTAGAGAAAATCTGTAATTTGCACTATAAATATGTGAAAAGCTATGCCTTGTCTTTATGCCTTAATGAAGCTATGGCGGAGGATATAACTCAGGAAACCTTTTATAACGCAATTAAAAAGATTGATACATTTAAAAATGACTGCAAAATTGAAACCTGGCTTTGCAGTATTGCAAGAAATATTTTTCTTAATTCAAAAAGAAAAAGGCAACCGGAAAACATTTCAGATTACCCCAATTTAGTTGCAGACAATACCCCCGAAGAAAATGTTATTAAAAATGAAAATGTTAAAAGAATTCTAACCGAAGCCGTGAATTTGGAAACTCCCTATAAAGAAGTTTTTTATATGAAAACCTTGGGAGATATGCCATACTCGACCATTGCCGATGTTTTCGAGAAAACAGAAAATTGGGCGAGAGTAACATATTTCAGAGCAAAAAAACAAATTGAAGAAAGGATGAGTGAAGGTGAGTAAAGAAAATTGTTCTTTAATAAAGGATTTGTTACCGCTGTATATAGACGACCTTTGCAGTAAGGAATCAACAGAAATTATAAAAAATCATTTGAGTATTTGCCCATCCTGCAGAAAGGAATATGAGCAGTTAACAAATCAACCCGAAATTAAAGCTTTAAACAATGATTCAACAGAATTGATAAAAGGAGTTGGTAATATGTTTAAAAAGGATAAGAAAAAAGCAATAATCAAAACCGTATCAGTATTTTTAGTTGTGCTTGTTTTGTTAGGTGTGTTCGCTTTTCTGAAAGTGCCGTTAATGCTATATAAAATTGAATTTGATAAGGGTCGCTATAGCGGTGTTACGGATACTTGTCAGGTTTTTGAAAGTGGGGTTAACACAAAAAGCAACTACAGTAACGAATACTTTGATTTATATATAGATGCAGATATTGGTGAATACAAGGAAAAGAAGACAGAAAAAACATACATTCTTGATTTTGGTAAAGGTAAAAACATTGTTATTTATGATGAAAATCAGGGTGTGCCGATTCCTAAATTGGATGAGCATAAAAAATATTTTAATCAGTCTTTAAAATATCCGATAATTTATGCCTTTGCTAAAAAGGGTATAGAAAACTATGGTTACAGCACGGAAATTGCGGTTCCTTATAATTATAAAATGTTAAAGGATTTTATTTCAAGCGACCCGCCCGAAGCAAAGCTTTTCTGTTCATTTGAGGATTACACAAAGGCGTGTGCATATTATTCAAGTATGGCAATATCAGTGTTGCCTATGGGCAACGGTAACTCTCATTATATCGTTTCCGAAAATGATAGGGCAGTAGCGCAGGGATATTATATACTCTCAGAAGATAATAACGAAACTTATCTTTTATTTTTCCAATCTAAAGAAGATTTAAGTAAAATTTATGCTATCAAGCTTGCAGGCTTCACCAAAGAAGAAGCTCAAGAGATTTTTAAATATGCAGTGATTAAATAGTTTAAGAAATAAACCACTCCGTTTAGCAGAAAATCTGTTAAACGGAGTGATTTGCTTGGAGCTGGAAACGTGACTCGAACACGCGACCTATGGTTGTATTTAAGGGTAACTATTTTACTTGTTAAAATCAATTGCATAATGTTATCTGACTGATTGAGCAAGAAAGTAGTTTTATTCAAAATATTGTAAATATTCAGACTCTTGTTTCATAGATGTGTATGCTTCTTTTTCTGTACCGAAAAACGAATATCCGAATTTCCTGTCTTTGGGTATCCAAGTTGCCGGGTAGGAATCAGGGATATTGCAACACAAATTCCATTCATATGCATCATAAACATATATTTCTTCATATGTATATTTGTAAAATCCATTTGAACTTTTCAAAAGTATAAATCTTTTGGTTTTGTCTTTGTTATATATAACTTTTATAACTTCATAATCTTCAAAAGATAGACTTTTATTATATAATTCTTCTGCAATTTCTTCGATTGTAGGAATAGGTGGAATGGATTGCTGTTTCTTTTTGTTAAGTAGTAGGTTTTTAAGTTTTTTCATAAACTCACCTCTAATACAGTATAGCAGAAGGATATACCAAATTCAATATTTGTATTTATGTGGTCGGTAATACTTTAAATACTCATCAACCCCACAAACTTGTAGTATATATGAACGCATTGGTATTTTTCACCATCTATGATTTCCTTTTCTGATACCACAATTTTCTCAATGAACTCGTTCAGGATTCTTGCATTGAGTTCTTGTATGTAGAAGTAATTAACGGAGGATAGTATATATTTATAGAATGAAATATTGCTTTGCAATATGAAATAATCTACGATTATGAAATATTTTGTTTGCAACAAAATGTGAAATAAAATAAATCCTTTATACGCCATTGCGTATTTCATAGCATCAGCTATTTCATATAAGCAGTATATTTCATAAATCTGTAAGGATTTATTTCATTGAAAAAAGCCAAGTCTTAAGACTCGGCTTTTTTCTGGAGCTGGAAACGTGACTCGAACACGCGACCTGCTCATTACGAATGAGCTGCTCTACCAACTGAGCTATTCCAGCAAATTTCTATTCAAAATACGAATAGTATTATATATAAAATACTTGTTTTTTTCAAGTGTTTTTATTTATTTTAACAAATTTCATTTTCGGAAAAAATAATGCGCTTTTAGTATTGACTTTAGCACTTTAGTGTGCTACCATATGAACACGATTTTTAAAAGCGGAAATTTTAGAAAGGAATAACTTTTTTCTAAAAAGAAAAGTTGTAGGTCTTAATTATGACACCTTTAAAAAATAATGATGTTACAGAGCTTTACAGAGCAATATT
This sequence comes from Oscillospiraceae bacterium, assembly GCA_015066325.1. GTDB lineage: Bacteria > Bacillota > Clostridia > Oscillospirales > Acutalibacteraceae > DTU089. The sequence continues at coordinate 4,217 of SVOP01000090.1, forward strand.
AAGCCTTGAAAACGAAGAGGAATGTGCTTTGTTTTTTGAGGATTTATGCACCATTAATGAAATTGTTTCCCTTTCTCAGCGTTTAAGCGTTGCAAAGAAGCTTGACGAGGGTAAAACCTTTTCTACAATTACAACTGAAACAGGTGCAAGCTCAGCAACAATCGGCAGGGTTAACCGTTGCCTTTCTTATGGTAATGGTGGCTATAAAAATATAATTGAAAAGCTCAAAGGGGGAGAGAAGAAATGAGTTTTGACGCTTCTGTTCTCAATCCCACCGAAAGAATTATATTCGAGCTTCGCAGTCTTTATACAAAGTTTGGCTATAAGCCTTTCAAAATGAGCAAGTTTGAGGAATATGATTTATACGGCAGTAACAAGGATTTCCTTGTGAGCGGTAATTGCATTACCTTTACCGATACAGACGGCAGACTCCTTGCTCTCAAGCCTGATGTAACATTTTCAATAATCAAAAACCTTGATGATTCCGTTAAAGGAGTTCAGAAGGTTTATTATAACGAAAATGTTTACCGCGAAAGTAAAAAAGCAGGCGGATTCAGCGAGATTATGCAGACGGGTATTGAGTGTATGGGTGACATAACCGATAACGATGTTTGCGATGTTATTATTCTTGCCGCCCGTAGTCTTTATGCCATAAGCGAAAACTATGTGCTTGATATTTCTCACCTTGGTCTTTTAAGCGGTATTTTCAATGCTATGGAGCTTAACGAAAGCAACAAAACCGAGCTCCTTTCTGCTATTGCAGAGAAAAATGCAGGTGCTATAAAAACACTTTGTGAAAGCTTCGGTGTTGGTGGAGCCTTGGTTAATATGCTTTTGGAGATTATGAATGCTTGCGGTAAACCCTCTGAGGTTCTCAAAAAAATCGGTGCGGTTGCAGTCAATTCCGAAATGCAGAATGCTTTTAACGAGCTTTCAAAGGTTTGCCAAAAGCTTATTGAAGCAGGTTATGAAGGTAATATCAATATTGATTGTTCATTGGTTAACGATATGAACTATTATAATGGTATTGCTTTCAAAGGCTTTGTTCACGGTGTTCCTGCAAGTGTTCTTTCAGGCGGAAGATATGATAAGCTTATGGAACGAGTTAACAAAAAAGCAGGTGCAATCGGTTTTGCAGTTTATCTTGATGAGGTTGACAGACTTCTTGAAAATAAAAATGAAATTGAAGAAACTGCAGATGATGGTTGGCTTAATGTGGCGCTTCCTAAAGGCAGGCTGGGTGAAAAGGTTTATGCTATGTTTGAAAGTGCAGGCTTTGAATGTCCGCAGATTCATGAGAAAAACCGCCGACTTATATTCGAAAATGCAGAGAAAAAAGTCCGCTATTTCTGGGTTAAGCCCTCTGATGTTGCAATTTATGTTGAACGAGGTGCGGCAGATATAGGAGTTGCAGGTAAAGATATTCTTCTTGAATATACCCCCGATGTTTATGAGCTTCTTGACTTGGATATGGGCAAATGCAGAATGTGTGTTGCAGGTAAAAAGGAATTTACTGATAACGGCACAAGCACCTTGAGAGTTGCAACAAAGTTTACTAATATTGCAAAAAGCTATTATGCAGATAAATGCCGTGATATTGACATAATAAAGCTTAACGGCTCCATTGAAATTGCACCTATTTTAGGTCTTTCCGATGTTATTGTTGACATTGTTGAAACAGGTGCAACGCTTCTTGAAAACGGTCTTGAGCCTAAAGAGACCATTGTTGGAATAAGCGCAAGGCTTATTTCAAACAAAGCAAGCTATAAATTTAAATCTGAAATTATAGATAAACTTAAAGCTTCATTAGACGAAATTGTGAGGGAAAAACAGTGATTAAAATATACAAGCGTAGCGAAATCTCAACAGAAGAAATTCTCGAAAGAAGCGAGCAGACAATTGATGTTGAGGGCATTGTTACTGATATTATAAAAAATGTCCGTGAAAACGGAGACAAAGCTCTGGTTGAATACAGCAAGAAATTTGATGGAGCGGTCGATGATGTTCTCGAGGTAACAAAGGAAGAAATCGAAGATGCTTTAAATCAGGTTGATAGCGAGCTTATTGAAATCTTAAAACAGGCAAAAGAGAATATTAAGGCTTTCCATTCAAGGCAGGTTCGCAATTCCTTTGTTATTAATGATAATGTAGGGGTTATAATCGGTCAGAAGGTATTGCCCATTGAAAAGGTTGGTCTTTATGTGCCAGGTGGCACAGCTTCTTACCCATCATCAGTTCTTATGAACTGCGTTCCTGCAAAAATTGCAGGTTGCTCTGAAATTGTTATGGTAACACCTGCAAAAGAAGGTAAAATCAAACCTGTAATTCTTGCGGCGGCAAGTATTGCAGGGGTAGATAGAATCTTCAAAATAGGCGGTGCTCAGGCAGTTGCTGCTCTTGCTTACGGAACAGAAAGTGTGCCCAAGGTTGATAAAATTGTTGGTCCCGGTAATGCTTTTGTTGCAGAAGCTAAAAAGCAGGTCTTCGGCACTGTTGATATTGATATGATTGCAGGTCCCAGTGAAATTCTTGTTGTTGCTGACGGAACTAATAACCCTGCTCATATTGCGGCAGATTTGCTTTCTCAGGCAGAGCACGATAAAATGGCAACTGCAGTTCTTATTACCGATTGCGAAGATTTTGCAAATAAAGTAAGCGAAGAGCTTGAAAAGCAGATTCCTCAGCTTCCGAGAGCCGAAATTGCCCGTTGCTCAATTGATACAAACGGCAAAATTATTATTACGGATTCACTTGTTGAGGCTATGGAAACATCTAACATTTTAGCACCCGAGCATCTTGAAATCTGTGTTGATAACCCCTTCGAATATTTGGGTTATGTTAAAAATGCAGGTTCTGTTTTCCTCGGCAAAAACTGTCCCGAAGCTCTCGGTGACTATTTTGCAGGACCTAACCACACTTTACCCACAAGCGGTACTGCAAGATTTTCAAGCCCGCTTTCAGTTGATGATTTTGTTAAGAAAACTCAGTTTTCATATTTCAGCAGAGAGGCACTTAAAGATGTGGGCGATAAAGTGGTTCGCTTTGCTACCGAAGAAGGTTTACACGCTCACGCAAAGAGTGTATCGATAAGAGGAGAAGAGTAATCCAATGAGCAAATTCCTTGACGAAAGATATAATTCTCTTGCGGCGTATGTTCCCGGTGAACAGCCTCAGGATAAAAAATATATAAAACTCAATACTAACGAGTCGCCATATCCGCCAAGTCCCGAAACATTGGAGATGGCGAATAAAGGTGAAGCAG
>SVOP01000005.1 GCA_015066325.1 Oscillospiraceae bacterium
TAAGAATAATATAAAATACTATGATATCAAAGAAATTAAAACCAATGAAGAAATTCAGTGGATTGACCAGATTTATTCTGATGACCTTCTTGTTCAACAGTATAACTACTACGGTAAATATTCAGGCGGTTTCATCAACGGCTATATTGGTCAGAGTGGTGTTGTTTCAACAACAGACGGCTCCAGCTATATTGCAAGTGGTGATGACGTTTGGCTTTATACTGGTGTTACATCCGTTACAAATGACGACTCTATCGTAGGCTTTGCAATTATTAACCAGCGTACAAAGGAAGCTGTGTTCCAGAGAATTTCAGGTACAACCGAAAAGGGTGCTCAGACATCTGCTGAAGGTATTGTTTCCGATAAGGGCTGGAAGGCAACCTTCCCTGTTCTTCTTAATCTTGACGGCGAAGCAACCTACTTTATGGCGCTCAAAGACAACGATGTTGTTAAGAGCTATGCAATGGTAAGCGTTGAGCGTGTTCAGGATGCTGTAAGAAGTGAAGATGATGCTAACCCCGACCTTGAAGCTTGCCTTAAATCTTATGTGAATAAAGTTAAATCAAGCACAAAGAAGGTTCTTGAAATCACTTATGATGCAGTTCTTCCGGATGCTTTAACCGGTGGAGAAACAAGTGGCGACACAGAAAATAAAGAACCGGCAAAGCTTGAAAGCGTAAGCGGTGTTATTACAGATATCCGCTCCGCAGTTGTTAACGGCAACAGTATTTACTATATTGCTCTTGACGGCAACAAAACTTATTATGCAATTTCCGCTTCTGATGATGATTCAGTTGTAATCCTCAACACAGGCGATAAGGTTAAAATTTCTTATAAATCTGCTGAAGGTAATATCATCACAGCTAAATCCATTGAGCGATAAGTTAATATGAAATCACCCTTGAGTTTTCTTTTAAAACTCAAGGGTGATGTTTTTTATTTCTCTAATTGTTTCTGGTTCTGTATAGGGAGTGGGCGGTGCTTTGCGGTGTATTGAGAAACATCAATTTTTATTACTGCAACAGCACTTACCATTCTTTCATTAAACTGGAAATCAAGCCCTGTCTGGGATTTCATAAATATTGAAAGCCCTGCCATTTTATCTTCGGGATTTTCGAGAATTTCAGCAGTACCCTTACCCATAATTGAGGAATAGGATGTACCATATTGACAAGCAACACTACCTGAAAAAGCGGTAATATCGCTTTCAATTGAAAAGAAAACCTTTGGATTTGCTCTCATTAAATCAAGCTTTTTGCCTTCGGTTGCGCCATGGAGATAAAGGGTGAGTTTACCATCCTCCATTGTAAAACCATAGTTCATAGGAACAACATAGGGCTCATCACCATCAACAAGACCAATATGTATAATATTCTCTTTTTCAAGAATTTTTATAATTTCTTCTAAATCTGTAATTTCACGCTCACGGCGTGTGAGTCCTTGTACCATGTTCAATTTCCTTTCTTGTGTAATAAAGCAACACTTTCAACTATGTTCATACTGTTTCTGATACAATATTATTCTTCTTTTAACAAAGCTTTCAAAGTTTCTTTTGTTAACCAAGGTTTTTTTCTGTGTATCATACTGTGGCAGTTTGAACACACCATAACTATATCTGAAATTTTTGTTTTTTCTCCGTCTGACATTGTAGATATGGGTTTAATATGGTGTGCCTCGATAAAATTTTCTCCTAAAGCACCATATTTTTCTTCGAAATCGAAGCCACATATTTCACAATATAAATGTCCATGACTATTAATAAAATTTTTCTTTGCTTTGCTAATGAGCACAGGATTTCGTTCTCTAAGCAAGTGTTTTTTTAGAAGTTGTTTTCCTTCGCAAAATTCATCATCTTCTTGAGATAATTCTATATTATCAGAAGCGTTGAAATTCCGTAATCCCCAATGTCCATTGCCAATGCCATCTACAGAGTAAAATAAGTTTTCATTTCCGTCAAAAATAACGGAATCTGAACTGTTGCGTTCTAAAGTTGCACGGATAATAGCTTTGTAGCTCTTAGGCAAGGTTTCACTATAGCTAATTTCTTCGAAAATTTGATATATATCTGATAAATATGCATGACCATTTAACTGTTCTAATGCGTGGATAACCTTGTCTTTATATGTCATATGGTACCTCTCTATTTTTCTTTCTTAATTAACAATGTAACTGATTCTACGTGTGAAGTTCGTGGAAACATGTCAACGGGAGTAACCTCTTGTACTACATACCCTGAATCCAAAAGTCTTGCGCAGTCTCGGGCGAGGGTTGCAGGGTCGCAGGAAACATAGACGATTTTCTTGGGATTAATTTCTGCAACTGTTTTTAAAAGCTCTTGAGCGCAGCCTTTTCTTGGCGGGTCGAGAATAACTGTATCAGGCTTGATACCTTCTTCTTTTAATTTTTCTGCCGCAACACTTGCATCACCGCAGATGAAGCGGGCATTGTTAATATCGTTAAGCTTTGCATTAACCTTTGCATCTTCAATTGCTTCGGGAATGATTTCCACACCGACTAATTTTTCAACCTCTTTAGCCATTGAAAGACCGATTGTACCTGTACCGCAGTAAAGGTCAAGAATTGTCTGGTCGGGAGTAGGTGCAACATATTCTGCAGCTTTTTTATAAAGTAACTCTGCACCGTTTCTGTTGATCTGATAAAAAGAAAGGGGAGAGAGCTTTATTTTTACACCGCAGAGAATGTCGGTAATATAGCCGTCACCATAAAGGTTAATACATTTTTCGCCCAACACTACATTGGTTTTTTCTCGGTTAATGTTTACAACTAAGGTTTTAAATCCGTCAATGGTTTTCAACTTTTCCAAAAGCTCTTCGCTATTAGGAAGGGAAACACCATTAATTACCGCACATACCATAATTTCGCCTGTTGCAAAGGCTTTTCTTAAGTATATATGACGAATAAGACCGATTCCGATTTCTTCGTTATAAACAGTTATGTTGTTTTTGTTAATCCAACTTCTGAAAATTTCAATAATTTTTGTGAAATCCTCAGGCTGTAAAAGACAGTCATCACCGTCAATAACACGGTGGCTTTTTTTAGCATAAAAGCCGACGTTAAGAATACCATTTTCTCTTCTTACAGGGTACTGAGCTTTGTTGCGGTAACGAGTAGTTTCAGGAGAAGAAATAATTGGTTTGAAAACAGGGGAAAGACCACCTATTCTTTTGAAAGCATCTTCAACCTTTTGTGCTTTATATTTAAGCTCTTCTTCATATTTTATATGCCCAAAAGAACAACCGCCACAGCTTTTTAAGGCTTTGCATTCGGGCTCGATTCTGCTTTTTGAGGGTTTTATAATTTTCATTGCTTTACCAATGGCATAGGTTTTCTTTGCCTTAATAATGTGGCAGAGAATTTCATCACCAATGGCAGTGTTTTCAACGAAAATTGCTTGTCCGTCGAATTTACCAACACCGCCACCCTCGGAGGTGTAGCCGGTTATATTCAGTTTAAATTCATCGTTTTTATTAACCATTGTTTTTTATTTCCTCAATAGCAGTTTTATATTCCTCAAAGGTCAAAAATGTGTTTAGTATCTGCACAAGTGCATTTGATGTGAGCCTTTCGGGTAAATCCAGATGCTTAAGCAGTTTCTTTCTCAAAGCATCGCTGTCAGGCTTTCCTGAAAGCCCATCTTCATATAAATCAAGCTTGGTTATTTCTCTGCGTTCTGTTTTTTCGCTTTCCTCGCAGAGCACACCTGCTTTTTCGAGAGCGTCAATTATGACCTGAGCCTTTACGCCCTCGACGCCTAATTTACCTTCTTTTGAGGGCTCGGTTTTGCGTTTTTCTTTGCCGAAAATATCGGGTATGTAGGCGTGTTTTATTTGCTCATTGGGTACAATGCCACGAATAAAGGAACGAATTTTAAATCCTGCGGAATCACTATCGGTAAGTATCAGAAGACCTTTTGTTTCCGATAGCTTTCTTATCAGCTTTTGCTTTTCCTTATCATTAAAAATACCGAAGCCGTCAGTTTCTATAATTACTGCGTCAAGAATAGAGGAAAGCTTTATTTTGTCATAACGCCCCTCTACAATAACAACTCTGTCAATTTTAATCATTAAACTCTCAACAACCTTAAAATAAGCTCTTCAAGTACGATTTTGCCGTCCTCACCGGTGGATTTCAAACGGCGGTCTGTATCCGAAAGAATATTTAGTGCATTTTTTAATTGTGCTACCGAATAGTTGGCACCGTCACGGGCGGCATTGTCAAGAATAAAGGTTCTGCCTTTATAGGTTGAGGGGAAAGCGTCGGCAAGAGCAGTATATGAAATGCCTTTTTCCTTGGCGGCTTTAACACGGTACATATCAACAAAAGCTTTTGAAAGTACACCTAAAATCATAACCGGCTCTTCACGAAGCTTGAAAAGATTAGAAAGAGTTTCAAATGCCTGGTCTGCTTCGCCTTTAGCTATCATTCTTGAAAGGTTGAAGATTTTTGCTTCAACGCTGACAATAACAGTTTCGTCAATGTGCTTTTTTGTTATTTCTCCTGAACCTGCAAAGGCACAAACCTTGTTAAGCTCGTTCTGGAGAGTACTCATATCTTCGCCAACAAGATTAATCATATATCCTGCAGTATCACGAGATATGGTGCAATCTTTTTTTGCCGCAGAGGTCACAAGAAGCTTTTCAAGGGCAGAACGGGTGCGCTTGTCAATTTTTGCACTTGCGCCAATTTCTTCAAAAGTTTTAATGAGTTTTGACCATTTGTTATTTTTTTCGTCAACCTCAATAGTGTCCATCCAGAAAATAAGGATTGAGGTTTCGGGAATATCTGCAAGAATTGTATGAAGCTCTTCATCCATTTTGCCCCTGTCACCCACATAGGTGTTTAAAGGGAAATCCTTAACAAGTGTGCAGGTGTAGTTATCCATCATAGGAAACGAGGTCGTGCAATCGTAAATTTCATTAAGGTTCGTGTCTTTACCATCCAATTTCTTTAAGTTGAAATCCGCAAAATCCTTGCTTACAGACTTTTGACAAATCTGATTAGCATAAAACTGTTTTAAATAACCTTCGTTGCCGTAAAGGAGATAAAGGTTAGAAAATTCACCGCTTTTTATTTGCTTTTTTAAGGTTTCTTCATTTAAAAGCATCGTCATACTCCTTTACATAATTATTTTAATATCACCATTTTCTGCGGTGGTGTGAAAATTTTTGCATTGATTTATCAATTTATCAATATTTTTATTTAAAATAATGTCACTATCACTACTGATAATTAGTGTTTCAATGTTTCCGGGTAATCTCTCAGGCAAATTATCAGAAAGAATAAGAATATTTGGTTTGCCGTAGGTTTCAAAAAGTGAAGATAAATCACTGTTATCGCCATAAGAAGCATAAACTATCTTTTCATTGCTCTTTATTATAACATAAGAGGCAGGGTATGTGTCAACAACCTGAACAGTAATTTCCTTATTAAACTTGTGAGTATATGAATCTGAAATTATTGTGTTTTCAGGTAAATCAATGTTATATTCATTTAAATTACCCTTTACAAATTCTGTGATAATAGTAATTTCGGGTTTGTAGCAAAGTAAATCTTTTGTTATTTCATTTGTAGTTTTATTGGATTTGCGTACATAAAGAAACTCAAGCTTTTCGCATTTGGCTTTTGGTAGAGAATTGAAATATATGTCACTATCAGATGCGCCACAGTTAAAATGGGCATATTTAAGACCTTGACGAAGAGTTACATTAACCCCATTACCAACATTTGTAATATAAATAGTTGTAGGAAGAATTTCTGTGCAAGGCAGAATAATGCTTGAAGAAAAAATTATAACACATAAGGAAATAACAATTGCTTTTGTAACTTTTCGTTTCTGTAAATTAAAAACAGGAAAAGCAAAAATTAAAACCACTGCAATAAAAATAATTCCTAAAAGAAAATATTCTTTTTGAATTGGTAATGTGCAGAATTTGAATTTCTCTAAAGCATTTGCAATTCCCGTTACAAAGCTTGCAAATACGGCTGAGATTTTAAAAATAAAAATTGCAATTAATTGGGGGATGCTTTGAGGAATGAAAGAAATTGCGGTTGCTATTACGCCTGTAAGTAAACTCCAGAATGCAGGTTTAACACAAAGTATGTTTGTTATAGCAGAAACAGTACTGAACACTCCGAAAAAATATGTAATGAAAGGAATGGTGAAAAGACCGGTCAGAGTTGCGGTAATAAGGTTGTTTAATAAATATTCCGTAGCTTTTTTAAATGCTTTATTTTTGATGTTTTCTAATTTGTACCGTAATTTTCCGTAAATTGAAAGAGAGATAAGAACACCAAAAGTGGCAGAGACGGAAAGCAGAAAGCTTACAGAGGTTATTATATAAGGATTATTGAAAGTGAGAACTGCAACTGAAAAGCCTAAGGAGTTGAGGGGGTCTTGTTGTTCTTTGAAAAAGGGTGCCAAAAGAACAACTGACATCATGATTGATGCTCTCATAACCGATGGTGTAAAAGCAGAAACAATACACAACACCGCAAGGAATAAAAGGCAGAAAATGTTACGGGTTTTCTCTTTAACCTTGAAAACCTTTAAAAACAGAATTATGTATGCACACCAGGTGCTTGTGTGAAGTCCTGAAACCGCAAGTAAATGGGATATTCCCGTTGCACGAAAATCATTTACTATATCGCCATCAAGCTCTGTTTTGTCTCCGAAAAGCATACCTAAAAGAAAACCTGCATTATATTGAGGTAAATATGCTTTGATTTGTTCGGTTACAATTTCCTTGAAGCGTAAGCAGTAATAATATGGTGTTTTTTCACTTCCCCACAGGAAATTACAGCGCTTTGCTTGCGTTTCGAGAAGTATATCATCACTTATCGAAGCTGCATCGGGTTTGTTATATTCGTTGCGTATTATTTCCAATTTTGCATCGGGGAGAGATATGTAATCATAGAGCTTTAATTCTATGTCGCAGCCTTTGTTTAAATAAACTTGTATTTTGGTGCTTTTATCATTGTTGCTGATTTTATCGGTTTTTAAAATGAAATTTATTCCATAAGCGGTTTCTTGTGGCGTAGTAATAATTTTACCCGATACATTTGTTATTGTATTATCAAGTTTTGTAGCGGGTGCAATTTTAGTGAAATGATAAACTCCGAAGAAAATACAGCTTAAAAATATAGAAATACAAATAGTCGGAATTATGATTTTCCCTTTTAATTTAAGTGGTTTTATAAAATAAAAAACAAAGACCGATACTGCACCCAGGAGCAAAAAAGGGAGAGCGTTTATTCCCATTAAAATGAGAAAAGCACTGCTTAACCCAATTGCTGTACCTGAAACGAGCATCGGTCTTTTCATAAGATTACCTCATTTTAAACTCAACCTGCCGGCCAAGTGAATTTTCTTCCAGACATAACATGGAAATGAATGTGCTTAACAGTCTGACCTGCCCAATCGCCGCAGTTGTTAACAACACGGAAACCGTTCGTCATATCAAGGTCCTTTGAAAGCTTTGCAATAACCTCAAAAATGTGAGAGATTACTGCACTATTTTCTTCAGTTATCTCTGCAGCGGAAGAAATATGTGCTTTGGGAATTACGAGAATATGTGTTGGTGCCTGAGGCTCGAGGTCATTGAAAGCAACAACTGTGTCATCCTCATAAACCTTTGTTGCAGGGATTTCGCCGTTAGCAATTTTACAAAAAATACAATCCATAGTTAAAACTCCTTACTTTACAAATGTCTTAACAATTTCTTCTGCAGCTTTGAGTGCATCGGGAATTTTTGCGATTTCCTTACCGCCTGCCATAGCAGAATCGGGCTTACCGCCACCTGCACCGCCTGCAACCTTAGCGACCTCTCTTACAATGTTGCCTGCGTGAGCACCTTTTGCAATAGCATCTTTTCCGCAGAAGCAACCGAATGAGCAAGTGCCTTTTTCATTCTGCTCAGCTGCAAGAATAACGATAATATTGTCACCCTTGTCCTTTGAAGAGTCAAGCATTGAACGAAGCTCTTTTGCATCTGCTTCACCAAGAGCTGCGGTAATAAGCTTAACACCGTTAATTTCAACGAAGTTATCGAAAAGCTCGCCTGCTTTAGCTTTTGATATTTCTGCCTTAAGGTCTGCTAAAGCTTTTTCTGTTTCTTTGAGTTCGTTTGCAACTGCAGTTGCTTTGTTGCAAAGGTCATTGACATTTGCAAGCTTGAGAGCACTTGCAGTATCGTGGATAAGCTTTTCTTGTTTATCAAGGTGAGCAAGAACGCCAAGTCCTGTTACACCTTCAATTCTTCTTACACCTGCTGCAACAGAGGATTCGGAAATGATACGGAAAAGACCAATGTTGCCTGTGTTTGCAACATGAGTACCACCGCAAAGCTCTGTTGAGAAATCTCCTGCAGAAACAACACGAACTGTGTCACCGTATTTTTCGCCGAAGAGAGCCATTGCGCCTTTTTTCTTAGCATCGTCAATGCTCATTTCTTCTGTAACAACGGGAAGAGCAGAAAGAATAATTTCATTAACTCTGTTTTCGATTTTAACGATTTCTTCTGCAGTAAGAGCAGAGAAATGAGAAAAGTCAAAACGAACTGCATTATCGTTAACAAGCTGACCTGCCTGCTCAACATGAGTACCGAGAGCTTCACGAAGTGCTGCCTGAAGAAGATGAGCAGCAGTATGGTTTCTCATAATAGCCTGACGGCGAGCTTTATCAACCTGACCGCTTACTGTATCTCCAACGTTAATTGCGTCACCCTCTGTAAGAGTACCATGATGGAGAATTACGCCCTCTGCGGTTTTTGTTGTGTTTGTGACAGTGAAAACGGAGCCGTTAACAGAAAGTGTACCTGTGTCACCAACCTGACCACCGCTTTCAGCATAGAATGCAGATTTGTCGAGAACGATAACTGCATCGGTATCAATTCCTATGAAATCAACCTTTTCGCCATTTGCGGCAATAGCGAGAACCTTGCCGGTCTGCTCTGTTACAGAGTAGCCTGTAAACTCTGTTGCATCACATTCCTTGAAGGAAATATCGGAAGATTTCCAACCCTCTGTTCCTGCAACCTTGCGGGAGGATTTGGCAAGTGCTTTAGCATCTGCAAGATATTTTTCAAATTCCTCATTATTAACAGTCATGCCGTTTTCTTCTGCGATTTCTCTTGTTAAGTCAATGGGGAAACCGTAAGTATCCTGAAGCTTGAAGGCATCTGCACCTGAAAGAACTGTGCCTTCAGTTTTCTTAATCATATAGTTAAGAAGCTCAAGACCGCTGTCAATGGTTTTATAGAAGCTGTTTTCTTCCATTGAAATAACTTTGATGATATAATCCTGCTTTTCACGAAGAACGGGGTAAGCATTTTCGTTTTCTTTAATAACAGTTTCGCAAACTTCTGCGAGGAAGGGTCTGTCGATACCTAAAAGTCTGCCGTGACGAGCTGCTCTTCTGAGAAGTCGGCGGAGAACATAGCCTCTGCCTACGTTTGAGGGAATAACGCCGTCACCAATCATAAAGGTTGTTGAACGGATATGGTCGGTAATAACACGAAGAGAAATATCGCTCTTTTCATTTTCGTGATATTTAACACCTGCAATTTCCATTATGTGCTTCATAATGTTCTGAACTGTGTCAACCTCGAAAATGTTTTCTACATCCTGAGCGATACAAGCAAGTCTTTCAAGCCCCATACCTGTGTCGATATTAGGATTTGCAAGGGGAGTGTAGTTATTCTTACCGTCGTTTTCAAACTGAGTGAAAACAAGGTTCCAGAATTCAACGTAACGGTCACATTCGCAACCTACCTTACAATCGGGGCTGCCACAGCCGTATTTTTCACCTCGGTCATAGTAAAGCTCTGAGCAAGGACCGCAGGGACCCTGGCCGTGCTCCCAGAAGTTATCCTCCTTGCCGAAGCGAACCATATGGTCGGGCTTTACGCCAACATCCTTTGTCCAGATATCATAAGCCTCGTCATCTTCAAGATAAACGCTGCAGTAAATTTTATCGGGATCCATTTCCATAACCTGAGTGCAGAATTCCCAAGCCCACGGAATAACCTCTTTTTTGAAATAGTCACCAAAAGAGAAGTTGCCGAGCATCTCGAAATATGTTCCGTGACGAGCGGTGATACCAACTCTTTCAATATCGGGTGTACGAATACATTTCTGGCAGGTTGTAACTCTCTTCTTAGGAGGAGTTTCCTCGCCTGTGAAGTATTTTTTCATAGGGGTCATACCTGCGTTGATAAGAAGAATGCTTTTATCTCCCTGAGGTACGAGGGGGAAGCTGGGAAGTCTTAAATGGTCTTTTGATTCAAAGAACTTGAGATATTTTTCTCTTAATTCGTTAAGTCCTGTCCATTGCATAATTATTTCACTCCTAATAAAATTAAATCTTTTACCTTAGCTATCCCTCTTTTTTGCTTCAGCAAAAAGGAGGGGGGACCGCGTCAGCGGTGGGTGGTACATAATAGTTGAAAATTGAAAGTGGCAAGTGGCAAGTTTCGGGTCTGCGACGCATTATAAAGATGCCAGATACCAGATGCCAGATGCCAGTATGGGGTCTGCGACGCATTATAAAGATGCAGATACCGATGTGTAAAAGTGTTGCGAATCCTATCATCCCTGTTTGCTTTAGCAAATAGGGAGGGGGACCATCGCTTGCGATGGTGGTGGGTTGCCCCGTTGTTGCTTTTTTTCGTAAAAGTATTGCAAAAAAAGCGCGCTTTTTTACAACACGGGACGGAATAACCGCGGTACCACCCGAATTGTGCAAAACGCACCACTCAATTTGACGGTTAACGCCCGTCAACGTACTGTTTTCAGTAAGACTCCGCAAGTAGCAAATTTAAAGGCGGTAGAAAGTTTTCACCAACCACTTTCTCTCTGAATACCGTATCAATAAATCATCTTGCATCAAGGTCAAATTATTTTTATTTTATATACAATAGATATTATAGTGAAATTGAGGAGATTGTCAAGAGCTAAAAATTACGAATTAAAAATGAGAAATGAGAAATTCAGGGGCGAAGCCATTATAATTGCCAACGCAGTTCCGAAATTCCTAATTCTTAATTCGTAATTTGTAATTTTTCCTTGACTTATTGTGTAAAAGGTGTTATAATCCGTAACTGTTGCGGTATGTCCGTTGAGATGTAATCGCATAAATTTCCTTGCTCTCAAATAGGTTAATGGGAGCCGGAGTCCATAAGGAGGTGCAAACGATGTCAAACAGTTATGAGACAATTATCGTCTATTCACTCGCTAAAGGCGAGGAAGCTGCAAAAGAGCTTCATGCAAAATTCGAGGCGATGATGGCAGAGAACGGTACAGTTGACAGCGTTGACGAATGGGGTAAGCGTAAGCTTGCATACCTTATCAACGATGAAGACAACGGTTACTATGTTCTTTACAACCACACTTGTGATGCTGATTTCCCCGCTGAGCTCAGCCGTGTACTCAAAATCACAGATGGTGTTCTTCGTTCTTTGGTTATTAAGAAATAAGAGGTGTGAAAGATGCTTAATTGTGCAGTTATAATGGGTCGCCTTACAGCTGACCCCGAGCTTCGCCAGACTCCCTCAGGCGTTTCTGTTACAAGATTTACTGTTGCAGTTGACAGAGGCTATGTTAAAGCAGGCGAAGAAAGAAAAGCAGATTTTATTAATGTTGTTGCATGGAGACAGACTGCAGAGTTTGTTTCAAGATATTTCCAGAAGGGCTCAATGATTGCCGTTCAGGGTTCTATTCAGACAGGTTCCTATGAAAAGGATGGCGTTAAACGCTATACTGTAGAAATCAGTGCTGATAATGTTAGCTTCTGCGGTTCAAAGAGTGAGACCGGAACAAGCGGTGCACCCTCAACAACAGCTACTACAGCTGCACCGTCTTTCTCTAATGGTGGTTTGGACGATTTCGCAGCAATGGCTGACGATGACGACTTACCATTCTGATTCTAATAGGAGGTAAATTTACAATGGCATACGATAAAAACGATCGCCGTCCCAACAAAAGAGGCCGCAAAAAAGTTTGCGCTTTCTGCGTTGAGAAGGTTGAAGCAATTGATTACAAAGATACAGCTAAGCTCAGCAGATACACATCTGACAGAGCTAAAATCCTTCCCCGCCGTGTAACCGGTACTTGCGCTTATCATCAGAGAGAGCTTACTACCGCTATCAAGAGAGCAAGACAGATTGCCCTCCTTCCTTATACTGCGGATTAATTTAAAAGGATGTTCAGAGACTCTTTTCAAAAGGGTCTCTGTTTTTTTGGCCAAACTCGCGTACCCCTTGTACGCTTTGGGGCGAATAAATTACAAAACTGACGCACTATGCACAAAAATATACTTGTAATTTAGGTATCCTCTTTGTAGAGGGTACCTTTTTTACTGCCCAAACTCACTATTTTTTGAATTTTTTATTAAGTAATTATAAAGAAATTTATAAAATGTTGAAACTGTTAGAATGCGATGCTACAATATTGGCATAAATTGTATTTAGGTGGTCTTATGAAAAAGAAAATTTTAGTGGCTGTATTAATAGTTTTCTCACTCTTGGTTGTTGCTGTTATTGGTTTAGAAATAAGATATCAATACTATCATGGAGGTTCTCCCTCGGGAAAAGGCTGGTATGCAGATGAAACAGTTGAAGACAATGGAGAATTTGTATTGAAAACCAACATTATGGAAGCAGACGGTATAGAAATAATGAGCTTTCATATTGAAAACAAGAAAGGTGAAATTATTTTTGATTCCGATGGCGGTTGGAGAACCAAAGATTTGCACGGTATTTATTTTGTTGAAAATAATAATGATGTTATTGTTGATACAGGTGATGTTGGTAAAATCCTTTTTGAATATAATGGTGAAACCTGGATTTGTGAAGATGATGTAATTGAAGAAGTTGAAACAGCTAAAGAAACATTGCCGTGGAAAGATTGGCATTAATATCTTTTTCTTGTATTTGTTAAATAAAAGTTACATTTTGTCGAAAAGGTTGAAAGATGTTTGTTGTTGTGGTATCATTTAATAGCATTGAGATGCAGTTAATTTTAAATTAAGTCAGGTTTTTATATATGAAAAAAATAAGGCACTCTTTTTTGGTTGTGGTATTTTTGTGTGCAGTTCACGCAATTTTGTGTGTTATTTACAACTACACATACTTTTCATCAGAGTTTAATTTCGACGAAAAATTCCAAGGCGTTTTATATTGGGGAATGCTTATGGTGGCATTCCTTGCAGGTCCGTTTTTTTATTATGTTGCAGGGCGACTTTGTAAGAAAAAAGGCAGTAAAAAGCTTATTCTTATTTCATTGCTTGTTATGAATGTTGCAGTCAGCATTTTAGGTATTGTATCCTTTTTCTCGCCATCGCTTTTGGAAACATATCGTTTGATAAATGCACCGTCGTATCTGTATTATTCACTGTTTGCAGATGCAGTTATGTATATCGCAATTCCTACAATGATAATTTCTTCCTTGTTTCCCGTGTTTTTCTTTAAAATCGGTTATGTTAACAAGCCGAGAACTAATAATGAAATCAAAATGGAAGATATAGAGATAAAAGAAGAAAAAGAATTATAAAAAATTACCGACAGTATTTTTAATACTGTCGGTTTTTTGTACCACCCACCGCTAACGCGGTCCCCCCTCCTTTTTCGTTTCACGAAAAAAGAGGGATAGATTATATTGTTCCGTCATAAAATGCTTTCTTGAACCACACGTCCTGAACCTCAAATTCCTTTTGGTTAAGGTAGTTCAAAATTCCCGCATCGCTCTGAAAATCAAATTTTAATTTGTATGAATATAAAAACTGCTTTTTATAATTTCCGAAATTTTTGTTTTGGGCATTTGTTCCGTATTTGCCGTCACCTAAAAGGGGATGACCGAGATAGGAAAAATGGGCTCTTATCTGATGGGTTCTGCCCGTTAAAAGCTCAACCTCTAAAAGAGAAAGACCGTCCTTATAGCCTAAAACCTTATATTTTGTTGAAATGTGCTTGGTTTTGTCATTACCTTTTTCGCTGACATAAACTTTATTTTGCTTTTCGTTCTTTTCGAGGTATCCCTCAATAAGACCGTTTTCTTTTTTTAGTTTACCGATTACAACACACAGATATAATTTGTGCATTTCGCGGTTTTTAAGCTTTTCGTTGAGAATACGAAGGCTTTCTGCATTCTTTGCACCGATAATAATACCTGAAGTGTTGCGGTCAATTCTGTTAACAAGAGCAGGAGCGAAGGAGCTTTCTTCATCGGGCTTGTAATCGCCTTTTTCATAAAGATAGCGTTTAACTCTTGTTATGGCAGTGTCGGTATAATTGTCTTCATCGGGGTGGGAAAGAAGTCCTGTCGGTTTATCTATGAGAATAATATTTTCATCCTCATAAACAATATTAAGGCTTTTACCCGCATTAAGAAAATCATATTTGGGTTTTACCTGTTCAAAGAATTCGTCATTAATATACATTGAAACAAGGTCATTTTCTTTAAGTCTGTAAGAAATTTCTGACCTTTTGTTATTAACCTTAATTCTTTTGCTTCTTATGTACTTATACATAAGTGATTGGGGGAGCAGGGGGACTGATTTTGTAATATACTTATCAAGCCTTTGCCCTGCATCATTTTTATTTATATAAAATTCTTTCACTTTGTTTTCAACTCCGCGGCAATTTTTTCAAGCTTTTTGAAACGTCTGCTTACTGCAGAGCGTGAAAGTTCGGGGTTCATCATTTTTCCAAGCTCGTCCAAGGAAATATCGGGGTTTTCAAGCCTTAATGAGCAAAGCTCACCTAAATCCTTTGTCATATCAGAAAGCTTGATTTTTGAAAGCACCTCTTCAATGAGAGTAACCTGCTTTAAGCCTGCTTCAATGGAACGGCTCATATTAGCCGATTCAAAATTTGAACGGCGGTTAATCTGATTTTTTATATCTTTCATAGCACGGGTCTGCATAACCTCTAAAAAGGCATTGTTTGCACCCATTGTGCCGATATAATCTTCAATGGATTCAGCTTCTTTTGCATAAACAACATAACTATTGTTTCTTATAATCTTTTTGCAACGAAGCCCAAGGTCCCCGATAATCTGCATCAAATCCTCGCAAAGCTTTGCTTTTGTTACGCTGAATTCAATGTGATAGTCTTTCTGTGGGTCGGTAACACTTCCGCAAACAAGGAAAGCACCCCGAAGAAATGCCTTTGAACAACAATCCTCGTTTGATTGTTCAAGATTTGATAGGTTTACTCTTAAGGTGATTTCTTTACCCGTATAGCCGAAATATTCCAAGATTTTAAGGCGGTCTGCCCTTGTAGGAATGCTTATTTTGTAGTTTCCGGCTTTTGAGCAGGTTACCTCGGGAGTAACACCTGTAAGGTCGCGGATGCTTGTGCAATAATGCTCGGCAACAGCTTGTATTTCTGTCATAAGAGATATTTCCGAAGCAGAGAAGGAGCGACCAAAAATGAGCATACCGAAAGCCTCCGCCTTTGTGCAACAGGCGGAGGGTATAAGTCCGGTTAATTCTGTTTTAACGTCGGAAGAGAATGACATAATTACCTCAGTATAATAACTTCCGGTTCCAATGTGACACCGGTTTCTTTTTTTACTGCTTCTTGTGTAAGGTTTATAAGGTCAAGAATATCTTTTGCGGTAGCGTTATTTTTATTAATAAGAAAGCCTGCGTGTTTATCGCTGATTTGCGCTCCGCCTAAGGATTTACCTTTGAAACCGCATTGTTCAATAAGTGCACCTGCGAAATAACCCTCAGGACGCTTAAAGGTACTGCCTGCGCTTGGGTATTCAAGAGGCTGCTTATCCTTGCGGCGAGAAAGAAAATCATTCATAGCTGCTTTGATTTCCTCTTTTGGTGCTTTTTTCATTTTGAATTTTGCAGAAATAACAATGCAATCATTTTCCTTGAAAATAGAATGACGATAGGAAAGCTTTGCTTCCTCTACGGGCATTGTTTCAAGCTCCAAATCGGGAGTAAGGTAAGTTATTTCGCTGATAACATCTTTAACTTCGCCACCATAAGCACCTGCGTTCATAAATACAGCACCGCCACAGGTTCCGGGAATACCGTAAGCAAACTCAAGACCTGAAAGGGAGTTTTCCAATGCGAATTTGCAAAGTGTGACAACCTTTGTGCCTGCAGAGCAACAAATAATATCTTCACCCTCAAGGACAAGCTTTGTCATTTCGTCACCCATTTTAATAACTACTTTGTCAATACCCTCATCAAGAACGAGAACATTGGTGCCGTTACCGAGAATGGTGTAAGGTGTTTCGGTTTCTTTTATAAGTTTGAGAACATCTTTTAACTGCTTTTCGTTTTTGGGCTCAATTAATAAGGGACAAGGTCCGCCAACCTTAAAGGAAATATGGTTGCAAAGCTTTTCGTCTTTATATGCCTTGCAACCCATTTCGATGGCTGAATCGAAAAGCAAATTTATAGTTTCGTGGTTTATTTTAATCACCGTCAATCATCAAGTAATGCAGCACCGATGATACCTGCATCGTTGCCTAAAGCAGCGGGGATAATAGCTGCTTGTTTTTCTGCGTAAACGCTGTAACGCTCTGTTTTTACCATATCGCGTATGGGCTTAAGAATCTTTTCGCCCTGACCGCTGATACCACCGCCTATACAAACTGCTTCAGGCTGAAGAGCGTTAATAACATTTGCAAGACCTATAGAAACATAGTAAAGGTATCTGTCAACAACTGCTTTTGCAACTTCGTCACCCATATCGAGTGCATCAAAAATGGATTTACCGTCAACCTTGTTAAGGTCACCATTGCAGGTTTTCCAAAGAAGACTGTCGCGGTTTCCTTCCATTGCTTCAACTGCCTGAGAAACAAGTGCAGTTGCAGAAGCATATTTTTCCCAACAGCCTTTTCTTCCGCAGTTGCAGGGAATACCATCTACATTAATAACCATATGACCCATTTCGCCGCCACAGAAGTTACTGCCGCGATAAATTTTTCCGTCAATGATAATACCGCTGCCAACACCTGTTCCGAGAGTTACTGCAACAAAGTTTTTAACTCCGTTACCGCAACCTGCAACTGCTTCGCCGAGAGCGGCTGCATTTGCATCGTTTTCAAGATAAACAGGTTTTCTGAATCTTTCTTCAAGCATCTGCTTTGCAGGAACATTGTGAAACTTAAGGTTGTTTGAAAATTCGATTGCACCTGTGTCCTTGTTAACGGAACCGGGAGTACCGATACCAACACAAACAACATCATCATAAGAAATGCCTGCATCTGCAATAGCTAAGTCTGCAGCTTCCTTAATGGAGTCAAAAATTTCTTCAGCAGGACGGGGGGCATTGGTTTTTACCTTGCCTCTGCCTATAATTTTATAATTTTCATCAATAACACCTACTGCGATATTTGTACCGCCGAGGTCAACACCAATTCTGAACATAATTATATCTCCTTTTATGTAATTCTGTTTATTTTTTGCGTTATTCTTCCATACCAAGCTGTTGCATAAGCTCTCTTGCCGCATTATAGCCAAGCTTTTTCTGACGGTTATTCATAGCGGCAATTTCAATTATGATTGCAAGGTTACGTCCGGGTTTGACGGGAACGGTTGTTGTGGGGACTTTAATTCCGAGAATGGACATATATTCATCATCAAGACCAAGCCGGTCATAAGCCTTCTCAGAATCCCAATGCTCAAGCTGAATAACCATATCGATTTTTTCTGTAAGCTTAACTGCACCAACACCGAATATGTTACGGGCATTTACTATACCGATACCGCGAAGCTCCATAAAGTGACGTATGTTGTCAGGGGAGGAGCCAACAAGTGTTTTCGAAGAAACCTTTTTGATTTCAACAGCATCGTCTGCAATAAGGCGGTGACCACATTTTATAAGCTCAACTGCAGTTTCACTTTTACCAACACCGCTGTCACCTAAAATGAGAATACCTTCACCATAAACCTCGACCATAACGCCGTGGCGTGTTATACGCTCCGCAAGCTCAGTTCCTAAATATGAAATTAAAGTTGCGGTAATCTGCGATGTGATTTCCGCAGTTCTTAAAAGAGGAACTTCATATTTCTTTGCAAGCTCAAGCATCACATCGGGATAATCAATATTACGGGTAATTATTGCAGCAGGGGGCTTGAGAGAAAAGAAAAGCTCAAGGCGTTCCTTTTGAGTCTGCTCATCAAGCTCTTCAAGATAACTCATTTCTGCAAGACCGATAAACTCAACTCGTTCAGGGTCAAAATATTTTTCATACCCTGCAAAAAGAAGTCCGGGTCTGTTAACATCCTGAGAGCGAATAACAAGCTCCGAATCGGGTTTATCGGGCATATATATTGTTTCAAAAGAATGGGTTTTAATAACCTTTCTGAGAGGGACGGAATATTTACTGCTCAAAACAACTCCTCCTTTATTATACAATTAAAAACATTATAATATAAAAAATGTGATATGCCAATAGGATTTTCGAAAAAAAATAAAGTATTGCGAAGCTGGTATCTAAAAAAACACTTGCAATATTTGGTTTTTCGTGTTATCATACCTTCTGTATGAAAAGGCATTGACGGAGACAGTAGCTCTTTTGCTGAAAAAAGCGAGTCGGGGATGGTGTAAGCCCGATAGGATGCAGAGATGTCGAATATCACTCCCGAGCTGAGAGCTGAAATTTTCAGTAGGTTTCTCCGGTGGTCCACCGTTAAGGGACGGCGTATGACGGTGCGCTTAATATAGGTGGTTGCAAAGTATATCTTTGTCCTGTATTACAGGGCGAAGACTTTTTTATTAATAAACATTTATTTTATATATTGGAGGTAAAGTCAATGTATGATCCAATTTCCCCCAACGTGAATTTCGTTGAGCAGGAAAAGAAGATTGAGGAGTTCTGGAGAGAACATAAAATCTTCGAAAAGAGCATCGAGGACAGAAAAGACGGAACACCCTATGTTTTCTATGATGGTCCCCCTACTGCTAACGGAAAACCCCATATCGGTCACGTTCTTACCCGTGTTATTAAAGATATGATTCCCCGTTACCGCACAATGAAAGGCTGTATGGTTCCCAGAAAAGCAGGTTGGGATACTCACGGTCTTCCCGTTGAGCTTGAGGTTGAAAAAATGCTTGGCCTTGACGGCAAAGAGCAGATTGAAGAATATGGTCTTGAGCCCTTTATCGGTCACTGTAAAGAAAGTGTTTGGAAATACAAAGGTATGTGGGAGGATTTCTCACGTACAGTTGGTTTCTGGGCTGATATGGATGACCCTTATGTAACATACCATAATGAATTCATTGAATCAGAGTGGTGGGCACTTAAGCAGATTTATGAGAAAAATCTTCTCTATAAGGGCTTCAAAATCGTTCCTTATTGCCCCCGTTGCGGAACACCTCTTTCTTCTCACGAGGTTGCTCAGGGCTATAAAACCGTTAAAGAGCGTTCAGCAGTTGTTCGTTTCAAGGTAGTTGGTGAGGATGCATATTTCCTTGCTTGGACAACAACTCCCTGGACTCTTCCCTCAAACGTTGCTCTTTGCGTGAACCCCAACGATGTTTATGTAAAGGTTAAAGCAGCAGACGGCTTCACATATTATATGGCGGAAGCACTTCTTGACAAGGTTCTCGGCAAGCTTGCAACAGAAGACGCACCTGCTTATGAAATTCTTGAAACCTACAAGGGTATTGACCTTGAAGGCAAGGAATATCAGCCCCTCTTTGATTATGTTAAACCTATCTGCGACAAGCAGAATAAAAAAGGCTTCTTTATTACTGCGGATACTTATGTAACAATGACAGACGGTACTGGTATCGTTCACATTGCTCCCGCATTCGGTGAAGATGACGCTAAGGTTGGCAGAAGATATGACCTTCCCTTTGTTCAGCTCGTTGACGGCAAGGGTGAAATGGCAGAGCCTACACCTTACGCAGGTACATTCGTTAAGGATGCAGATAAATTAGTTCTTATTGACCTTGAAAAAGCAGGACTTCTTTTCGATGCTCCCAAATTCGAGCACGAATATCCTCACTGCTGGAGATGTAACACACCTCTCATTTACTACGCAAGAGAGTCCTGGTTCATTAAGATGACAGAGGTTAAGGACGACCTTATCAGAAATAACAATACAATTAACTGGATTCCCGAAAGCATTGGTAAAGGTCGTTTCGGCGACTGGCTTCAGAATGTTCAGGACTGGGGTATTTCCCGTAACAGATATTGGGGCACACCTCTCAACATCTGGGAATGTGAATGCGGTTGCCGTCATTCTATCGGTTCAATTGAAGAGCTTAAATCAATGAGTGATAACTGTCCCGAGGATATTGAGCTTCACAGACCCTTCATCGATGCAGTTACAATTAAATGTCCCGATTGCGGTAAGGAAATGAAGCGTGTTCCTGAGGTTATTGACTGCTGGTTTGACTCAGGTGCAATGCCCTTTGCTCAGCATCACTACCCCTTTGAGAATAAAGAGCTTTTCGAGGCTCAGTTCCCTGCAGACTTTATTTCCGAAGCTGTTGACCAGACTCGTGGTTGGTTTTATTCTCTTCTTGCTATTTCAACTCTCATTTTCAACAAAGCACCTTATAAGAACGTTATCGTTTTAGGTCACGTTCAGGACGAAAACGGTCAGAAAATGAGTAAATCCAAGGGCAACGCAGTTGATCCCTTTGATGCACTTCAGAGCTACGGTGCAGATGCTATCCGTTGGTATTTCTATACTAACTCTGCCCCCTGGCTTCCTAACCGTTTCCACGGTAAAGCAGTTGTTGAGGGTCAGCGTAAATTTATGAGCACTCTCTGGAATACTTATTCATTCTATGTGCTCTATGCTAATATCGATAAATTTGACCCCACAAAATATAACATTGATGATTGCAAGCTTTCTGTAATGGATAAATGGCTTCTTTCAAAGCTCAACTCAATGGTTAAAACAGTTGATACTAACCTTGCTAATTATCGCATTCCCGAGGCTGCAAAGGCACTTCAGGAATTTACCGATGAAATGAGTAACTGGTACGTTCGCCGTGGCAGAGAGCGTTATTGGGTTCAGGGTATAACAGAGGATAAAACTGCTGCTTATATGACCCTTTACACCGCTCTTGTTACAACTGCGAAAACTGCCGCTCCCATGATTCCTTTTATGGCAGAAGCAATTTACAGAAACCTTGTTTGCAATGTTGATAAATCTGCTCCTGAAAGCGTACACCTTTGCGAATTCCCTGAGGTTCAGGAAAATCTCATTGATGCAGAGCTTGAAAAGAATATGGATGAGGTTGTTAACATTGTTGTTCTCGGCAGAGCTGCAAGAAACGGCTCAAACATCAAAAACCGTCAGCCTCTTAACACAATGTATGTTCAGAGCGATAAAAAGGTAGAGGGCTACTTTACTGATATTATTCGTGATGAGCTTAATGTTAAGAATGTTGACTTCGTTGATGATGCATCAGGCTTCGTTTCATACATCTTCAAGCCCCAGCTCAAAACTCTTGGTCCGAAATACGGTAAGCAGTTAGGCGAAATCAGAGCAGCAATGGCTGAGCTTGATTCTTCCGCAAAAGCAACACTTGATGCAGAGGGTAAGCTTGTTCTTAACCTTGCAGGCGGCGATGTTGAACTTACACCCGATGATATTCTTCTTGAAACAAAGCAGAAAGAGGGCGTGTTCACAGTTTCCGACAGAGGTGTTACTGTTGCTCTTGACACAGAGCTTACTGCTGAGCTTATTGAAGAAGGCTTTGTAAAAGAGCTTATCAGTAAGATTCAGACAATGAGAAAAGATTCTGACTTTAATGTTATGGACAGAATCAACGTTACTCTCTCAGGTAATGCAAAGCTTTTTGAAATTGCTAAAGCTAATGAAGAAACAATTTCTACAGTTGTTCTTTCCGATTCTATTACCGATAGCGATGGTGCAAACGGAAAAGAATGGGATATCAATGGCGAAAAGGTAACAATTACTGTAGCAAAAGTATAAAATTATGTATAATCCTCGGATTTATTTCAAAAAATAAATCCGAGGATTATTATTTTTTAGGAGAATCTGGTTATGTGCGGAATTATCGGTAAGGTTGGGGCGGGGAATGTTTTTCCCGAGCTTATAAATGGTCTTAAAAATCTTGAATATCGTGGGTATGATTCCGCAGGAGTGGCAGGGGTTATTGATAATAAAATCCTTCGTTTCAGGCAAGAGGGAAGAATATCAAATTTAGAAACAGAAATTCAAAAAGCAAAACCTGAAAGTTTTATAGGAATAGGGCATACACGATGGGCAACTCACGGCAGTCCAACTAAAGAAAATGCTCACCCTCACATGAGTAATGACGGTAAATTTGCCCTTGTTCACAACGGCATAATTGAGAATGCAGAAGAACTGAAAAAAAGCTTTTTAGATGGAAAAATCAAGCTTGCTTCGCAGACCGATACAGAAATTGTTGTTCAGTTAATGGAGCTTTTTTATAATGGGGATGTTATATCAGCCATAAGCGAAACCTGTAAAGCCTTAACAGGTAGCTTTGCTTTTGGTATTCTTTGCGAGGATACCCCAAACACCCTTTATGCAGTGGGGCAGAGCAGCCCGCTTCTGATTGTGAAAAGCAAAACGGGACACTTTATTGCATCGGATTTTTGTGCAGTAGGGGAAGAGGCAGAAGCGGTTTACAGACTTACTGATGGTGAAATCTGTGCTTTAACGGAAAATGATATTAAATTCTTTAACCCATCGGGAAAATCAATTGAAAAATATCCCGAAAAAGCGGAGTTTTCTTGTTCTGCTTTTGATAAAGGAGAATATGACCACTTTATGCTAAAAGAAATTTTTGAGCAACCCAAAGCAGTGGAAGATACAATAAAATCTTTCTTGAAAGAAAATGAAATTGTTTTTCCGAACGTGAAATTATACGATAATTACATTAAAGAAAAATTAGATAAAATTATCATTGTTGCCTGCGGTTCGGCATACCACGCAGGGCTTTCGGGAAAAGGTATTTTAGAAAAGCTTTGCAAAATTCCTTGCTCTGTTGAAATTGCTTCAGAGTTCAGGTATGGTGAGACCTTTATAAATGAAAATACACTCGGGATTTTCATAAGCCAGAGCGGTGAAACTGCTGATACTCTTGCCGCATTACGCCTTGCAAAAAAGAAGGGTGCGAAAATTCTTTCCATTGTTAATGTAACAGGTAGCGCAATAGCGGAAGAAAGCGAAAATGTTATTTATACAAAAGCAGGTCGTGAGATAGCAGTTGCCACAACAAAGGCTTATAGCGCACAGCTTGTTTCCCTTTATGCCCTTGCACTTTATATGGGTAAAATCAAGGGCAGTATTGAAGAAGAAAAATACAAAAATCTTATTAAGGAATTTAAGATATTACCCGAGAAAATTGAAAAAACTATCAAGACTTTTACACCTGAAATGGAAGAATTAGCAAATAAGATTTATAAGAAAAAAGCCATTTTCTTTATTGGTCGATTAAATGATTTTGCTACCGCTGCCGAGGGTTCTTTGAAAATGAAAGAAATAAGCTATATCAATTCGCAAAGCTACCCTGCAGGAGAGCTTAAGCACGGTACAATTTCATTGATTGAAGATGGTACAATTGTTGTTGCGGTAGCAGGAAAAAGCAAGGTGTTTTCTAAAACCGCAAGTAACGTTTCTGAGGTTCAGGCAAGGGGAGCAGACGTTATTTTAATAACTGATGAAAGCGAAAAGGATTGCAAGGTTACTGCGGAATTTACTGTTACAGTACCCGAAACTCTAAAAGAATTTCAAAATTCACTTTTAGTTTTACCGTTACAGCTTTTAAGCTACTACACCGCTAAAAATTTGGGTTGTGATATAGACAGACCCAAAAATCTCGCGAAAAGTGTGACGGTGGAGTAACCTTACAAAATCTTAATTTGATTTATTCACTGCTGTATGTTATCATTTGAATGGTGATAAATATGGCAGTGAAAATTCTTGTAACTGAAGATGATGTTTTCCTTCGTGACGGGCTTTGTGAAATGCTCAAGAAGGAAGGCTATGACGTTGTTGCAGCAGGGACAATTGAGGATGCGAAGGCAATGTTTTTGAAAGAAAACTTTAACCTTATAATCCTTGATGTTATGCTTCCTGACGGTAACGGCTTTGATATGTGTGTCTTCATTCGTTCAAAAAACGAAGATGTGCCGATACTCTTTTTAACTGCTTGTGATGACGAGGTTCAGGTTGTCCGTGGTCTTGATGCAGGCGCAGACGATTATGTTACAAAGCCATTCAAGCTTCTTGAATTGCTTTCAAGAATCCGTGCTCTTTTAAGAAGAAACAAATCAACGGTTTACAGTTGCGAGAATATTGTTATTGATATAAACACAATGACCGTTAAAAAGGATGGCGAAAATGTTTTTGTTACTCCAACGGAGTTTCAGATTCTTTCTGCTCTCATAAGAAACAGCGGTGTTATTGTTACAAGAGCAATTTTATTAGAAAATATATGGGATGAGGGTGGCTCATTTATTGATGACAACACTCTTTCCGTTCACATCAGCCGACTTCGCGAGAAAATCGGTCCTGAGCATATCGTTACTGTCAGGGGTATCGGTTACAGATGGGAGGACGGCAAATGAGTCCTTTGGAAATTTGTCTTATTATTTCTGTTTGCTTATTGCTTTTCGTTGTTTTGTTTTTGAGTATCTTGCTTACAAGCAACAAAAGAAAAGTGAAAAAACTTACTAAAAGCATCAATAAATATCTTGAAAAAGGTGAACTGACAAAGTTCAGCACAAAAGACGATAGCTTTGCACCTCTTCAGAATGCGGTTTGCGATTTAGAAAATGCTCTTGAAGTGCAAAAGCAAAACACCGAGTCCGAAACTAAAAAGAATACTGATTTTATTGCAGATGTTTCTCACCAGTTGAAAACTCCTCTTGCAGGACTTCGTCTTTATCTTGAAATGGATAACGCTCAAAATCCTACAGAGCATACAGAAAAAGAGCTTCAGCTTGTGGAGAAAACTGAAGAGCTTGTTGCAAAGCTTTTACGCCTTGAAAAGATAAAAAGCGATACATATGCTATGGATTTTCAGTTTTATGAAATCAGCGAAATCCTTAAAAGCATACTCCTTGATATGAAGCATATTTTTCCTGAAAAGCAGTTCGGTGTTGTCGGCAAAAGCCGAATGAGATGTGATAAGGAATGGCTGACAGAAGCCTTGGGAAATGTTATTAAAAACGCCTGCGAGCATACGGATAACAATGGCGAAATCAATATAACCATTGAAGAAAATGAACGCTCCACTATTGTTACTGTTTCCGATAACGGTGGCGGTGTTGATAAGGACGATGTGGGTAAGCTATTCAAGAGATTCCACAGAGCTAAAAATGCCAAACCTCAAAGTGCAGGAATCGGTCTTGCAATTACCAAAGCTATTGTTGAAAAGCATCACGGAACAATCAGTGCTGTAAACACCGCAACAGGACTTGATATTATAATGTGTTTCCCGCATATTGATGGTTACCAAACTATTTAAAACTGTCCGAAAGGGCAGTTTTTCTTTTTATCTTACGAAATCTTAAGATAAAAGTCACTTAAAATTAAGATTGATGTTTTATACTAAAGTCAACATAGAGGATTAGTATTCTCAAAAATCAAATTCAAAGGAGAGTTTTCTATGAATATTATCGAATGCAAAAATCTCACAAAGGAATATTTAAGCGGTGAAAATACAGTTGTGGCACTTAACGATGTGTCATTGGAATTTGAAAAAGGGGAGTTCTGTGCAATAACAGGACCTTCAGGTTCAGGTAAGTCAACCTTCTTGCATGTTTTAAGCAGTCTTGAAAATGCAACCTCAGGCGAGGTTATTTATAACAACGAAAGCCTTAAAAACTATAACGATAATCAGCTTTCAATTCTCAGAAGAAGACGCTTCGGTTTCGTTTTCCAGGCATATAACCTTGTGGAAGAGCTTACAGGCTATGAAAACATTTTGCTTCCTATTATGCTTGATAAAAAGAAACCCGATGAAGAGTATTTGAAGAAAATCATTGACATTCTCGGCATTGAAGACAGACTTTCTCATCTTCCGTCTGCTCTTTCGGGCGGTCAGCAACAGAGAATTGCTATTGCAAGAGCACTTGCAAACAAACCATCAATCCTTTTTGCCGATGAACCTACAGGTAATCTTGACGGTAAAAGCGGTAGAGAGGTGCTGTCCCTACTTAAATATGTAAGTAAGGAATTAGGCGTAACCCTTATTCTTGTTACCCACGATTTGCACGTTGCCGAGCAGGCAGACAGAGTTATCAGAATCGAAGACGGTGCTGTTGTTGAAGACAGTAAATTTAATCAATAAAAGTAAGGTTCGGAGATAGATTTAGGTGATTCTATGAAAAACAAAAAATTAACCTTTAATTCCCTTGCTTTCGGCAACCTGAAGCACAGGAAAAAGCAATATACCTTGCTTATTATCGGCATCATTCTTTCAATGGTGTTTTCTTCAGGCTTTGTGTTTTTCGTTTCAAGTGCGGTTACTTCTGCAATCGAAACTCATAATTACAAATACGGAAAGCAGTCCGAAATTGTAACCAATGTTGTTACTAACGATTCTCTGGAAGCTGTATTAAATGAAACTTATGAAGACCACGGCTATATGCACATTTTAGGTGCGATTACTACAGTTGACAGTGAAATTGATTTAGGCACTGCTGTTGGTTGGCTCGATGAAGGTGGTAAAGATCTTTATTATCAAAGCCTTTCGGAAGGCAAAATGCCACAAAAGAAAAATGAAATTGCCATAGAAAAAAGCGCACTTATAAGACTTGGCGGAGATTATAAAATCGGAGATAAAATAATCTTTGATTTATATGTTCAGAATGGTGCGGAAAAGTCTGAAAAGCCAATAAAAAAAGAATATACTCTTGTTGGTATTCTTAATGATAAAAGGTCAAATATCGGGAATCAGCACGGAGGTCAGGCATTCGAGCTTCCTGCAGCCTTTGTTGCAGATGGCTCAAAAGTTGAATTAGGCGGTAAGGAAAGCTTGCATTGCCTTATTTTATCGGGTGATGAAGAAGACGAAATCGGAGCATATATTAAGGCATTAAGAGAAACAAAGGGTTCCGGTGATGGTACCGGTATCTACACAACAGGCGGATATGAGCTCAGCTATACAATTGCAGATATGTTCGGTGTTAATGCTCCGTTTTTGTTGTTGCTTGTTTTTGTTGCTGTTCTGGCTCTTGTTTCCAATATCGGTATTGTTAATGCTTTTTCAACCAATTTAAAGGAAAGAAAAAAGCAAATCGGACTACTCAGAAGCGTTGGTGCAACAAGAAGGCAGATTGTAAAAATCTACGGAAGAGAAAGCTTTATTATCTGTTTACTCTGCGTTCCTTTAAGCCTTTTAATATCTGTTTTTGCAGTAAGAATGAGCGTTAACCTTATGGGAACAAACTTTGTTTTCAAGCCAAGCTGGTGGGTGCTTCCTTTAAGTGCATTTTTCAGTATCTGTGTGGTTCTTCTTTCTTCTCTTATTCCTCTCGCTTCTGCTTCGAGAATTTCTCCTATGCAGGCAATAAGGAATATTCAGATTAACCGCAAAATGAAGAAGAAAAAAATCAAAACCCAAAAGGAATTTATTCCTTCAAGGCTTTTAGCATCAAGAAATATTAAGCTTTATAAAAATAAACAGGTTTTAACAAGCATCATTCTTGCTGTAGCAATTTTCGGTTCGGTTTTTGGTTATTCAATTATAGGCGGAGTTAAAAAGAATAACCGGATGATTGACTATGATTATGGCATTGAAGCAGAATATTATGATTTTTCTTACAGACAGTTGGCACATTATGAAAAACAGGTTAATGGTTTTTCTGATAATGATGTTCAGGATGTTCTTTATAACTCTAATGTAGAAAGAGTTGTAACCGGTAAAGCCACAAACGGATACATTTTAGTTGATGAATTAACAGATTATCTGCGCCTTTGCGGTTATACAAATGATGTTTACCAGCAGAATTATTCTAAAAAAGGTGAGATTACACCTGAAAACTATCATAAATTTACCGAAGATAATCTTGAAAATAAAGCTGTTAAGGAAAAAGCAGAGATTAAAGGCGAGGTATTCCCTTTGAGCTTTTACGGTGTTGAGGAAGAATACATTGAATCCTTAATCGATGCGGTTACAGTAGGCAGAATTGATATTGATAAAATTAATTCCGGGGAAGAGGTTATTCTTCTTGTACCCGAATACATTGAACTTTCAGCTTGGGATTATGACGGCGCAACTGGTCCGGATATGGATTTTGAGTGGAGCTTGAAACCAACCGAAACAATTGCTGATAATCAGGTTGTTCTTGATTCTGCAAAAATAGGGGATGAATTCAAGGTCGATAAGGGAATTACATTAGGTTGGATTGGCACAGAAGAAGGCGAACCCGTTGAATATGAATATGAGGGTGGAGAAGGAAAAATCAAAATAGGCGAATTCAAGCACACAAAAATTGAAACTGATACAAAAATTGGTGCAATAATTTATTTGCCTGCTGATATTTCAAATCTCTTTTATGATTATAGTTTCTTTAGTAGCAGTAAACCTTGCATAGTTACAAGTGTTGACGGAATTGATACCTTCACAAAAAACTTGCCATATCTTTCAATGAAAGTCCATCTTAATCAAGAGTGTAATGATGAAATTGAAGAAGAAATGATGACACTTTTTGACCGGCTTACTGCAGAAATGGGTAGTCCGAGCATATATTCTGCTTATGAACGTGCGAAATCCGGAGAAACAACAGCCAAAACCTTATTGCTTATTATAACTGCAGTTGTTGCACTTCTTTTCACCTTAAGCGGTAGCCTTATTAACAATGCTCTTACTGCACGAATAAGAGAAAGTAAAAAGGAAATTGGTACCTTAAGAGCAGTCGGTGCATCTGTTAAAGATATTTCAAGCTCATATATAAGGCAGTTGCTGTCGGTTCTCGGTTTCGGAACCATTTTAGGTTTTGCAACCTTCGCACTTTTCTATGGTATATATTGCTTGATATTCATAAGTATGGGCGACACTACCGATGACTTTATTCTGACATTCCGTGAAACAATTGTCGCTGTTATAGCGCTCTTTGGTTGCTGTATAACAAATGTTTATTTCAAAGTTAAAAAAGAAATGAAAAACAGTATTGTTGAGAATATAAGAGAACTTTAAAAGAATGCGGAATTCGGAGTTCGGAATGCGGAATGGGCTTCGCAAAATTTATACTTTATTCCTGACAGGAAGATGGTGAAACAATGAAAAAGAAAAAATTAACATTTAACGCTCTTGCTTTAGGAAACCTGAAGCACAGGAAGAAAAGATATACCTTAATGATTTTAGGTATCGTTCTTTCAATGGTGTTTTCTTCGAGTATTATTTACTTTGGTTTTAGTATATATGACACAACCATAAAACAAACGGAAGCTGATTATGGCTTCTATGATTGGTTTGATTCAGGCTGTAGCGAATCAATATTTGAAGAGTTTAAAAGCAAGGGGTATCTTGATGAATACGGCACAGGAAAAACCTTTGGGTTTATATTTACCGATGAAAAGGATAAACTCAACGGTACACCTGTTGCTAAATTGGATGAAACGGCAAAAAAGCTTGTTAACCCAATTTTAATTGATGGTACATACCCCGAAAATAAGGGAGAAATTGCTATTGAACAAACAACACTTTTGCAGTTAGGCTTATCTGCAAAAGTGGGAGATAAAATAACCTTTAAATATCAGGTTCAGAATAGTGATGAGCTTCTCCCAAAGGTCAAAGAAAAAACATATACTCTCACAGGTGTTTTAAGAGATAAACGCAGTAATATTGCAGATTACGGTAAAAAAGAATTAGTTCCGTCTGCATTTGTAAGTGATTCTGAAAAAGTCGATTTAGGCGGTAAAGAAAATACAATAATTTATTCTGTTGTGAATTGGGAAAATATGAAAGGCGTCTCTTTATATGAGATGAGAGAAAAGAAGGGGATGTCTCCCGACGCTACGGTTGATGTGTATAAAGATTTTGGTTATTTGGCTATGTCATTGGAGGGCTATACCAACATTATAATGGTAATTGTTGTTGTAGTTGTTCTTTTACTCGCATCCTCTTTAGGTATCATCAATACCTTTGCAAGCAACCTGAAAGAACGGAAAAAGCAAATCGGTTTTTATAGAGCTGTTGGCGCAACTAAAAAACAGATTTTCTCCCTTTTTATGAGAGAATCCCTGATTTTAGCGGTGATATGTACCCCTGTAAGCCTTTTGATTTCTTTCTTTGCAGTTAAATTTATTATTGTTAAGGTCTTCAGTGATTATTTCTTTTCACCGAATTTATGGGTGCTTTTGATTTGCGGTGCATTTGGTATTTTCTCTGTTTTTATGGCTTCGCTCATTCCTCTTTTCTCTGCAATGAGAATCACACCCTTGCAGTCAATCAGAAATATTGAAGCTATGAGAAAGTTTAAAAACAAAAAAATCAAAGGTCAAAAGGATTTTGATGTTTCAAAGCTTCTTTCAAAAAGAAATATGCTTGTTTCAAGAAGAAAGCAGGTTGTTGTCAGCATATTCCTAACAATAACAATTATATTTTCTTCTTATGCAATGTCATATATGACTTATGAGGTTAATAACATTGGCTTTATAGGTTGGGAGTATGCTTTAAAGTATGATTATGATTTACATTTATCCGGTGATGCCAGCAATGCTTATATTAACTCTCCTGAAACCAATAACGGATTTTCTGAAAACCATATTCAGACGGTTCTGAATCACGAAAACATCATTTCTTTTTATGGGGAGAAAAGAGCAGAGGCTATTGTTGAATATGATGCTGATGATATTTCAAATTACTTCAAGCTTGCAACAGATGTTGGCGGTATGATGGTAAATATAGATGGTTCAAGGGAAGTAAATAAAGATAATTATATGGAATATTTCGAGGAAGAGGAAGCGGAATATTCGGGTGGCGATTTCGAAAGTCAGGAAATAGCGGATGTGAAAAAGGCAGCTGGCTATGACGGAGATGTTATGCAGGTGAATTTGATTTCTGCTGATGGGGAATTAATAGAAAAGCTTTCTTCCAAAGCATTAATGGCTGGAGAGATTAATATAGATAAGCTTGATTCCGGTGAACAGGTGCTTGTTATAGCTCCTGCAAAAATGTATATTACATTAGAAGAGTCTTACACCAACACAAAGGATATCATTTCACGCTGGAATTCTGAATATACTGAGGAATTAGTTGAAGCCAACCCCGAAACACTAATCACAACAGAAGAATGTGATATTGTTCCCGGAGAAATTCTTGATATAGGTGTTATTTATGCAGAAAATCCTGACCCTGATTATGATACTGAGGGTAAACCATATTTAGAGAAAGAAAAAATTATCACTCAAACTCGTTCTGATGTTGAAATAGGCGGGGTTTTAGATATGAGGTATGTTGGTGAAAGTATTAGCCATTTCGCCGATTTTACAATTGTCACAACTCATGAGGGTATGGAAAAGTTTTTCCCCGATGCAAAATATAAAGAACTTAAATTTGTTTTAAATGGTGATTGTACAGAGGAAACAGATAAAGAAATCTGCACGATTCTCAATTCTGTTGCAGAGTGCGTTGATAATGGTGAATACATTTCAAAGTATGAAAATATACAATCCCAAAAGGATGAATTGAAAAATCTCGCGTTCCTTTTGTATGCAATTGTAATTTTATTTTATACAATTTGCGGAAGCGTTGTAAATAATACGGTTATGGCAACCATTAAGGAAGATAAAAAGAAAATCGGTACTCTTCGTGCAGTTGGTGCAAATGAAAAGGAAATTTCAAAATCATATATTCTCCAACTTCTTTCAATGTTCAAATGGGGCTTCGGAATCGGTTTCGGCGGGTTCGCTTTGTCATACCTGATAATAGTGCTGACAAATAAATATACAAGCCTTGCAGAGGTTCTTGTATTCAATCCGTGGATTACACTTTTATTAGGTCTTATTCTTTTTGCAATCTGCTCATTGAGTGTGTATTCAAAAATAAGAAAAGAAACAAGGAACAGTATAGTAGAAAATATACGTGAGTTATAAAAAATGCGGAATGCGGAGTTCGGAATGCGGAATGAGCTTCGCAAGAGGTAAAGATAGAAAAAATAAGTAAAGAAAAGTGAAGCCTATCATCCCTGTTTGCTATTGGGCAAATAGGGAGGGGGACCGTTCTTCTTTGGGTGAATTACAATGATGTGTATATTTCGGGTGATGAATTTACCTATAGCAAAGTGTTCGGGCGGAACGGTGGTGGGTTGCCACGCTCCCTCTTTACTTTGTTGAGGAGGGCAACTATTAATTTTATACCCGTATTCATTATTGCTTTCTTTTTACAAAGAGAAACAGTCAGGGGGCAACCCACCACCACCCCGATTAAGTTTATTTGTAAACTTAACAATAGGCACGAAATAGAATAATTCAAGAATAAAGATATTCAAGGGTTGTCCCCATTCCTATGCTTACGCACAGGGATGATAGGGCTTCGCATAACTTACAGAATGTCCTTAACAGAAAGATGTGATTATATGAAAAGATTATTTACATTAATACTTTGTTTTATGTTTTTTATAATGCCGTGTTTAGCGGTTGAGGAAGGTAGTGCGGTTGTAACAGAAGTCACAACTGAAGCAACCACTGAAGCTACAACAAAAAAAGCAGAAGAAACCACTAAAAAAGCAGAAAAGACAACGAAAAAAGAAAAGACTACCAAAAAGGCAGTAAAAGAAGAAACCGAAAAGGTAGTCGAGAAAAATGAAGAAATTGAAGAGGTAAGAGAGGACATTTCCCAGCCTCGCCTTATGGTGACAAGCTATGTTGTTGAGAATGATTATTTAACTCCTGAAAAAGAAGGAAAGATAACTGTAACTCTTCAGAATATGCATCCGTCAAAAGCAGTGAAAAACATCAAGCTTTCTATTGGTGACGAAGCTGATGAAATCCGCCCTGATGGTATGGGAACAAAATATGTTTCATCAATCGGAGCAGGAAAAATTTACAGTTGGGAAATCGGAGTTTCAGTAATTCATTCCGCAACTGTTGGTGAGCATAAGCTCAGCTTTACTTGTGAATATGAAGATGAATTCGGTTCGGGTTATTCTGCCAACGATACATTAAGAGTTCAGGTTCGTCAGCCTGCAAAGCTGGATTATGACGGTGCAAAGCTTCCAGTTAAGGTTGTTCAGGAAGATACTGTTACACTTAACATCAACCTTATGAACACAGGTAAATCCACTCTTTATAACTGCAAGGTTGAATATGATATTGAAGGACTTGAATCCGGTGGCAGTAGCTTTGCAGGAGAAATTCCTGTT
This sequence comes from Oscillospiraceae bacterium, assembly GCA_015066325.1. Classification (GTDB taxonomy): domain Bacteria; phylum Bacillota; class Clostridia; order Oscillospirales; family Acutalibacteraceae; genus DTU089. The sequence goes on from SVOP01000005.1 coordinate 33,316, forward strand.
GGCGAAAGTAAAACCGCAACGGCAAATCTTCGTGTTGACAGCGAAAAAACAGGTAATGTAAAAGGTACAATAAAAATTACTTATGAGGACGCTTTCGGTAAGACTTTTGAAAAAGAACAAGAGGTAAAAACTCTTATTGAAAAGAAGGTTATCAAGGCAGAGAAAAAGGAAGAGGAAGAAAAGAAAAATCCTCTTTGGTGGCTGTTCCTTCTTGGCGGTCTTGTAGTTGGCGGCGGTCTCGGCTTCGGTATTCCCTTTGCAATTAACTCCAAAAAGCAAAGAGAAGAAGATGAGAAGAGATTATAAAATTCGGAATTCAATACTTATAAAAAGTAAAGAGAGAACGGGGCAACCCACCACCGCTGATGCGGTCCCCCTCCCTATTTCATCAGAGATGAAACAGGGATGATAAATTAGTCACATAATACAAAGAAACGGCAATTCCTTTGGTGGAGTTGCCGTTTTTGATTTTGGGGTTTGTTTTTGTATCCGTTTATTAGTATAATTAAGTTATATATGAGCAAATGCCAAAGGGGTTTTTAAAATGTTTGAAATGAAAAACGGAAAATTCTATATGGATGGTGAGGAATTCCATATTTATTCAGGTGCTATGCACTATTTCAGAATACCCGAAGAATATTGGCTTGACCGCCTTATGAAGCTCAAAGCTTCAGGTCTTAATACCGTTGAAACCTATGTGCCATGGAACTGGCACGAGCCCAAGAAAAATCAATTCAATTTTGAGGGAATGCTCAATATTGAAAAATTTGTTAAGACTGCACAGGATTTAGGTCTTTATGTTATTGTCCGTCCGGGTCCGTATATTTGCGCAGAATGGGATTTTGGCGGACTTCCTGCCTGGCTTCTTAAAGATAAAAATATAAGACTTCGTTGTTGGGACAAGGCATACATAAAAGCAGTTGAAGATTTTTATAAAGTGCTCATTCCTAAGCTTGTTCCATATCAGATAACCAAGGGCGGTACTCTTATTGCAATGCAGATTGAAAATGAGTACGGGTCATTCGGAAGAGATAAAAAATATCTTTACTGGCTTCGTGATTTGGTCAAAAAATTGGGTATTGATGTTCAGCTTTTCACCTCTGATGGTGAGAATAAATATTTCTTCTCCGGTGGCGGAATACCTGAGGAATGGATGGTTGCAAACTTCGGCGGTTACAATGAAAACCGTTTTGATGATTTAAAGCTTCTTCAACCCGATAAGCCTCTTATGTGCGGTGAGCATTGGTGTGGTTGGTTTGATAGGTGGGGGGCAAAGCACCATTCCGACAACCCCGAGGAAACTCTCGGCAGAAGCCTTGACGGCTTCTTCAAAGAGGATGCAAACTTTAATCTTTATATGTTCCATGGCGGAACAAACTTCGGTTTCTCATCAGGTGCTAACTACTACGATTGCTATTGCCCCACAACCACAAGCTATGATTATGGCGCGCCTTTAACTGAAAACGGTGCTTATACAGAAAAATATTTCATTCTTCGTGAGAGAATGGCAAAGCAGTTGGGCAAAGAGCTTCCCGAGCTTCCCGAGGACGCTAAAACAAAGGCTTACGGTAAGGTTCAGTTAACTGAATTTGCAGATTTAAAGGATGTTTATAAGAAATTTGCAGTGCATAAGAACTCCTGCCCACCCGAATATATGGAGCATTACGGACAGAACAGTGGTTTCATTCTTTACAGCACAACCCTTAAGGGCTTTTATGATGATACGGAGCTCAACGCTTTCGGTGTTCATGATATTGCATATATCTACATAAACGGTGAACTCAAACACATCTACGACAGAACAAAGCTTAAAGGTAAAGAGCTTTATGAAGAGAGCTTCTCAGTTCCCGTTAAGGCGTTCAAGGGTGAAATTAAGGTTGATGTTCTTGTTCAGGCACTCGGCAGAATTAACTATGCAAGAAGAATTTACGACAGAAAAGGTCTTGGAGAGATTTATCTTGGCGGTCAGGCAATTGTTGACTGGGATGTTTACTGTATGGAGCTTGATAAAGCACCTGATATTAATTATAAAAAATCCCACAAGGATTTTCCGTGCTTTATGAAAGGCACTTTCAAGGCGGAAGAAAAGGTTGATACCTTCGTTGATATGAGAGGATTTACCAATGCTGTTGTTTATGTTAACGGCTTCAATCTTGGAAGATTCTTAAAACGCGGACCGCAATACACTCTTTATCTTCCTGCACCCATTCTCAAGGATGAAAATGAAATTGTTGTTCTTGAGCTTGAAGGATGCAAAAAAAATCAAATTAAGCTTATTGATAAGGCTATTTTGAAATAAAAATTATTATAGGAGGTTTATTATGAAAAAAGTCTTTACTTTGTTACTTGTTTGCGTGATGCTTGTTGCGAGTATTATTCCTGCTTCAGCTGCAGAAAAAACAAAAAAGCTTCAGTTCGATAAGGATGGAGAATTCAAGGTTCTTCATATTTGCGACTGTCAGGATGGCTTTCCTGCCCAAGAGAAAATGTTTACATATATAAACTATATGCTGGATACCTACAAGCCCGACCTTGTTGTTTTGGGCGGAGATAACACAGTTGGCGAAGAGGAAACAAAAGCGCAGGCGATTGAAGAGCTTGTTGCCCCCTTTGTTGAGCACGAAACCTATTTCACACTGGTTTTCGGTAACCACGATCATCAGCAGGGTGTTGAAAAGGAAGAATTACTTGAGATGTATCAGAAATACGGCGGTAAGTATTGTCTGGCTTATGATGCCGACCCCGATTTAACAGGTGTTGCAAACCATAATTTACCTATCTATTCTTCAGATGGGGAGAAAATCAAATTCAATCTCTGGCTTATCGACTCTCTGAATTATGTTACTGATGAAAACGGCGATGAAATCGGTTATGACAGCGTTCGTGAAGACCAGATTGAATGGTATAAGGATACTTATGCAAAGCTTGAAAAGGAAGCAGGTGAAAAGGTTTATTCATTGTGCTTCCAGCATATTATTCCCGGTGAGGTTTACGATGTTATGTTCCCTGAGGTGAAGAAACCTCTTCCGCCTCTTACCGAAACATATAACAACGGCAAGCATTATCCTATCTTTTTACCCGACACAAGTGCTTTCACAGGTCATCTTTTTGAAAATCCCTCACCCGGTATCTATAACTACGGTCAGGTTGACGCTATGCTTGAAACAGGGGATGTTCTTTCAATCCTTGTTGGTCACGACCATATATGCAGTTATGAAATCGACTATAAAGGCATTAAATTTATTAATACTCCCGGTGTGACCTTCAATTCTTACGGTAATGAATTTACTCGTGGTAGCAGACTTATCACCATTAAAGAAGATGCACCCGATACATTTGAATCCGAGGTTATAACTGTTAACGAAGTTGCTTATGAAAATGAAGATTTCCGTGAAGCGATGGATATCAGCAAATTCAAGGCAGGCTTCTGGATTCTTTTAGGCGATATTCTTCTGGGTCTTGCAAAGGCATCCGGATATGTTGCTAAAATAATTTACTAATAAAAATATCGGTATTCACATTTTGTGAATACCGATATTTTTATGGTTCATAAGGAAACACAGGCATCAATTCAAGCTTGAATTGATTGATTCTATGGAGTCTGTCGATTTTGTTTTTTATTTCTTCATCCTCGCAGATGCCTTCTCTGATATATCTGTCAAGAACTGCATAGGTGAAGCCTAAATTATCTTCATCGGTTTTACCGCAAAGACCGTCAATGGGAACCTTTTCAACAAACATTTCAGGAAGTCCCAAAACTCTTCCGATTGCTTTAACCTCTTGAACCGTAAGCTTCGAAAGAGGAGAGAAGTCGCCCACGCTGTCACCATATCTTGTTGAATAGCCAACCCAATCTTCTGAAAGATTGCAGGTGTTTGCAACTCTGCCGTTGACACTCTGAGAAACTGCATAAACAGTTGCCATTCTCAGACGGGGAGGAAGATTTGTTGTTGCTTGGGTATTTATTTCTACACCGCTTTTTTGAAGCTCGTTCATAAGCCCGTTGTAAGCATCATTTATATTAACAGTATAGCTTTGAATTCCCAGGTGCTCCACAAGTGCTTTTGAAACGTCTATATCAAACTGCTCACCCTTGGGCATTAAAACGCCCACTACATTTTCCTTGCCTAAAGCTTCAACAAGAAGCGCCGCAACAACGGAGCTGTCCTTACCGCCTGAAATACCTACAACACCTTTACAGCCCTTGCCGTTTACTTCAAACCAATCTTGAATCCATTGTACTATATCATTTTTAACCTTTAGTGCATTAAATGGCAAAAAAATCAATCCTTTACTAAATTTATATCTATATTTTAATCATTTTACTTTGGTTTTTCAATATTTTTCTTTAAATAACTTGAAACGAGTTTGATTAATTTGTATAATAATTGTATATGTTCTCTTGGAGGTAGGAAAATGACAGTAAGCAGTGCGATTAAGTCCCTTGTTAAATACGGAATTAAAGAGGGTCTTTTAGACAGCCTTGATGAAATCTGGGCAATTAACAGAGTTCTTGAGGTTTTGGAGCTTGATGCCATTGAAAGCGATGCAAAAATTTGCGAAAGTGCATCTCTTGAAGAACTTCTTAAAGTATTGCTGGATTATGCTTGTGAAAATGGTATCTGCGAGGATTCCGTTGTTTACAGAGATTTGTTTGATACAAAAATTATGGGTGCAATTTGTCCAAGACCATCAGAGATTATTAAAAAGTTTAATGAGCTGTATGAAGAGTCACCTGTAAAAGCAACTGAATTTTACTACCATATTTCAAGAAAAAGTGACTACATAAGAGAATACAGAATTAAAAACGATATGAAGTGGATTACTCCCACAGAATATGGCGATATTGATATAACAATCAACCTTTCAAAGCCTGAAAAGGACCCCAAAGCTATTGCGGCGGCTCTTAAAATGAAGCAGAGCTCATATCCTCTTTGTATGCTCTGTCCCGAAAATGAGGGCTATGCAGGCAGAGTTAACCACCCTGCAAGGCAGAACCACAGAGTTATTCCCCTTGAGCTTGAAAATGAAAGCTGGTGCTTGCAGTATTCACCTTATGTTTATTATAACGAGCATTGCATTGTTTTCAGCGCAAGTCATGTTCCTATGAAAATCAGCGAACAGGGCTTCAGAAGACTTTTCGCTTTTGTTAAAAAGTTCCCCCACTATTTTGTTGGTTCAAATGCAGATTTACCTATTGTTGGCGGTTCGGTTCTTACTCATGACCATTTTCAAGGCGGTAACTATGAATTTGCAATGGCTAAAGCTCCTATTGAAACAGAGGTAACCTTCAAAGGCTATGAAGATATTAAAGCGGGTATTGTCAAATGGCCTATGTCCGTTCTTCGTCTTATCGGTGATGATACTGATAGAATCTGCGAATTAAGCGGTAAAATTCTTTCAAAGTGGAGAGGCTATACCGACGAGGAAGCATTCATTTTCGCAGAAACCGATGGTACGCCTCACAACACTATTACACCAATTGCCCGTTTCAGAAACGGCAAATTCGAAATGGACCTTGTTTTAAGAAACAATATCACTACAGAAGAATATCCTGATGGTGTTTATCATCCCCATCCTCAGCATCACCACATCAAGAAAGAAAATATAGGTCTTATTGAGGTTATGGGTCTTGCAGTTCTTCCCTCAAGGCTTAAAACAGAAATGGCAACTCTTAAGGATGCAATTGTAAACGGCAAAGATATTCTTGCAGATGAAACAATCGCAAAGCACTATGATTGGGTTGAAGAAATCAAGATAAATAATACAATTACACCCGAAAACTGCGAAAAGGTTTTACAGGATGAAATCGGTAAGGTGTTTGCAGATATTCTCGGTCAATGCGGTGTGTATGCCCGAAATGAAGAGGGTAAGGCTCAGTTCTTAAAATTCGTAGAAGCAGTTAATGAGTAATCCAAAGGAGGAGAAAAGAATGTTTGAAAAAATAAAATCACAGTTTCAGATTGGTAAAGTTGACGTTCAGCAGAATGCTTTTGACGGCAGAGGCTTTACCTTTGAGATTAAAGAAACAGATAAATCAATTAAAGGTGTTCTTAAAGCAAAGGTTAACCTTACAATGAAAGCCTTTGAAATTATCGGCGAAAAGGATTTTGACGATGATGATTTGTTTTTTGCAAATGGCTATCAGGCTTGGACAACATCCCGTGAGTTTTCAAAGAATGATACATTTAAAGGTCTTATTAAAGCTGCAGGCATCAATAAATTCTTAAAGCATTTTGCAGGTCTTTCAGGTGACTACCATTTTGAAGAATATGGTGAAGAAGGCAGATTCCACGGCTATACATACTGCTATTTCCGTGAAAAAGGCGAAAAAGAGATTAAGCTTTACGGTTCAAAGAGTGAGCGTCAGGGCTTCACAATTTTCGCCGTTGATATGAAGGACGATAAATTCATCATCAGAAAAGATGTTGAGGGTCTTGCTCTTTCAGCAGGTCAGGAATATGAAATCTTCGATATCGCAATTATCAAGGGCGATATGGACGATGTAATGGATAAATATTTCTTTGACTTTGTTGGCTGCAAGAAGCCGGCTATCGAGCATCTTTCGGGCTACACCTCCTGGTACAACTATTTCCAGAATATCAGCGAGGATATTATTCTTCGTGACCTTAACGGACTTGACAGAGCAAGTGAAGAGGTTAATATTTTCCAGGTTGATGACGGCTACCAGCAGGCAGTTGGTGACTGGCTTCTTATTGACGAAAAGAAATTCCCCAACGGAATGAAATATATCGCAGATAAAATTCACGAAAAAGGCTATAAAGCAGGTGTCTGGCTTGCACCCTTCAGTGCTCAGGTTTCTTCAAAGCTTGCGAAGGAGCATCCCGATTGGCTCTTAAGACACAACCGCAATGGCAAGAAAATGCTGGGCTGTCAGGGCTGGGGCGGTGCTTACACCATTGATATTTATATCCCCGAGGTAAGAGAATATATAAAACACTTCTTTGATGTTGTTCTCAACGAGTGGGGCTTTGATATGGTTAAGCTAGACTTCCTTTACAGCCAGTGTATTGAACCCAGAAACGGCAAAACCCGTGGCGAAATTATGTGTGACGGTGTTGACCTCCTCAGAGAAGCCTGCGGTGATAAATGGATTTTAGGTTGCGGTGTTCCTATTGGTGCTTGTATGGGAATTTTCGATGCTTGCCGTATCAGCTGTGACGCAAACAAGGATTGGTCATTTAAGCTTTCCAACGGCTTAAGCCAGACTGCTCTTCTCGGTCTTGTAAGGGTTAATCAGGAAAGCCCTTCATCACAGAATGCGATTATCAATACTGTTTTCCGTAACCACCTTGACGGCAGAGCCTTCTGCAACGACCCCGATGTATTCTTCCTCCGTGATTTTAACTTAGGATATACCTGGGAGCAGAAGCTTCTTCACGGAAAAATCAATACTGTTTGCGGTAACGTTCTTTTTGTTTCCGATAACGCAGGAGATTTTGACGATGAAAGAATCGGATACCTTAAAGAGTTCTTCAAGGATAAAGATTATAAGGTTAATATGGCAGAGTTTGTTGACGATGATGTTATCCGCCTTGATTTTACAGAAAACGGTGAAGACAAGAGCCTCACATTCAACCTTACAACAGGTGACAGTAACGTAAAAGAGGTTCTTTAATATAAATTTGTAAAAAAATACGATATTTTTAAATTTTTGTTGCATATTTATACATAAAGTGGTATTATAACTCATTATAAAATGCATTTGAAGGAGTAAAATATGGGTACAAGTACAATATTAATTTTAGTAACCATTGTTTGCTATCTCGGAATGATGATTGCAATTGGTGCAAAATTTTCAAAGAAAAATAAAGATACCTCCGACTTTTATCTTGGCGGAAGAAAGTTA
>SVOP01000091.1 GCA_015066325.1 Oscillospiraceae bacterium
CATTCACCTTGCCCGTAATATAAAGCAGTTTCCCTTTCCTGCAAGTCTTTCAATGCAGGATAAATTGAAGGTGAATTCCGTCATAAAAAATGCAACGGATGAATTGAATGATTATTCCTTTAACTATTATGAAATGAAAACACTTTCTCAAGCAGAGGTTGTTTCTTTGGCAGAAAGGCATCTGGTCAGTCCTGAGTTTGCATCCTCCCGTGACGGCAGGGCTCTTCTTTTAACTGAGGATGAAGCTGTCAGCGTTATGCTTAACGAAGAGGACCATATTCGTCTTCAGGTTATGTATGCAGGCTTTGCTCTTGATGAAGCATATAGAACTGCCGATAAAATTGATACTCAGTTAAGCGACAAACTTCAGTTCGCTTTTGATGACAGATTAGGTTATCTTACTCAGGATCCGACTGCTTTGGGAACAGGTATGAAAGCCTCTGTTGTTCTTCATCTTCCTGCTCTTGTTTCTTCTTCACAGATAACAAAACTCATAACAACAGTTTCTAAATTGGGGCTTTCTCTTCGTGGCTCTTATGGTGAGGGGGCTGCTGCTAAGGGCGATTTATTCCGCTTGAGCAATACTATTACTCTTGGTATTTCGGAAAAAGCCGCAATAGAAAATCTTAAATCAATTGCACTTCAGATTGCAGCCCAGGAAAGAGTTGCAAGGGAAGAAATTTTCAAGGCTCCGGTTACTGAAGATAGAGTTTTCAGAGCTTACGGTGTTTTAAAGTATGCAAGAATGATTGATAGCAGCGAGTTTATGGAGCTTATTTCTCTTGTAAGACTTGGAGCAGTTAAAGGTATAATCAATATGGATTGTGCACAAATTGAAGCACTTATGATTCATATGCAGCCTGCAACAATTTCTCTTTCTGTTGACAGACCACTTGACAGAGTTGAAAGAGATAAACTACGAGCTCAGCTTGTCCGTCAGAATTTAGGTTAATATTTTTTAGATAACTGCCGAAACTATTTCTGTTCGGCAGTTTATTTATTTGTTGAATTATATGAATTTATATGATATTATATCTCTCGTTATTTTATGTTTTCAGAGGTTTTTATGATAGAAAAAGTAACTAAATCCAAAGCACTGGTCTCATCTTTGCTTTTAACTATTGCCGCTTTTATCTGGGGTACTGCTTTTGTTGCCCAGAGTGAAGGCTTAAAGGAAATCGGTAATTTCACTTTTTTGTGTTTAAGGTCTTGCCTTGCAGTAGTTTTTCTGACTCCTGTTTCGTTAACTGTAATGAAAAGAAATAAGAAAATTATAGGTAACGGACCGCATAACGAATATAAAACCTTTTTTTCAAAAAGGCTTATTATAGGTGGTCTTCTCTGCGGTGGTTCTGTTTGCCTTGCATCCTTGGTGCAGCAGTACGGGATAATGTATTCAAGTGTGGGAAAAGCAGGTTTTTTAACCACTCTCTATATTCTCATAGTGCCCCTTTTGGGACTGTTCTTTAAAAGAAAAGTTAAACCTATTCTTTGGGTTTGCATTGTTATTGCAACCTGCGGTATGTATTTTCTTTGTGTCACAGAAGCGGGGGGAATAAGTGCAGGGGATATTCTTTTGATTCTTTGCGCATTTCTTTTTGCAGTGCAGATTATGATAGTTGACCATTTTGTTCAGACTGTTGATGGTGTTAGGCTTTCACTTGTTCAGTTTTTTGTTTCGGCAGTTATTTCTGCAATAGGAATGTTTGTTTTTGAGCATCCCGATCCGGAAGCAATTTCGAGAGCTTGGTTTGCTATTTTCTATGCGGGCGTTATGTCCTCAGGTATCGCATTCACTCTTCAGATTGTGGCACAGAAAAATCTCAATCCTACGGTTGCCAGCCTTATAATGAGTCTTGAATCTGTTTTTGCTGCTTTAGCAGGTGCATTCTTTGGGGAAAGGTTAACAGGAAGCGAAATCTTTGGTTGCGCTCTTGTTTTTATTGCAATAATCCTTGCCCAACTACCGGTTGAAAAGTTAATTAAATCCAACAAAAATCCGAAGAATCCTTAAGGTTCTTCGGATTTTACTATTTGACCACAGCTTAACAAAATGTTAATATTGTTATTGTAGAATAAACCGTATTTCATTTCTCTATACGGAGGTTATATAATGGTTTGCATTTTGTTAGTGGAAGATGATATTCAGTTCAACAGAATAGTTTGCTCGTATCTTACCGACAGTGGATATAATGTTATAGGATGTCACAGTGCCGCAGAAGCTCTTGAACAAATGGAAAAAATGTCATTTGATATGATTATATCTGATATTATGATGAAGGACGTCAACGGATTTGAATTTGCTGAGCAGGTTCGTGTTACAAATAAGGATATTCCGTTTTTGTTTTTGACCGCAAGGGATGATTTGCAATCCAAAGAAAAAGGCTACAGAATGGGTATAGATGATTATATTGTGAAGCCCGTTGAAATGAAAGAATTGGTTTTCAGAATTGAAGCGATTTTGAGACGAGCAAGAATTGCCAATAAAAAGAAAATTGTTGTTGGTGATTTGGAATTGGATTCAGTTGAGAATGCAGCTTACTATAACGGAGTGAACTTGGGGCTTTCTGTTAAGGAGTTTAATATTCTTTTTAAATTTTTATCTTACCCAAAAAGAACCTTTACCAGAACTCAGCTTATGAATGAATTTTGGGGATATGATAGCGAAAGCGCACCCAGAACTGTTGATGTTTGCATAACAAAACTCAGAAGTAAAATCTCTGAATGTAAAGATATAGAAATTGTAACGGTTCACGGTCTTGGTTACAAGGCGGTGATTCTTGTATGAATAACAACTACAAAGAAAAAGTCTTTGCAAGTCGTATTAGGAATTTTATTGTTGAATTTCTTTCTGTTTTCTTTATTGTTGCTTTAAATGGAACATTTTTAGTTTTGATTCTTACAACTGCAATAAATAAAGGTATAAGTACATATTCCCTGGCTTTGATAGGAATATTATATCTTTTGTTTGGTTGTACTGTTTCCGCTTGTATGATATATTTTGTAAAAGGTAGAGTGTATTATAACAAAATTAAATCAGTTTGCGATGCGGCAAATAAAGTCGCGAAAGGGGATTTTGATGCCCGGGTTCCTGTTTTTTTTGACAAGCCGAAAAGCGAAATGGATTACCTTGCCGTAAACTTTAATAAAATGCTTACCGAGATATCATCACTTGAAAATATGAGAAATAATTTTGTTGCTGATGTTTCTCATGAAATAAAAACACCGCTGAGCGTTATTCAGGGGTATGCAGATTTACTGCAAAATCAGGATTTATCCGTTGAAAAAAGATATGAATATACTTATTTACTTTCTGAAGCAATCACATCTCTTACTGCTCTTGTGACAAATATCCTCAAGCTTAATAAAATTGAAAATCAAGGTATAATTCAAAAAGAAAAGTTCTCTTTGGATGAGCAAATAAGATATTGTATCCTTGCATTTGAAGATAAGTTAGATGAAAAAAACATTCAACTAAATGTGGATTTAGATGAAGCCATAGTGAAAAGTGATAAAGCCCTTTTGGAAATAGTTTGGAACAATTTAATTTCCAATGCGGTTAAATATACATCTTATGGCGGGGAAATCAGTATAGATTTGAAAAAGAATAAAAATGGTTTTGTTGTTAGGATTTCGGATAATGGTTGCGGAATGAGCCGTGAAATGCAGAAGCATATTTTTGATAAGTTTTATCAAGGTGATTCATCACATTCTCAAGAAGGAAATGGGTTAGGGCTTGCTTTAGTTAAGCAGGTTGTTAATATGCTTGATTATAAAATAAATGTTGAAAGTGTTCCCGGAAAAGGTTCACAATTTAAGATTATTATTTAGTTTAACATAATTTTAACAACATTAGTTTAAAATGTTGCCGTTATTATTTTTTATTGGTGGTGAGTAGAATAAAAGATAGAAAAAATAAAGATGCTAAGTTGAATAAAAACGCCTTTATTATATCAGGATTTGCTGTTCTGCTTACTGTAGTTTTGGTTTTGTGCGTTGTTTTGATAAAATTCAATTCAGACCCAAAAAACAACTCACAAAATAATGAAAGTACAAGCATTGTTTATAAAGATGGGTTGACCTTTGCCCCTACTGAAAAAAACGATAATAACCTAACTGAAGAAGAAGTGGTGCAGATTGTCACAGATGCCGGTGATAAAAACAGTAATACGCCTGTAACCAACGGTCAGAGCTCTCCGGGGAATCTTCTTCCTGACCCGGCAGGTTGGACAACTTCTCAGATTATTGCAAAGGCAAAGGATGCGGTAAACAAGACCAAAGCATATACCGGTAATTTAACGGTTGCTCATTCGGAAGGCTTTACAGCAGATGTTACAGAATGCACAGGTGGAGAAATAGTTAAGTCCGTAGTTAACTTAATGATTGGCTGGGTTGTAAAACCGGTTGAAGAAACTCTTGTTTACCAGAACGGTAAAGCTGTTAACTCTGAGGGGGAAACCGTTCCTATTATTCTTCCCAAACGCAACGGCTTTTCTTTAAGTGAGAATGGTGTTGAATCTGCCGCTGTTCAGCGAATGGGAAATGAATATGTTATAAAAATTGATCTCGTTGAAGAAAGCGTGGGAATGTACGAGGTTCCTACTCATAATGCAGCATCTATCGGCTATCTTGATGTTGCAAGCTTTGATATTAGCTTTATGGATATTGATTCAGCAGATATTGTCTATAAGGGTTCAAGCATGGAACTGAGAATAAATGCAGATGGTTATGTAACCTATGCAAATTATAAAATACCGCTTCATATTGACGGTGCTGCTCATAAAGGCTCTATAAGTGGTTCAGCTGCTTTTGACGGTGAGCAAACTGAAGAGTGGAGATTGGATTGGTAAGGAAGGAATATAAAATGTCTTTTAAACAGAAAGCAGTTGCATTAATAATTAAGGAAGCAATCAAATATGTAAGAAAGGATTATGATAAAAATCTTTTCAAGCTTATTGATTTTGGTGATAAATTAGTTAAAGAAGAGATTCACCATAAGGTTCTTCGCGGTCTTAAGGAAAGGCTTTCAAGACCCGGTAACGAATGGGCTACACTTATTAAAAGAATAGTTATGGATACCGATCCCGATGTTATACAGAAGCTTATTCCGCCCTTCATTAACAGTGTTGTAAAAAGCTACGACAGAAGACGTGCTGCTATGATGGAGCACGGATGCAATATTCCGTGGGCAATTCTCATTGATGTTACAACTGCTTGTAACCTTAAATGCACAGGTTGTTGGGCGGCTCAGTACGGTAACCATCTTCAGATGACCTATGATGACATCAATAAAGTTATCAAAGAGGGTAAGGAGCTTGGTACATATGTTTACCTTTACACAGGCGGCGAACCTCTTGTTCGTAAAAATGACCTTATCCGTATTTGTAAAGAAAATCCCGATTGCCTTTTCATAACCTTTACCAATGGCACTCTCTGTGATGATGCTTTTGCAGACGAGCTTAAAAAGGTAGGTAATATGTTCCTTACAATTTCCATTGAAGGTAATGAAGAAACAACCGATGCCCGCCGTGGTAAAGGTACCTATAAAGCAGTTATTTCTGCTATGGAACGCCTTAAAAAACGCGGTATTCCTTTTGGTTCTTCTCTCTGCTATACAAAACTCAATGCAGATGTTATTGCATCTGACGAGTATGCTGATTTCCTTATTTCTCAGGGGGTTCTTTTTGCTTGGTATTTTACCTTTGTTCCAGTTGGTTGCGGTTCAACTCCTGAGCTTATGGCAACTGCAGAGCAGCGTGAAATGATGTATAACCAAATCCGCAAATGGAGATTTAAAGAAGTTAAGCCAATGTTTACAATCGACTTCTTTAATGATGGTGAATATGTTGGCGGATGCGTTGCGGGTGGTAAGCAGTATTTCCACATCAGTGCAAATGGTGACTGTGAGCCTTGTGTATTCGCTCACTATTCCAACGTTAATATTAAAGATAAAGACAAACATGTTCTTGATGCTCTTAAGAGTCCCATATTTATGGCATATAAGGCGCGTCAGCCTTTCTCGGATAATATGCTTCGTGCATGTCCGGTTATGGATAACCCCGGAGCTATTAAGAAAATGGTTCAGGAAAGTGGTGCAAAATCAACTGATTTACAAAGCCCTGAAAAAGTTGAAGAGCTTTTCGCAAAAACAGTTGATGTAGCAAGAAAGTGGAAAGATACTGCTGACAGAATGGCAAATGATTACGGCTTTGTAGAATGGCATATTCGTAGCGTTGATATCTACAAGGGCTATGAATCAGAGCATATCAAAGATTATGAAGATTTTGAATAAATCAATTGAAAGAGCTAAAACTCCCGAATCAGTAGGTATAGACTCCTCGGTTATCTCAAAGATGACCGAGGAAATGTCATGTCTCGGCATAAATGTTCATAGCTTAATGATTTTAAGGGCGAATAAAGTGGCTTGTGAAGCGTGGAGTAAACCACTTACTCCTGAAATGCCACATATGGCTTATTCTATCAGTAAAAGCTTTCTTGCTACTGCTTATGGTTTTGCATTGGATGAAGGTAAAATAAAAAGAGAAACAAGACTTGTTGACGTTTTTCCCGAAATGCAACGAGGTAAAAGAGATGGGTTTTTAGATAAGCTTACCATACACCATCTTTTGTGCATGACTGCAGGTAAACAAACTTCTATACGCGGCAGCAAAAGTGACGATTGGTTAAAACTTTTTGTAAATGCAAAATGGATTTTTGAGCCGGGTACAAGCTGGCGGTATGTAAACGATAACTATTACATAGCATCAAAAATGCTTTGTAAGGTATTAGGAGAATCTATAACAGAATATCTTACTCCTCGTCTATTCGGGCCACTCGGAATAGATGTACCTTTTTGGGAGCATTCTCCCGATGGTGTCGAAGCAGGCGGTTGGGGTTTGATGCTCAAAACCGAGGATATTGCCAAGCTTATTCTTTGCTATCAGAATAAAGGTGAATATAATGGTGCTCAGGTAATACCTGAATGGTGGACAAAGGAAGCAACAGGCTTTATAACTGATAATTCTGTAAGTGAAAAAGAACCGGATGCGAGTGCAGGTTATGGTTGCGGCTTCTGGCGATGTGCAGGTATGCCGAACACCTACAGAGCCGAGGGGATGTTTTGTCAATATGCT
>SVOP01000092.1 GCA_015066325.1 Oscillospiraceae bacterium
TACGGACGAGAAGCCCTTATCATTTGCCCCGAAAAAGCTATAGAAGGCAATAAGTGGCTACTTAAAACAGAATATTTCGGTGCATTCCCTGAGTTTGAAATTGAAATGCTTAAAAGGGGCTATTTCCTTGCTCATTTCGATACAAAAACCCGTTGGAATTGCGAAGAAGACAATAAATTAAGACCGCTCTTCTGTAAGTTTTTAACAGAAAATTTTGCTTTTAACAGAAAATGCGTTCCCGTTGGTATGAGTTGTGGTGGTATGCAAGCTATATATTTTGCAGCTAATAATCCCGAATGTGTTGCGGTTGCATATATTGATGCTCCCGTTATGAATTTTTTGAGCTGTCCTTATTCAATAGGTGAGGGGAATGATGATAGTCAGCAGGAGTTTGAAGAAGCAACAGGATTTACTTTGGTTGATATGATAAACTATCGAAATCACCCCGTTGACAATATTCCGAAGCTTTTTGAAAATAATATTCCCGTTGCCCTTATATGTGGCGATAGTGATACTGTTGTTCCTTATAAAGAGAACGGAAAGTTCCTTTCAGATTACTATAAAGAAAATGGCGGGATTCTTTTTGAAATTCTCAAAGACGGGTGCGACCACCATCCCCATGGTTTGGAAGATAATACCCCTTTAATTGAATTTATTGAGAAATACTATTGATATAACAATGAAAGAAGGAAGAAAGAGCGTTAACTCTCTCTTCCTTTTTTATAATCTTTTGGTGTTACGCCAATACATTTTTTAAATACTGTTGAAAAATACAATGGATCTGAAAATCCCGACAAAACCGCAACGTTTTTGACTGAATCTAAGCCGTGGTCAAAAAGTGAAACGGCATATTTGATTCTTAAATCTCTTAAATATTCCGAGTAGGTAACACCTGTTTTTTCTTTGAAAATATGAGAAAGGTATTTTACATTGTAACCTAAATTTTCTGCAACAAAACTAATTGAAAAATCAATTTCTTTGAAATGTTCCTCTGAAAGTTCAATAATTTTATTAACGAGAGGATTTCCTTTAGGTGCACTGACTGAAAGCCTTGAAAATGTGTAGAGTAAAATGCTTTCGGAAGAGAGGTCAATGTTTTCTGCGGAAGCTCTTGAAAGGCTTTCGTGCCAGAAGGGAATCAAACCATCAAAGCCTGAAAATTTTCTGTTACCATCAATTATTCCGAAACGTCTGAATAGTTCGTTTGAACGTGTTCCGTAAAAATCTATGTACATATATTCACACTTGTTTGTGCTCTCAGCAAAAATTTTTTCATCCTTGAAAACAAAAATCAAATCACCTGTTTGAAAAGGTAATGTTTTTGAATTAATAACAAAAACACCATCACCTTTGGAAATAAGGCAAACCCTGTTTTCTTCCAATGTAATGAATCTTTTCATAATTTCTTCATCCGACTCCAAAATGAAACGACGAGTCCACAACGAGCTTGAAATAAGCGGTGTTGAAAATTTACATATATTTTTGTTTGCCATACTAAACCTCAATTTTTTCAATTTAATATAGAGTACAACATAAATCTTGTGAAATCAATACAAAACAAACTTAATTTAATAAAATTATGGAATTTTTCTATTGTTTAAAAAAGCTTTATTTGATAAACTAAAAATGTAAGATTATCTCGCTTTGGGAGGTAAAACTATGAAAAATATAAAAATCGGTATATTGGGTGCAGGCAGAGGAATTGACATTGCACAGAATTTAATGCTTCTTGACTGTGAAATTGTTGCTCTTTGTGATTTTAACGAAAAAAGACTTAAGGATGGTCTTAAAAATCTTGGTAAAGATGTTAAGGCTTTTGCAAGCTTTGATGATTTTATAGAAACCGAAATGGATGCGGTTGTTCTTGCAAACTATTTCCACGAACACGCACCGTATGCTATAAAATGCTTTGAAAAAGGTATTCACGTTTTCTGTGAATGTATCTCTAACAGCACAATGGCGGAGGGCGTTGAGCTTCTTCGTTCCTACGAAAACAGCAATTCAATTTTTATGTTAGCGGAAAACTACCCTCAGATGATTTTTAACCGTGAAATGAAAAAAGTCTGTGACGGAGGAACACTCGGTAAAATTCTTTATGCAGAGGGAGAATATAATCATCCGCTTAATCCTAACGATTATGATTTCTATAAAGGTTATGTATATTTCCCTGAGCATTGGAGAAATTATTTGCCCCGTTCATATTATGTGACTCATTCTTTAGCGCCTCTTATGTGGTCAACAGGCGCAACACCCCAAAAGGTTTCAGCTTTTGGTGTTTTCTCACCAATGGATGAATATGGCACAACCCGATATGTTGGTGACAGTGCGGCAATTATGATGACACAGAACGATGATGGATCTGTTTTTAAATTTATAGGCTGTGGTGCTTTCGGTGCTCACCATAATGCATATCGCATCTGCGGTAAAAACGGACAGATTGAAAACCTTCGCGGTATGGGTAGCAAGGTAATGCTTCGTTACAACGATTGGTCAATTCCCGAAGGTAAAGAGGAAGTAAACCTCTATGAGCCCACCTGGAATGATAAGGATGAAGCTTTCATAAATCAGGCAGGTCACGGCGGTGGTGATTACATAGTTGCGAGAATGTTCCTTGAATGTATTAAAGAGGGTA
Source organism: Oscillospiraceae bacterium (assembly GCA_015066325.1). GTDB lineage: Bacteria > Bacillota > Clostridia > Oscillospirales > Acutalibacteraceae > DTU089. Next base: position 2,633 of record SVOP01000092.1, read on the forward strand.
AGCAACCTGAACATCCTTATGACATTCACTCTGCAGTAACAATGTCATCTGTTGCAATTCTTGCTCATCGCTCAATGCTTGAAGACGGAAAAACTTATACTATTCCTGATTTTCATAAGGAAGAATGTCGCAAGGAATATGAAAACGACAGACTTACACCTTTCTATTATACAGACGGCAGAGAACCCAATATCCCTTGTTGTTCAGTAACGGATTATAAACCAACTGAAGAGCAAATAGAAAAATATCACGAAATTATAAACTCATAAACTAAAAGGAGTAAGGCAAAAATGAAAACAAAAACACCTGTAAACACAGAAAAAAACATAGCTATTAATAACCATGTTTTTGCCTTCTTGTTTGCTGCGTTTGTTGGTTGCTTATTCGCCTCATTTGGTTCAATGATTGAAGAAATCATTTTTATTGTGGGCGGTATAGTAATTGTTTTAATTTTTTTATTTCTTTTACTTATTTCACCAACTCATTATATTTTTTCAAATGAAAATGTGGTTATTTGTCATCCTTTTAAACGAAGAGAAAAAATTGTGTGGGAAGATATACGAAGTATAAAAAGATACGGAAGTTGGTTTTACAAGACACTCTTTGGTCTGCCACATTATAAAGTTTATTACCGCCACGAAAAAGAAGTGCTTTTCTTGAATGGCGAAATCTGCAGAAGCAGAAAAACAAAAAAACTTTTGCAAAAATATTATAAAGGAAATGTAGAATAAAAATGCTTTATTACATACTTGTTTTCGGTGCAACAATTTTATTTGCTCTGCAGTTTTTATTTAATCAAAGGTTTGAAGAGAGCAGGGGAAGTGATTTAAAATCAGCCTTGGAATTTACTCTCTATAAAAGCGTTGTAATAGTTGTTATGATGCTTTTAATAAGCGGATTTAAAATTATTGTAACTCCGTTCAGCGTGGCTTTGGCAACTGTTTATGCAATTGCTTGTATTCTGATGACTTATTTCAGCTTGAAAGCCTTTACAATAGCAAATCTTTCGGTTTACTCCGTTTTTTCAATGCTCGGCGGTATGCTTCTTCCGTTCCTTTTAGGCGTAGGCTTCTATGATGAAAAGCTGACATTTTTTAAAGTTATTTGTTGCGGTTTAATAGTTGTTTCAGTTCTTCTTAACCTTAAAGGCGGAAAGCAAAGCAAAAAAGCCTTTTTCTACTATATGGCAGTATTTGTGCTCAATGGCGGAGTTGGTGTGATTTCAAAAATCCATCAGTCTTCGGAACTTCCCCATACAGACAGCACAGGCTTCATGTTCCTTTCGTCATTGGCAAGTATCATAATAAGCGGAATATGGCTTCTTATTAAGCATAAGAAAATACCTGTTGTTAAAGGTAAATCACTTTTATTTGCAGGCGGTTACGGAATTTTCAATGGTATTGGTAACTGGTTCTTGCTCATTTCCCTCATTCATTTACCTGCTTCTGTTCAGTACCCATTGGTAACGGGTGGTGTAATGGTTTTCTCAACAATTATCAGCGCATTAAGAAAAGAAAAGCTTACAAAAATCGACTACATAGCCGCAGGCATTTCATTTGTTGCATCAGTATTGATGGCGTTTTAATAAAAGTTGCAAGTTGAAAGTGGCAAGTGGCAAGTTTCGGGGCGCAAAAAATGCGCCCAAAAGAATTTTAAAATGTGGTGCGAAGCCTATCATCCCTGTTTCATCTTGATGAAATAGGGAGGGGGACCATTCTTTAATAAAACATAATATCAGGTGAGTATATTCCGGGGAAATGTACTCATCTTTATTTTTCTGTTCGGGCGGAATGGTGGTGGGTTGCTCCGTAAAGATTACCCTTTGTAGCTGAGTGAGAATGCAGGGGGACGGTTTTGACCGTCCTGTTTTTGCTACTTTATTTAATTAAAAAAGTAATAAAATACTCTTATTTGTTGTAAATTATAATTGACTTTATAAATTCTCTATGATATATTATTAACAACCGATAGAGGTGCATTTTGTTAAGAGTAGCTGTAGCATAAAAAGTTTGCCAAAGCTGTTACGGCGAAAGGAGCAGAGTGCCGAAGTCAGCTTACGGTAAAAAGCTGGTCTGGCAGTACGGAATAATATCTTTACTGTTGTCACCGTTCCGGTGGAGAGCTATCTTACATAATATTATACTCTGTTTATTGGAGTATCTATTTTTGTGTGGGTAGTTGCTTTTCGGCAACTATTATTTTTTTGTGAGGTAAAAATTATGAAGAACACAGTTTTCACAGGTGTTGCAACAGCCCTTGTAACTCCCTTAAACGCAAACGGCGTTGATTATGAAGCATTTGAAAAACTTATTGACTGGCAGATTGAAGAGGGTATTAATGCTCTTGTAATCGCAGGTACAACCGGTGAGGGTTCAACTCTTACTGATGAAGAACACAGAGAGGTTCTTCGTTTTTCAGTTGAAAAGGTTGCAGGCAGAGTTCCTGTTATTGCAGGCACAGGCTCAAACGATACAGCTTATGCTATCGACCTTACTAAATTTGCTTGTGAAGTAGGTTGCGATGCAATGCTTCTTGTTACACCTTATTATAATAAAGCAACCCAGAAAGGTCTTATTGAATCCTTCAGAGCAATAGCAGATGCTTCAACAAAGCCCTGCATTCTTTATAACGTTCCCTCAAGAACAGGCTGCAATCTTACTCCCGCATCCTGCGCAGTTCTTGCAGAGCATCCCAATATCGTTGGTGTTAAGGAAGCTTCAGGCAACATTTCTCAGATTGCAGAAATTGCTGCTCTTACAAAAGGTGAATTTGATATTTATTCAGGCAACGATGACCAGATTGTTCCTCTTATGTCCTTGGGCGGAAAAGGTGTTATTTCAGTTCTTTCAAACATTCTTCCCAAGAAAACAGTTGAGCTTTGCGATAAATTCTTTGCAGGTGATTTAGAGGGTAGCCGTGCTCTTCAGTTTGAAATGCTTCCTCTTATTAACTCTCTTTTCTGCGAGGTTAACCCCATTCCTGCAAAAGCAGCAGTTGCAGCTATCGGCTTTGGCGAAAATTATGTGAGACTTCCCCTTACAACAATGGAACCCGAAAATGAAGCAAAAATGCGCGCACTTATGAGAGAACAAGGACTTAATGTCTGATTGACTATAAGAGAGCGATAACTATGCCTCCCTGGCGAAGGGAGGGGGACCGCACCGAAGCAAAGCGGAGGTGTGGTGGAGGGTTCTAGCGACATTAGGAGCGTATAATTGAACATCAAAAGAATTAACTGAACCCGAAAAGGTGAATTAAGATGATTGCAGATAATTTACATATAGTTAAAGATACCTTATACTTCGCAGGTCACAGCATAGTTGACCTTGCCGAAAAATATGGCTCACCCATTTATGTAATGGATGAGAATAAAATCAGAGAAAACTGCCGTAAATATGTCAATGGAATGAAAAAATATTTCGGCGATAATGCAAAGCCTTTTTATGCAAGTAAGGCTTGTAGCTTTAAAAGGATTTATAATATTGTAGAGAGCGAAGGTATGGGTGTTGATGTGGTTTCCGTTGGTGAAATCTATACCGCTTTAAAAGCCGGCTACAATATGAAAAATGTTTGCTTCCATTCAAACAGCAAAAATGATTACGATATCAATTTTGCTATGGACTGCGGTGTTGGTTGCTTCGTTGTTGATAATATTGAAGAGCTTGATGCAGTTGACCGCTTTGCAGGGGAAAGAGGCATAAAACAGAAAATCCTTTTCAGAGTTACACCCGGTATTGATACTCATACCTATGAAGCAGTTAATACAGGTAAGGTTGACTCCAAATTCGGTTTCCCTATTGAAACGGGCGCCGCTATGGAGATTACAAAATATGCTCTTACTAAAGAGAATATTGACCTTGCAGGCTTCCATTGTCATGTAGGCTCTCAGCTTTTTGAATCTTCTGTTTTTATCCGTTCGGCAGAAATTATGCTTGAATTTATTGCAGAAGTGAAAAGCACCTTAGGCTATGAAGCAAAGGAGCTTGACCTTGGCGGTGGTTATGGTGTTCGTTACACCGAAAACGACCCTACAATTGATATTGAAGATAACATCCGTCAGGTTGCAGAGTATTTCAAAGCTAAATGCAAAGAGCTTAACATAAATGAACCGGCAGTAAGTATGGAGCCCGGCAGAAGCATTGTTGCAGATGCAGGTATAACTCTTTACAGAGTAGGTAATGTAAAGAGAATAGAGGGTTACAAAAACTATGTTGCCATTGACGGCGGTATGACCGATAACCCAAGATATGCTCTTTATGAATCTGAATATACCGTTATTGCAGCAGATAAAGCAGAAGAGGAACGCAATTTCCTTTGTGACCTTGTTGGCAAATGCTGCGAAAGCGGAGATATTATTCAGCCTAAAGTAATGCTTCCCGAAAGCATTAAAAGGGGCGACCTTGTAGCCGTTCTTACAACGGGCGCATATAATTTCTCAATGGCTTCAAATTACAATA
>SVOP01000006.1 GCA_015066325.1 Oscillospiraceae bacterium
TCAAAAACAATTTCAAGTCTTATCTGGGTTTTCGTAGTTTATGCTTTATTTTTAGGCTCTCTTTTTCTTTGGGTATTTCAGGTTAAGGATGCTTTAGGCGAAGAGGTAATGGAAAGTGCTGAAAATCTTTTAAAGCTTTTCGGTGTCCCCTCTTTCTTAACAATTTTTATGGGTGCTTTTTCCTTCTGCCTTTCCCTTGCTGTTTTAGTTCTTGTTGCAGTTCAATCCTTGCAGTTAGGTTTAACACTTTCTCACGTATCCCCTATTTCTAAATTCGGAAATATTGGTGTAATCATTATATTCTTCGGGCTTTTTGCAGTTATTCAGACTGTTTCTAATGCAGTTGCAGATTTACTCCCCTGCGGACTTGTTATAACTCCCGAGGTTATCAGAATAACAAGCGATATTCATTCAACAAAAACCGCTTTAGGCATAAATGCTATGGGTATCAATGTAATTGGCTCACTTGTAAGACTTGCAATTGCAATTGCTCTTCATTTTCCCACAAAATATCTCATTCAGCATAAGATAAATGTGAAATAACAGGTAAATAACTTCCTTCAGAAAGGGCGTATAAATATGGATAATATGAACGGTCTTAAAAGAACCGTTTACTGCGGTGAGCTTCGCAGTGAAAATATCGGTAACGAAGTAACCGTTTGCGGATGGGTTGCAAAGCAGCGTGACCTTGGCGCACTTATTTTCGTTGATTTGCGTGACAGAACAGGTATTGTTCAGTTAGCATTTGACGAAACAACTGATAAAGAAATTTTCCAGAAGGCTTTCGCAGTAAGAAGTGAATATGTGCTTATGGCAAAGGGTATTGTCCGTGAGCGTTCTTCAAAAAACAGCGAGATTCCCACAGGTGATATTGAAATTGATGTTAAGGATTTAAGAGTACTTTCAAAAAGTGAAACTCCCCCCTTCGACATTGTTGAAAATTGTCAGACAGCAGAGCTTACAAGACTTAAATACCGCTATCTTGACCTTCGCCGTCCTGATTTACAGCAGAATATTCTTTTCCGCCACAAGGTAACAAAAATTACTCGTGACTATTTTGATGAAAACGGATTTATTGAGATTGAAACACCTATGCTCATTAAATCAACTCCCGAAGGTGCAAGAGATTTCCTTGTTCCCAGCCGTATTCATCAGGGCTCATTCTATGCTCTTCCTCAGTCACCTCAGCTTTATAAACAGCTTTCAATGGTTGCAGGGTTTGACAGATATATGCAGATTGCCCGTTGCTTCCGTGATGAAGACTTGAGAGCAGACAGACAGCCTGAATTCACTCAGATTGACCTTGAAATGTCCTTTGTAACAATGGAAGACGTTCTTTCAATCGGTGAAGGCTACATTGCAAGAGTATTTAAGGAAGCTCTCGGAATCGAAATTCCCCTCCCCCTTCCCAGACTCACTTATAAAGAAGCAATGGAACGATATGGTTCCGATAAACCCGATACCCGCTTTGGTATGGAGATTTTTGACCTTACAGATATTGTTAAGGACTGTGGCTTCTCCGTTTTCTCATCTGCAGTTGCAGGCGGCGGTTCAGTTCGCGGTATTACTGCTAAAAATGCAGTTACCACATACACAAGAAAAGAAGTTGACAAGCTCACTGAATTTGTTAAAGGTATAGGTGCCAAGGGTCTTGCATGGATTCGTCTTACAGATGATGGAATTGCTTCTTCATTTGCAAAATTTATGACAGAAGATGAAATGAAAGCAATACTTGAAAAAGCAGGTGCAGAAAAAGGTGATGTTGTTTTCATTATTGCAGACACAAAGAACAGCTCTGTTCTCTCCGTTCTCGGTTCACTTCGTAATGAAGCCGCAAAGAAGCTTGATATCATTGGCGATGGCTTCAATCTTTTATGGATTGTTGAATTCCCCTTCTTCGATTGGGATGAAGATACTCAGCAGTTTGTTGCAATGCACCATCCCTTCACCTCACCTCTCCCTGAATGTCTCCCCTATCTTGAAACAGATAAGGCATCCGTAAGAGCAGAGGCTTATGACCTTGTTCTCAACGGTGTTGAGCTTTCTTCAGGCTCAATCCGTATTACCGATTCCGATTTGCAGGATAGAATTTTCAAGCTTCTCGGTCTTTCCGATGAAGAAGCTCAGCAGAAGTTCGGTTATCTTCTTGATGCCTTCAAATTCGGTCCTCCTCCCCATGGCGGTATGGGTATCGGTCTTGACAGACTTATTATGCAGCTTCTTCAGGTTGACTCTCTTCGTGATGTTATTGCATTCCCTAAGGTTCAGAATGCAAGTGAACCTATGACAGAATGTCCCTCAAGAGTTGATAATATTCAGCTTGAAGAATTGGGTATTAATTTAAACGAAGAAGAAAAATAAAAATATACTGAATTTTTCCCCTAATTCAACGCCAAAATATAAAAAAACACTTGAAAATAGGGGCGAAATATTATAGAATTATTGTGTAAAAATATGAAATTCATTTTCGGAGGATTTAATTATGGTAACAGCAGGCGATTTCAAAAACGGCGTTACATTCGAAATGGATGGTAAGGTTTATTCCATCATCGAATTCCAGCACGTAAAACCCGGTAAAGGCGCAGCTTTTGTTCGTACAAAAATCAGAGATGTAATCAACGGCAGTGTTGTTGAAAAAACATTCAGCCCCACAGATAAATATCCCACAGCTTTCATTGAGAGAAAAGATATGGAATATTCTTATGAAGACGGCGGTCTTTATTATTTCATGGACCCCGAAAGCTATGAAATGATTCCCGTTGACGCTTCAAACCTTTCCGATAACTTCAAATTTGTTAAGGAAAATATGACATGTAAGATTCTTTCTTACAAAGGCAATGTTTTCGGCGTTGAACCCCCCACATTCGTAACTCTTCAGGTTACAAAAACTGACCCCGGTTTCGCAGGTAACACAGCTACTAATGCTACAAAACCCGCTACTGTTGAAACAGGCGCAGAAATCAAGGTTCCTCTCTTTATTGATGAGGGCGAAATGATTAACATTGATACAAGAACAGGTGAATATCTCTCAAGAGCATAATTACTTTTGAGTATTCAATAAATTTTAGGAGGTCATTGAAATGACACTTACAGAAAAGGTTGCATACCTTAAAGGTCTTGCAGCAGGTCTTGAACTTGACAAAGACTCCAAAGAAACAAAAATTTTCGAAGCTATGTTTGATATTCTCGAAGATATGGCTCTTACAGTAAGCGATATTGATGAGGATCTCAGCGCAGTTGAAGATCTCGTTGATGCTATTGACGAAGACCTTGACGAGCTTGAAGAATATGTATTCTGCGACGATGATGATTTCTGCGATTGCTGTGATTGTGAAGACGATGAACTTTATGAAGTTGAATGTCCTTCTTGCGGCGAAGAAATCTATCTTGATGATGACATGCTCGATGAAGAGTTCATTGAATGCCCCGCTTGTGGCGAAAAGCTCGAACTTGATATCGAATTTGACGATTGCGATTGCGACTGCGGTTGCTGCGATTGTGACGAAGAATAATTTAAAAAACCGCTCAACCAAAAGGTTGGGCGGTTTTTTTAGTTTAAAGTGGCAAATGGCAAGTAGCAAGTTTCGGGACCTGCGGTCGGCAATTATTATGAGCACGGCGAATAACAAGGTTCTGCCGAAGGCAGGTTCTTATAAAATGTTTGGAAGCGAAGCTTCCCCTTAACTTGCCACTTTCAACTTCCAACTTTCAACTTTAAAAACAACATCCGTATCGATTGATACGGATGTTGTTTTGTTTTTATCTGGTTCTTTATTTGAAATATTAAATCCTAATGTTGTGATTACATAAGAAGCAATAAACAAAAATATAATTATAATTGCAATAACAATTCTTCTTATTGTTTCATTTCTTCTTACTATTTTACTTTCACCAATAACATATTTACTTGAACCTAATTTACCGGGGTAATTTTTTGCAAAACCATAATAGCTTTTTCGTTTTTTCACATATTCGTTATTTTTAGCCATTATGCTGCCACCTCTGTAACCGGTGTATTGTCAGTAGTAGGTGGTGGAGCAGGGGAGGTATCGGAAACAGGAACAGTTGTATCAGGAGCGTCAGCAACATTAGAATCTGTTTCTTCAACTGTTATATCCTCCGTAACAGGTTCTTCAATAGGTTCTTGTGTTGTTATAACCTCTGTTGTATCGGGAATATACTGATTTTCAGTTGTTTGAGGTGTATAAGAATTATTTGAAAGGGTTGTTGAAACAGTATTAGAAGAACTGTTTGAATAATCTCCTTTATAATTTGCACCTCTGTAAACATCTATAATAGATGTTCTTCCCTCATTTAAGGTAATATTAGATTTTCCATAAAGCTCATTTTGCAATTTATAAGCAGCTAATTGATAATCAACAACCCAAATCCAAGCGTTTGCATCTCCTGATGTTCTGCATTCTTCATCAGGCATCTGAAGCTGTGTTCTTTCATAATTAAACCACTTACCTGTAACTGCCTGAACACCAACAGAAAGAATCTGAGTTTTGCTGTAGCCTGTATCAACATAAGGAAGTAAAATATCAATATATTTATTAAGGTCACCAACAGAAGCAGTTTTTACTCTGTCTATAATAGATTCGATAACCTGCCTCTGACGGCGAGTACGACTGACATCACCATCAGAATCACAACCACGGATTCGGCAGAAGCAAAGCGCTTGCTCACCATTTAAAGTTACATTTTCACCGTAAGGAAGGCTGACTTTAAATCTTTTATAGTTATAATCTGCCTCATATTTCTGCACATCAACAGATACGCCACCCATTGCATCAATAATATCAACAAAGGATTCGAAATTAACCATAACATAGTTATCAATTTCTATTTTATAGTTATTTTCAATCGTTTGCATAAGACACTCAGGCCCACCCATTGAAAACGCAGCATTAAGCTTTGTGCAATATGAACCATTTTCACTATCAACATAAAGATAACTATCTCGCATAAAAGAAACAAGCTTTAATTGCTTTGTTTTTTTATTAAGAGAAATAAGCATCATAACATCGGTATTACCGGAATTTGTTCCTCTGTCCGCACCGACAAGAAGCACATTTATAACATTTTTGCTGGACATTTTACTTTCATTACCTTGAGTTGCCCAGTCTTTTAATGCCTGTTTAAAATCAGCAGAACCAATATCAATATCTATATTTTCTAATTCATCATCTTCATAAATAGTATCATCATATTCTGCATTATTTATATTATCACCCATAAGACCTAATTTCTGTGCCACAAAAATTCCTAACACAGTTGTCAAAGTAAGAATTATTGCCAATAAAATTGCAACAATACTTACGATGATTTTTTTCTTTTTAGGCAAATTGTTATACCAATTTGAAAGACGCTTGAAAATATTTTTTTCAGAACTTTTAATATTTTTAATATCCTTTGGTTCTTCTACTTTTTCCTTTATAGGTGGTGGAGAAAGCTGTTTTTCTTGATTTTTGGCATCTTTTTTTGCCATTTCATCAAGTAAATCCATATAATCCTGTAAGCCCTCTTCATGTTTATTACTGTCAGACATAAATTACTCCTCCGTAGCCTCAATGTTTACGTCTTCAGTTCCTATATCTTCATTATCTCCTGATGTATCTCCTGCACCCTCTGTTGCAGTGCCATCATCTTCAACCTCACCATTGATTTCATCTTCATCATGTTCGGTTGTAGAAAGTGTTACTACTTTATCTCCTTCACCGAGGCGCATTACCTTAACACCCTTTGAAGGACGAGCGCAAACTCTGACTGCAGCTGCAGGAATTCTTATGATAATACCATCCTGTGAAATAAGAATAATATCGTCTTCTTCATTAATATCGCTGATAGCTGCAACCTCACCATATTTTTCAATATGATAGTTTTTAAGACCCTTACCGCCTCTTGACTGAACACGATAGTTATCGTTATCACTGATACGACCAAAACCGGTTTCACTTACGGTGAGAAGCTTTCCGCCCTCACTCATAACGCTCATACCAACAACTTCATCGCCATCTTTGAGAGTTATAGCCTTAACACCACTTGCTGTTCTACCGAGAGGTCTTGCATCATTTTCATTGAAACGGATGCACATACCTTTCTTAGTTGCAACAAGTAAATCATCATTTCCGGAAGTAAGTTTAACCCAAGCAAGCTCATCATCTTCACGAAGAGTAACAGCTATAATACCGTTTCTTCTTGTGTTTCTGTAAATATCAAGAGAGGAACGTTTAATAAGTCCTTTTCTTGTTACCATACAGAGATACATTCCCTGATCTTCCTTGGGAACTCTTATCATTGCAGAAACCTTTTCTCCGTTTTCAAGAGGAAGAATATTAACAATGTTAGAGCCTTTACTTGTTTTGCTACCTTCGGGAATTTCATATCCTTTAAGACGATATGCACGGCCTCTTGTGGTATAGAACATAATTGAATCGTGAGAGGATGCAATAAACATAGTTTCTGCATAATCGTCTTCTCTTCTTGTCATACCCTTAACACCACGGCCACCTCTGTTCTGAATAGAGAATTGGTCAACGGGCTGACGCTTGATGTAACCCATATTTGTATAGGTATACATACATTTTTCTTCCGGAATAAGATCTTCAATATCCACCTCACCGCTAACATTTTCAATAGCAGTTCTTCGAGGATCAGAATATTTTTTGCTTATAATTGCAAGTTCATCTTTAACAATATTAAGAACTCTTTCGTGTGAACCGAGAATTTCTTCATAATCCTTGATTTTTTCACGAAGTTCGTTGAGTTCATTAGTAATTTTCAGAATTTCAAGACCTGCCAACTGACCTAAACGGAAAGCAACAATAGCTGCTGCCTGAACATCGTCAAAATCGAATTTTTCCATAATAGCAGCTTTTGCTTCTGCCTGACCGCCCTTACAAGCACGAATTGTTGCAATAATTTCATCAACAATATCAATTGCTTTTGCAAGACCATCAAGAATATGAGCTCTCTCCTGAGCTTTTTTAAGGTCAAACTGAGTTCTTCTGATAATAACATTACATTGGTGATCTATATATTTCTGAAGAATTTCCTTAAGAGTAAGAATTTTAGGTTGACCATCATCAAGGGCAAGGAGAATTACACCGCAGGTTGACTGAAGCTGAGTATAAGTAAATAACTTATTAAGAACAACCTGAGCATTAGCATCTCTTTTAATATCAATTTCAATATGCATACCCATTTTATCGGATGAGTAGTCATTGATATCAGAAATACCTTCAACTCTCTTATCTTTAACAAGGTCCGCAATTGATTCAATAAGTCTTGCCTTATTAACCATATAGGGAATTTCGGTGATTATAATTTTAAATCTACCGTTTTTACCCTCAACGATTTCACATTTAGCACGAACTATAACCTTTGCTCTACCCGTTGCATAAGCAGCTCTGATACCTGCTCTGCCCATGATAATACCGCCGGTTGGAAAGTCAGGACCTTTAATATGCTCCATAAGGTCCTCAAGCTCTGCTTCAGGATTATCAATAAGGCATTCAATAGCACCGCAAACCTCACCTAAATTGTGAGGGGGAATATTTGTTGCCATACCAACCGCAATACCCTGAGAACCATTAACAAGAAGGTTCGGAAAACGAGCAGGTAAAACAGTGGGCTCTTTAAGTCTGTCATCATAGTTAGGAACAAAGTCAACAGTATTTTTTTCAATATCTGTGAGCATTTCCAATGACATTTTGCTCATACGGGATTCTGTATAACGATATGCAGCAGCAGGGTCACCGTCAATTGAACCGAAGTTACCGTGACCATCAACAAGCATATATCTCATTGAGAAATCCTGAGCAAGTCTTACCATTGCATCATAAACAGATGCGTCACCATGGGGATGATATCTACCGAGAACAGAACCAACCGTATCGGCACATTTACGATATGCCTTATCAGGTGTAAGGTTATTCTCATACATTGTATAAAGAATTCTTCTGTGAACAGGCTTTAAACCATCTCGTACATCGGGAAGAGCACGGGAGGTAATAACAGACATTGAATAATCAAGGAAAGCTGTTCTTACTTCTTTATTAATTTCAACGTTTACAATACGTTGATTTTCATAAGGGTCAGGAAGATTATTTACACCTTGAGTGACGCCTTCAGTTTTTTCATTAAATTCGTCCATCTTTTAAATCCTCCCTTTCTTAAATATCAAGATTCTTAACAAATTTAGCATTTTTCTCAATAAATTCTCTTCTGGGCTCAACCTTATCACCCATAAGAATTGAGAATGTTTCATCAGCTTGCTCTGCATCTTCAATTGTAACTCTTAACATAAGTCTTGTTGCAGGGTCCATAGTTGTTTCCCAAAGCTGAGAGGGATCCATTTCACCAAGACCTTTATATCGCTGAATTGAAACACCTGTTCCAAGTTCAGCCATAATTTTATCTCTTTCTTCATCAGAATAGGCATAATGGTGCTTTTGACCTTTACTTATTCTGTAAAGAGGGGGCTGAGCAAGATAAACGTGACCTGTTTCAATAAGCTCAGGCATATAACGGAAGAAGAAGGTAAGAAGAAGTGTTCTGATATGAGCACCGTCAACGTCAGCATCGGCCATTATAATAATTTTATCATAACGAAGCTTATTTATATCAAAATCTTCGCCTATACCTGTTCCGAGAGCAAGAACAACGGGTGTAAGCTTATCGTTACCTATAACCTTATCAAGTCTTGCTTTTTCAACGTTAAGCATTTTACCCCAGAGAGGAAGAATTGCCTGGAACATTCTGTCTCGACCAAGCTTTGCAGAACCGCCTGCAGAATCACCCTCAACGATATAAACTTCAGTTCTCACATTATCTTTTTCGATACAATCTGCAAGCTTACCGGGAAGGCTGTTACTTTCAAGAACAGATTTTCTTCTTGCGTTATCTCTTGCTTTTCTTGCAGCTTCTCTTGCCCTTGAAGCATCAAGAGCTTTGCTGAATATTGCTTTTGCTTCTGCAGGATTTTCTTCAAAATATGTGGAAAGCTTTTCATAAACACATTTTGAAACAAGGGGAGTAATGTCGGTGTTACCTAATTTACCCTTTGTCTGTCCTTCAAACTGTGCCTCTGTTAGCTTAACACTGATAACAACAGTAAGACCTTCACGAACATCGTCACCTGAAAGGTTTTTATCATTATCCTTTAAAAGCTTATATTTTCTGCCGTATTCATTAAATACTCTGGTTAGTGCAGTTTTAAATCCATTTTCATGAGTACCGCCATCAATGGTTCTCACATTATTAGCAAAGCTCAAAATCAACTCATTATAGCTATCATTATACATAAGAGCAATATTTGCTTCTCTGTCACCACTTACAGCGGAAAAATGAATTGGTTTCTCATGAAGAGGAGTAAGACCTCTTTTATTTGTTTCAAATTCTACGAAGGAAGAAATACCGCCTTCAAAGCAATATATTTCTTTTACTTCATCAACATCGCGTTTATCAGTAAGAGAAATTGAAAGACCTGCATTAAGGAAAGCCTGCTCTCTTAATCTTCTTTCAAGTGTTTCAAACTCATAAACAGTTGTTTCTGTAAATATTTCAGGGTCAGCCTTAAATCTTATAAGAGTACCGGTTTCTTCTGTATCGCCGATAACCTTAAGGTCACAAGTAGGATTACCTCTTTCAAAACGTTGATAATGAACGTGACCATCCTGAGAAACTTCAACCTCAAACCATTCAGAAAGAGCATTAACAACAGAAGAACCAACACCGTGAAGACCACCGGAAACCTTATAACCGCTACCTCCGAACTTACCACCTGCATGAAGCACGGTAAGAACAACAGTAACAGCAGGAAGACCCTGTTGCTCATTTATACCAACAGGAATACCACGGCCATTATCACGAACGGTTATAATATTATCGGGAAGAATTTCAACTTTGATATGAGTACAGAAGCCTGCAAGTGCCTCGTCTATAGAGTTGTCAACAATCTCATAAACAAGGTGATGGAGTCCTTTAGGTCCGGTTGAACCTATGTACATACCCGGTCTTTTTCTAACCGCCTCAAGTCCTTCAAGAACCTGAATTGCACTTGCATCGTATTTTTCAGTAACAACAGTGTCAATTTCTGTATTCTCATCAAGAACTACTTCGTTTTCTTTAGCTTCTTCGAGAAGCTCCTCTTCGGTTTTAATAATGTTTTCGTCCAAAATACTAACCTCCGTAGAAGATTCAAAATAAATATATCAAATAATTTATTTACATAATTAATGTGGGTTACCCGATTCTATTCTTCGTAAAATAGTTCCCACAGAAACGGGGGAAATATAAATTCTTTTACCCTTTGGTGTCTGGCAGACTATAAAGGATTTAGGAAGTTCAAAAGGTGCAACATTTATTACACTTTTTTCTTTTTCCGCATTATTAAGATAATCTATTGTTTTTTTCATAACAGTTGTGTTATCCATATCAAAAATACCGATAATTTCTTTATCTATTACAACCGTATCCTGACCTATGTGAATAAACATTAAATTATCTCACCGCCTTTAATAAGAAAGGACTTACCTCCACATAGCCTCAATACTTGTGACGGGTCACAGCAAGTGAGAAAAACTTGTCTGTCATTTATATGGTTAAGAACATAATCCTGACGCTTCTCATCAAGCTCGCTCATAACATCATCGAGAAGTGCAACGGGAGTTTCACCCGTAACTTTTTTTATTATTTCCGATTCGCCTAATTTAAGTGCCAATGCACAAGAACGCTGTTGACCTTGTGAACCATAGCTTCTTGCACTTACATTATTAATTAAAATTTCTAAATCATCCCTATGAGGACCAACGGTAGTTGTTTTTGAAAAAATATCCTCTTTCCGAGAATTTTTAAGAATTTCAATTTCATTTAAATAAATATCTTTTACCGATAACTCTTTATTTATATTTTTCGAGTAAAAAACTGAAAAATTTTCTTTATTTTCAGAAATACCTGAGTAAATACTTTTACTATAATCAGAAAGTAAATCTATATATTGAAGTCTTTCTTTAATAACACAAGCAGAATATCTTGCTAATTGGTCATCCCAGGTATCAAGCATATCGTAAAGTTCAGAATTTAAATGCAAATCCTTAAGCAAAGCATTTCTTTGAATTAATGCTCTTTTATAGCCTGCAAGATGCTCTGCATAAGACGGCTTTAATTGGCATAAGGCAGTATCTAAAAACTTTCTTCTTGCAGCCGGACCATCTTTTATTAAAGATAAATGAACAGGAGAAAAAATAACTGCATAAAACGAACCTATAAGCTCTGCAGTTGAGCGAAGAGAAACTCCGTTTAAAGAAGCATTCTTCTTTTTATCTGCAATGATTATTTCAGATTTTTTTTCTCTTATATTATCAGAAAAATCTAAATTAATTTTAGCAAAATCTTCACCGAATTTTATCAGCTCATTATCCTTTGCGCCACGAAAGCTTTTGCACCCTGTAAAAAGCCATATAGACTCTAAAATATTGGTTTTACCTTGTGCATTTTCACCGTAAATAACATTTACTCCGTTATCAGCAGTAAAGCTTAATTCGGCGATATTTCTGAAATTTTTAATTTTAACAGAATTAATCGTCATACTTCACCGCTTCTTATAAATGATTTATTTAATATCGTAAATTATTTTTTCATATTCAGCACAGTCACCCTGACGGAGTTTTTTGCCACGCATTGTGCATATTTCTCCGTTAACTTTAACTTCGCCATCCTGAATTATGATTTTTGCATGTCCGCCCGTGTTAACAACACCAACATTTTTCAAAAGGTCATCAAGACGAATATAATCACCCTTTAAAATAAAATCCTTGTGTTCTTTTTGGGCAACTTTAACTTTAATTTTCATTTTTTGAACATTCTTTCAATATTTGTATAAAGCTTATTACATCAGCCTATATTTTCATTTTTTAATCTCATAGGAATAATTAAGAAAATGAAATTATCGCCTTCAACGGGCTTAATAATAATAGGGGAAACGGGGCTTGAAAGCTCAATTTTAACTTCATCAACATCAACTGTGCGTAAGCAATCAGTTAAATAAGTATTATTAAAGCCGATTTCAAGTCTTTTTCCTTCTATTGAAGCAGGAATTTTATCAGTTGCTGCACCAAGGGAGGTTGCACTGGAAATTCTTATTGTGTTATCGTCAAAAATACAACGAATTGGACTCTTTATTTTACTTGTAATAAGAAGAGATGTTCTTTCAACACTGTCAAGAATAAGTTTAAGATTAACTCTTGCTTTTGTTGTGCTTTCTGAAGGAATTGCATTTTTGTAGTTAAAGAATTCACCTTCTAAAAGACGAGAAATTATTCTGTAATTTCCGATTTCAAAGAGAATGAATTTTTTACCGATTGAGAATGTGATGTTAGAATCATCATCGTCCGTTAATTTAACAACCTCAGAAAGAGTTTTTGCCGGAACAACGAATGTCATATCCTCGCCTGCATATTCAATTGTTTCATTTCTTATAGCAAGGCGGAAGCCATCGCAGGAAATAAGGCGGAGATTATTGTTTTCAACCTCAAATTTAATACCTTTGTGTACGGGTTTAATATCCTGAACTGCAACTGCAAAAATAGTCTGTTTAACCATATTTTTAAGTATACCCTGCTTAATTGCAAAAGGAATACCGCCTGAAACTGTGGGAAGCTCAGGATAATCATCTGCAGGAATGCCAACAAGTGAAAACTCTGCTTCACCTGATGTGATTTTACAAAGGTTATGGCTATCGCAGTTGATAGTTACACTCTGAGCAGGTAATCTTCTTAAAATATCACAAAGAAGACGTGCGTTAAGCACAATGCTGCCTTCAGTTTCTGTTGAGCATTCAATAGTAGTTGTGATACCTACTTCAAGGTCATAGCCTGTGAGGGTAAGTTTAGAATTTTTAGCCTGAAGATAGATACCTTCTGTTGCAGGAAGAGTGCTTTTCTGAGGAACACCACGTTGAACGATGTTACAAGCTTCTGCAAGAACGGATGTGTTACAAATTATTTTCATAATGCTACCTCCATAAAGATAGAAATAAAAGATTTTTGATTTTGTGAATAAAACTAAAATTTTTGTTAAAAATATTAAATTAAACAGTAGCAGTAGTAGATACTGTAGAATTGTCAAAAGATAGCATACAGCATTTATTTTAAAGGATTTTAAGGAATTTTTTTTCTGTAGAAAAATTGTAAATAAATGTCAGTAAATAAATCTAAAAAAAATTCAATGTAGACGTTGTTTATAAATTTTTATACATATGTGTTCAAAATGTTCAAAAATGCCGTAAGCATAATGGCTTATTCTTTAATACTCTTCATAATATCGTATATATTATTTTTGAGTGAGGGGTTGTCCTCCATTTTGCTTTCGCAGGATTCAATAGAGTAAATAACAGTTGAGTGCTTTTTACCACCAAACTGGCCACCTATTTCCTCAAAAGTAAGGTTTGTAACCTCTCTCATAATATACATTGCTGCCTGACGGGCATTTGAAATTTCAGCTTTTTTCTTTTCTGAGCGAATATCTTCAGGTGAAACTCCAAAGCTTCTTGCAACTTTATCAATAATATTATTTATTGTAACCTCAGTAGGCTGAGCATAATAAATGATGTCTTTAATAATATCATTTGCAACGCCGATTGTCGGAGCGCTTCCGTCAATTGAATAAACCGCATAGAGCTTATTAACAACTCCTTCTATCTGACGAACATTATTTTTAAGGCGCTCTGCAATAAATTCAACAACATCATCAGGTATTACCATATTGAATGCCTGAGCTTTGCGGCGGATAATAGCTATTCTTGTTTCAAGCATTGGTGGTTGAATATCTGCAAGGAGGCCTTGCACGAAACGACTGCGAAGTCTTTCTTCCAAAGTAGGAATATCTTTGGGTGGACGGTCAGATGTAAGTACAATTTGTTTACCTTGGTTGATAAGCGCTTCAAAGGTGTAGAAAAATTCTTCCTGAGCAACGCTTGTTTTACCGATAAACTGAATATCGTCCATAAGGAGAATATCTGCGTTTCTATATTTATTATGAAACTCTGACATATTTTTATCGCCCATATGGTTAATCATTTCATTTAGAAAATTCTCACCACTTGTATAAACGATATTCATTGATGGCATTTTGCGTTTAATTTCCGCTCTGATGGCTTTAAGCAAGTGAGTTTTGCCAAGACCGGATTCACCATATATGAAAAGGGGATTGTGAACGCTACCGGGGTTATTGGTAACTGCAACTGCAGCAACGTATGCAAATTGGTTTGTTGAACCAACAATGAAGTTATTAAATGTAGGCTCCAATTTTGAAGAATCAAGCTCATTATCAACAGAAATTTGATTGTTATCTGAATTTTTACCGCTATTTTTAGCATTTTCGGAATTTTTAAGGGCAGATTCATCAACAGTTACGCTGACATTAACGGGAAAACCAATTACACCTTCACAAGCTTTTTTAATTTCATTCAAAAAACGATTATCAATAATATTCTTTTTAAATTCTGATGAAGCTTGTACTGTAACACAGTCACCATCAAAATCTATGGGAACTAAATCTTTAATCCAGGTTGATAAAACCGCATTTGAAACATTCCCTGCAATTTCCTGAAGAACCGCATTCCAAAGTTCAATAATATTATCCAATTATTTCACCCCAAAAATTTACGTATATAATGTATATAATTACTATAATATATTCTATTAAAGTATATCATATAGTGAGGTATTTTTCAACAAAATTGTAGAAAAAATCGACAATTAATGAAAGAAATGTTCAAAAAAATTCAAATGTGTTAAATTAATTAAAAATTAACCTGTAAAATATTGCATTTATGGAAAATTTACTGTAATATTTACCTTGATAACATATATTTAAAAATCAAAAGAAAGGCGAAAAATGAAATATTCAAATTACAAATGCCCTGTTTGCAATAATCAGTTTACTGAGGATGACGATGTTGTTGTTTGCCCCGAATGCGGCACTCCTCACCACAGAGAATGTTATATTCAAAATGAAAATTGTGCAAATGCGGACAAGCACGGCACAAATGAACCAATTGAGGTTGAATTTGTGGATGTTGAAGAAAAAGAAGAAAAAATATCTGAAACAGAAACAACGGAAAATAATACTGAAAATCCACAGCAGGTTGTTCAGGAAGTAATTGAAGAATTAAAAGGCGGAACCGGAGATTATATGCTTAACGGTAAGCACGTTTCTTTCTATGAAGCCGCAATAGGAAAAAATCAAAAATTCTATATTCCGCACTTTATGATTATGGATAAAACAAAAAAAGCTGTTTCCTGGAATATTGCAGGATTTTTTGTTCCTCTTGCTTGGTGTTTATACAGAAAAATGTATAAATTTTCAGCAATTATTCTCGCATTATATGTTCTTATGATAGGAACAATAGGACTTACTATTATGTCAAATGAAGAATTTGTAAATGCTATTAATGAATGTGCAGAAGAAGACCCAAATTTCTATGAGAATATACTCCTTTATAATACAAAGAATTCCAATGTTTCTTTGACAGAAAAGCAAATGAAGCTCAATAAGCTTAGTAATGAATATAAACCACCCGTTCCCGTTCAGATAATGACATATCTAATAACATATGGAATAAGAATAATAATGGGTATTTATGCAACAAATCTGTATTATAAGAAATTATCAAAGAGTATTGAAAAGGTTGATAAATTAGATATTTCACCCGATATGAAAAGGTCAGTTCTTTTCAGAAAATGCGGAACATTGCCATTTATATTGGTAGCTATAATAGGATTTTTTGAGTGGCAGATGTTTTAAAAAATTAAAAATTAGAAATAGAAAATGAGAAATATCGGGACTTGCAGTCAGCATTATAAAGCTTCAATAATTTCCGTAACATTTATAATTGGCTTTGCCCTTAAATTTCTCATTTATAATTTGTAATTCGTAATTTAAGGGATTGTTAATTATGCACACACCTCTTGCGGACAGAATCCGTCCTCAAAGTATTGATGAGATAGTAGGTCAACAGCACCTGATAGGTGAGGGTAAGCCTTTAAGAAATATCATAGAATCAGGTGAATTACCAAACCTTATTTTCTATGGCCCCTCAGGTACAGGTAAAACTACTCTCGCCCGAATGATTGCCAAAAAGACCGACAGAACTCTTCGTAAGCTTAACTGCACAACTGCAGGAACTCAGGATATAAGAGATATTGTTGAAGATCTTAACGCCTTCACAGCACCAAACGGAATCCTTTTATACCTCGATGAGATTCAATACTTTAATAAAAAGCAACAACAAACACTTCTGGAATATATTGAGGATGGTTCAATAACTCTTATTGCTTCTACAACGGAAAACCCATATTTCTATGTATATAGCGCAATTTTAAGCCGTTCCTCAGTTTTCGAATTTAAACACGTTACTCCTCAAGAGGTGGAAAAAGCCGTTATCCGCGGTTTTAATCTTTTAGCAGAGGAAAAGAACGAAGAATTTCAGGTTGAAGACGGAGTTTCATTACATATTGCAACTGCTTGTGGCGGAGATGTAAGAAAATCTCTTAATGCGGTTGAGCTTTGCGTTTTAGCAGCCCGTAAACCTCAGGAAAATGAAAAAAGAATAATTACTCTTGAACACGCTAAAGAGCTTACTCAGAAAAGTGCAATGCGTTATGACAGAGAGGGTGACGAGCATTACGACATTCTTTCTGCATTTCAGAAATCTATGAGGGGTTCTGACCCCGATGCCGCAGTCCATTATCTTTCAAGACTTCTTGAAGCAGGGGATATGACATCTGCAATACGACGTCTTTTGGTTTGTGCGGCAGAGGATGTTGGTCTTGCTTACCCCATGATTTTGCCTATTGTAAAGGCTGCAACAGATATTGCTCTTCAGGTGGGTATGCCGGAAGCAAGAATACCTCTTGCAGATGCAGTTGTTTTGGTTTGTAATTCTCCAAAATCAACCACAGGACACGATGCCATAGGTGCTGCTATGGAGGATATTCAAAAAGGAAAAAGCGGACCTATTCCGCGCCAGCTTCAAAATAAGCATTTTGATGGTGAGGATGCGGAGGTTAAAGGTCAGTTTTATAAGTATCCTCACAGCTTTCCTAATCACTGGGTTGAGCAGCAATATTTGCCTGATGCTCTTAAAAACGCTAAATATTATGAATTTGGTGATAACAAGCAAGAGCAGGCGGCAAAGGAATACTGGAAAAAAATTAAGGGGGATTTAAAATGAAAAAGAAAATCGGAATTTTAGCCCTTGTTATTGCAATTGCAATGTGTTTTTTCACAATAAGTGCATTTGCAATAAGCGAAGAAAACAGAAATTCACAAATGCCCTTCGTTGACTCAGACCAAATTTCACCCGAGTACCCCGATGTTCAGACAGAAGCGGATCTGATGGAAGATTTTGAAGAGATTTTTGGTGAAGGCGGAAAAGAATTTTTTATTGCAGTAATTATAGGAACTCTTTTTTCATTATTATTTTTTCCTGCTCTTATAATTGCAATTGTTTTTGCTGTGCTTCATAGTAATGCAAAGAAAAAGGTTAAAGAATATGAAAGATTTTTCGGTCCTATTTCCCAAAATTCGCCGAGATATTACAATCCCAATGTGAACAATATGGTATATCAAAGCCAACCTGTAAATCCAACAGGTGTTCCAATGGGAACTGCGCCTATTGGTAACCCTTATGTGCCTCAAAATGATATAAATAATCAGCAAGGAGGGCAGTTTTAATGAAAAATATTAAAAAGCTTTCTCTCCTTATAGCAATAGTATTGATTGCTTCATTTGTTTTCTCTTTTTCAGCCTTTGCACATGATGACATAAAAGAAATAGAAGAAAATGATAAAATATACGCTTATGTTCCTTGGGAATATGAATTGTCTGTTTATTCAGATTCATTGTGTTATGAAGATGATGAAGGTAATTATCTTGAGTTTTGTGTTGGTGAAAATAAATTTGCACCTGTAGGAATAACTTCCTTGGAAAAAGGACAGGTACAAAAGGTTTTCGAACACTTTTATCTGTATGAAGGAGACCTTGAAAGAACAGACGAATGCTTTGTTAAATATGAATTAACAGAGAAAAGGAAAGAAAATGGCTATTCCTGCTATTATCTTCAAGGAAAATATTCTTATGATGATGAAGATATAGATGGTTTTTTTGCATATTATTTCAATGCTTATGTTTTTGCAACCAAAGAAAATATATTTGTTGTTGGCTACGAAGATATAAATGGAAAAACAGAATATTGCGGAGATTTAAAGACTGCTGTTTACGAAATTGTTTTCAACGGAACACATTTTAAAAATGATAAGCCCGAAAAAAATGCAGACCATGACTTTTCAAATTCACCTGCATACGAAGATGTTGTGCTTGCTTCACAAGGTCCGATTTTTGAAGATGGTGTTTTAGGTATTGCAGCAGTAATTGCAATTATTATGACTGTTGTTCCAACATTGATTGTAATAATTGTAGCTATTGTATTAATAAGAAAATATAATAAAGTCAAAAAGACGTTAAGGCAGTGTGAATTAACCTACGGCAGTATTTCTCAATATAATGCCTATAATCATAACTACGGCGGATATGGCTATAATCAACCTGTTAATCAGCCCTATCAACCACCCGTGAATCCTGTATATCAGCAAAATCCTGTTAACCAGAATGCTCCCCAGACACCCTCTTATGTTACAAATGCAGTAAATAATTTAGAGGGACAGCAACCCACTCAACCTGCACAGAGTACTCTCCCACCCGAGATGCAGGAAAATCAAATTAATAACGAAAATAAATTCTAAATAAATTTTTCAGAGGTGTTCAAAATGAAAAAATTTCCTATTGGTATCATCATTAACAGCTTCAGAACCGACATTCCCACTTCCGTAAAAAAAGCGGCTGAATGTGGCGCTCAGGGTATTCAGGTTTATTCAACTCACGGTGAAATGGCTCCTGAAAATCTTTCTCCCGAAAAGAGAAGAGAGTTTTTAAACCTTGTTAAAGATAACGGACTTATCATTTCTGCTCTTTGCGGTGACCTTGGTGGCGGCGGATTCATCCACAAGGACCTTAATAAAGAAAGAGTTGAAAAATCAAAAAGAATTCTTGACCTTGCAAAAGACCTTGAAACAGATATAGTAACAACCCACATCGGTGTTGTTCCCTCAGACCCCAACCACGACAGATATAAAATTATGCAGGAGGCTTGTCACGAGCTTGCAGAATATGCAGATTCAATTGATGCTCATTTTGCAGTTGAAACAGGTCCTGAAACCAGCGCAGTTCTTAAAGGCTTCCTTGATAGCCTTAATTCCACAGGTGTCGGCGTAAACCTTGACCCTGCAAATCTTGTTATGGTAACAGGTGATGATCCCGTTCAGGCAGTACATAATCTTAAAAAATATATTGTTCATACCCACGCAAAAGACGGCAAACAGATTTTCTTCCGTGACCCCGAAATCGTTTACGGAATTAAGAAGGATGTTATTGTAACAGATGATTCTTTCATTGAAGTTCCTCTTGGTGAGGGTAGCGTAGATTTCCCCAAATACCTTGCAGCTCTTGAAGAAATCGGTTATAACGGCTTTCTTACAATTGAACGCGAGGTTGGCGACGATCCTGCAAAGGATATCAGAGCAGCAGTAGATTTCCTTAACGGACTTATGAAATAAAAACTAATGCCTCCACACTCATTTCTAAAAATGAGTGTGGAGGCATTTTATGTCTTTAGATTAAATTTTTATGCTTTATTCTTTGTAACTGCTTTGATAACAAAGAGAGTACCAATCATAAGAACAAGAGCGATGGGAAGAACTATCATCCAATTAGAAACGAAGCCTGCAATAACATAGCTTACTGCGGAAACGCCTGCAACTGTAAGTGCATAGGGAAGCTGTGTTGAAACATGGTTAATATGGTCACACTGTGCACCAGCGGATGCCATAATTGTTGTATCGGAAATGGGTGAGCAGTGGTCGCCGCAAACTGCACCTGCCATACAAGCAGAAATAGAAACTATAGTAAGGGGATTGCTTGCTTCAAATACGCTGAGAACGATGGGAATAAGAATACCGAAAGTACCCCATGATGTACCTGTTGCAAAGGAAAGACCAACTGCAATTACGAAGATAATTGCGGGAAGAAGAGCCTGGAAGCCTGCTGCACTGCCTTCGATAAGCTGAGAAATGAAAATTTTTGCACCAAGAGAACCAGTCATAGAGTTCAAAGTCCAAGCACAAATAAGAATCATAATAGCAGGAACCATAGCCTTGAAGCCTTCAGGAAGAGATTCCATAATATCTTTGAAGGAGATAACTCTTCTGAGAAGGAAGTAAACAATTGTAATAATAATTGCAACAAAGGCACCAAATGATAAACCTGCAGCAGCATCGCAACCGGAGAAAGCGTCAATAAAGGATGTTCCGCTGAAGAATCCACCGGTGTAAATCATACCGATAACGCAGCTTACAATAAGAATAATAATAGGAACAATAAGGTCACAAACTTTGCCTTTTTCATTAAATGCCATTTCTTCAACAGCCTGCTTTGTACCGCTGGTGAAAAGGTCACCCGTTTCTTTAGCGTTCTTTTCGTGCTTTTTCATAGGACCATAATCAAAGCCGGTAATTGCAAGGAAAATCATCATTGCAATTGTAAGAAGTGCATAGAAGTTATAGGGAATAGCCTGAATGAAAAGGCTGATACCGCTTTCTGCTCCTGCAGTACTTGCAAAGCCTGCAACTGCTGCTGCCCAGGAAGAAATGGGAGCGATGATACAAACGGGAGCCGCAGTAGCATCAATGAGGTATGAGAGCTTTGCTCGTGAAATTTTATGGCCATCTGTAACCGGACGCATAACTGAACCAACTGTGAGGCAGTTGAAATAGTCATCAATGAAAATAAGAACACCGAGAGCGATTGTTGCAAGCTGAGCACCAACTCTTGATTTGATATGAGCAGTTGCCCATCTGCCGAATGCAGCAGAACCACCTGCTTTGTTCATCATAGAAACAAGAGCACCAAGAAGAACAAGGAAGAAAAGAATACCCATATTGTAAGAATCTGCTGCATTGGCAATGAAACCATCAGTCATAACATGAGTAAGAGTTCCTTCAAAATTACCGCCTGCATAAATTGCACCGCCAACGATGATACCGATAACAAGTGAGGAATAAACCTCTTTTGTTATAAGAGCGAGAACGATAGCAACAATAGGAGCAACAAGAGCCAAAAATGTTGCATAGGCAGGTGTTGTTCCTTGAACAACTTTAATAGCCTTTTCTGTGTGTGCATCAAAATCTTCGTCTTTTTCGATGTTTTCTGCATAATGCTCTGAATAGGTTAGAGCATCTTCATACACATTAAGGTCAAGGGTTAGAGTACCTTCATCATTATAAGTGATGGTAACTACATCGCTGGACTCAGTTGCACCGATTGTCATAACCGCTGCATCTTCATCCGCTGTTGCGGAGCAGATTGTGCCGAGAGTGAACATAAAAATGCACATAATAAGCACCGCAAAGAATCTGCGTTTTCTTTGGTTTTTCATATTTTACATTCCTTTCCTTTAGAGTAGGGAAGAACCCGTACTCCTTTCCTGAAATAAAAAATCATGGCTGCGTGAAAAACAGTCATGATAGTAAAATCAATGATAGCTCTCCACAAATGTGACAGTCGCTTTGCTATTAACAAAGCAACCAACAAAAACGCTTCCGGGTATATCGTTTTCGTTTCGGCAATTTCCCCTTTCGGCTTCTTCCTTGCCCCGCGGCTCTGAAACCTAATCTTGTCAATCGCGCCTCTACCTAATTATTCAGTTCAGGATTATACGATTGTATTGTATATTGTAAGTCGTTTTTTGTCAATAAATGTTATATTTTTAACATTTGTCATTTTTACCTAATATTTAAAGGAAAATTTTACTTTATAGCTGATTGAAATCATTTTAATTTATGCTATACTATTAAATGAAATATTCTGTGCGACTTTGCACAGTTGAAAGGATGATATTTTTATGGCAGAGAACAGATTTCTCGGCGAATATCCCGTAATCGGTATTCGACCCATTATCGACGGCAGACGTGGCCCTCTCAAGGTTCGTGAATCTCTTGAAGATCAGACTATGAATATGGCTAAAGCTGCTGCTGAGCTTTTCACAAAAAATCTTAAATATTCCAACGGTGAGCCCGTTAAAGTTGTTATTGCTGATACAACTATCGGTCGTGTTGCAGAGGCAGCTGCTTGTGCAGAAAAATTCCGTAAAGAAGGCGTTATGATCACTCTTTCTGTTACTCCCTGTTGGTGCTACGGTTCTGAAACAATGGATATGGACCCCTCAACAATCAAGGGCGTTTGGGGCTTCAATGCTACTGAAAGACCCGGTGCAGTTTATCTTGCAGCAGTTCTTGCAGCACATGCACAGAAGGGTCTTCCCGCATTTGGTATCTATGGTAAAGACGTTCAGGATGCTGACGATACAACAATGCCTGAGGATGTTAAAGAAAAGCTTCTCCGCTTTGCAAGAAGTGCAGTTGCAGTTGCAACAATGAAAGGTAAATCATACCTTCAGATTGGTTCAATCTGCATGGGTATTGCAGGTTCTTCAATTGACACAGATTTCTTTGAGGAATATCTTGGTATGCGTGTTGAATCCGTTGACGAGGTTGAAGTTATCCGTCGAATGGAAGAAGGCATCTATGACGAAGCTGAATACCAGAAAGCATATAAATGGGTTAAAGAAAACTGCAAGGTTGGCTTTGATAAGAACCCTGAGTTCGTAAGAAAGAGCGACGAACAGAAAGAAAAAGACTGGGAATTCACAGTTAAAATGATGTGCATCATCAAAGACCTTATGAACGGCAACAAGAATCTTCCCGAAGGCAGAGAGGAAGAAATGGTTGGTCACAATGCT
This sequence comes from Oscillospiraceae bacterium, assembly GCA_015066325.1. Taxonomy (GTDB): domain Bacteria; phylum Bacillota; class Clostridia; order Oscillospirales; family Acutalibacteraceae; genus DTU089. Next base: position 22,919 of record SVOP01000006.1, read on the forward strand.
ATTGCAGCAGGCTTCCAGGGTCAGAGACAGTGGACAGACTTCTATCCCAATGCTGACTTTGCAGAAGCAATGCTTAACACAAGCTTTGACTGGAACGGTGCAAGAGAACCTTACATCCTTGCAACAGAAAACGATACTCTTAACGGTGTAAGCATGCTCCTTATGAAGCTCCTTACAAACAGACCTCAGATGTTTGCAGACGTTCGTACATACTGGAGCCCCGAAGCAGTTAAGAGAGTTACAGGCTATGACCTTGAAGGCAAAGCAAAAGAAGCTCAGGGCTTTATTCACCTTATTAACTCCGGTGCTTGCTGTCTTGACGCTTGCGGCGAGGTTAAAGATGAAAACGGCAACGGCATCATCAAAGAATGGTATGATATTACTGAAGAAGATATCAAGAAAATCAATGATGCAACAGAATGGTGCGCAGCTGATAACGGTTACTTCCGTGGCGGCGGATATTCCAGCCGTTTCCTTACAAGAGCTGAAATGCCTGCAACAATGATTCGTCTTAACCTTGTTAAAGGCCTTGGACCAACAGTTCAGATTTGCGAAGGTTACACAGTTGCACTTCCCGATGAGGTTTCCGATGTTATCTGGAAGAGAACAGACTACACATGGCCTTGCACATGGTTCGCTCCTAAGCTTACAGGTAAAGGTCCCTTCGTTTCTGCTTATGAGGTTATGAACCACTGGGGTGCAAACCACGGCGCAATTTCCTATGGCCATATCGGTGCAGATATTATTACACTCTGCTCAATGCTCAGAATTCCCGTTTCAATGCATAATGTTGACGAAAGCAAAATCTTCCGTCCTGCTTGCTGGAACGCATTCGGCACACAGGAGCTTGAAGGTGCAGATTTCCGTGCTTGCGAAGCTTACGGCCCTCTCTATAAATAAGAGCATAAATTTACTCCTCCCGATTCGGTCGGGAGGAGTTTTTTTTGCCTTTTAACCCCAATTATATGGTCTTTGCATAAAGTTGATTTCGTCTTTTGGAGGAATTTCCTGGAAGCCTGAAACCTTTGTTATGCCGTGTTCAAGCATGGAGTCATAAAGCTCTTCTATTCTCTTATGCCTGAATGGGTTGAGAATTGTATATTTATCTAAAAATTGATTTGCTTTGTAATATTCCCAGCTTAAATTGGCTGTTTCAACATTGAAAAGCTGTTCTTCAGTAATATCGGCAGTTAACGCCTTTTCCCAAAGACCATCAAGAGCAACAGCAACATTCATCGGATAAAAGCCTGCCTGATAATGCCAGTCAAAGTCAAAAGCGTGGGCAGAAACCTTGGTTTGTGCGGTCTGAATATCAATAATTTGTTTGATATATGGTGCAGCTTCTTCGCCATAATAAGCTTTTAAAAAGTCCATTATATGATATTCAACATCGCAGTTTACATCCCATTGAATTTTGCAAAGAAGATAATTGCGAAGCTCATTGAATGCAGCAATATGCCCGTCACCGCAGTTATAAATATAGCCGGTAATACCGATATCGTGCATATATTTCATTGTGGACTGCATATATTCAAGGTTTGAGAAGAACTGAGCAGTATTGATGAAATTTATGGTGTAGTCATAAATATAGGTTCTTTTGGCAATTTTAGTCCAGTTTTCAAAATCCTTATGTATTGTGGGTTCGGGACTTCCGAAAAGATTTTCAAAGGTTTCGTTGCCGTCCTTTGAACCGCATTCGGTTAAAGGATGGCTTCTGCAAGCCTTATGAAGTCCGCAAAGAACAGGAACAACATTGTCATTACACTTTAAAGACAAATCCGTTGGGGGTCTGTCTGTTTCGTTATAGGCATAGAAGGTGAATGTAAAATCGGGGAATTCATCATCAAGAGCATCTGCAAAAGCATTGGTAAAAAGAATTGTTGGAGCAGAAACACTACCATATTTTTCATATAGCTCTTCACATTTTTTACATTTACAATAGTTTGTATTATCTTTTTGACCTATGTGAATATATTTTGCATCGGTCTCACATTCAAGAATTGCTTTTCTTGCATTTTTAACCGCAATCTTTAAAACATCGGGATTTGAAAGACACACATGGTCACGGGTTTTTGTGCCCTCGGCAGTTGTTGCAAAATAATCGGGATGCTCGGTTATAAGGTCATCGGGAACTAATTTATCAAGGGTAACATCCCATAAAACATAGGTTAATGCACCGCCGTAATCTTTTGCCTCCTGCCAGAATGAAACATTCATTTTTGTTCTTGCTCTGTGGGCATCGTTTGTACCTCGGCAGTCATTTCGGCGAATGGAAAATGATGGCTCAACTGTTCTGTTAATTTTTCCGTCAATTAAAATATCCTCGTTTTCGGGAACAACCTCAAGCTCAGGGGTAAACCAACGAACGCCAAGATATTCTTCAAGGAAGGTGTAAACTCCGTAAAGTGTTCCGCGACTGTCAGCCCCTGAAATAAACAGGTGCTTTCCGTCGGAAATAATTTTAAATCCGTCCGTAGCAATTTTTTTGCGATTTATTTCAACAATACCTTTTTCAAGCTTGGTTTCACCTAAAATAATTGCTTTATCTTCTGCGGTAACTTCATTTTCAGTTACCGCTTTTAATTTTGCACCACTGATTTTTTCAATATAGGTCTGCAGCTCATTAACAGCAGTTTTCGTTGTTGCATCAGGATTTTCCTCGGTTACAATAACAAAATCCGAAGCACCATTTTCAACAATTTCCATAGGCGCAGAAATTTTTTGTGCCACATATTCGTTACCACCGTAATTTATAGTAGTATCTGCAGTAAAGACACCAGTTATATATAAAATAACCTCAATAAAAGCAACTGTGGCTTTTAAAAATGCTGACATTTCTTCCAACTCCTGTTATTTAATTTCAATCATCTGGTGAATATCAACTTTCGGCACAGTAAATTCTGCTCTGCCGTTAATAAATTCAAAGTTTATTTCTTCTCCTGTTGGAACAAGAGTAATCTTTGAGGGTTTATTATCATATTTTACGCTGCATTTAACATTGTAAAGGGGAACAGTGTCCTCAATAACCTCGGTATTTTTGCCTCGAACAGTTGTGTGAGCAAAAAGAAGATGGAGAATGCTTCTGTTTTCTTTTTCCTGCCTTGTGTAAGTTACAACAGCCTTATCGGGAACATCTGCAAAAACAGTTACTTCATCATCCATCAGTTTATTAATAATGTATGTAAAAAGCTCTTTGAAGCAAAGGTGACCGTGGTTAGCGTAGGCGGTGAAAATATCCCATCCGATATATGCAATATTGCCGTTGATTACTGCACCCGGGAAAGCTTCATCGGGGTTATTGGGGGCGTGAGCATGAGAGCAGAAATGCTCTAAAGTTCTGTTGAAATACGGATTCTGCATATATGCAACAATTTCACCGTTTTTCACCTGGAATTTATTGAAATCACAACGCATAACATATTCGGTTTTGCCGTTTACCGTTTCAAAATCGGGAATGAAATATGTAGGATTAAATTCATTTTTTCCCTTGTATTCTGCGCCAAAATCAAGGAAGAACTTGCCGTCTTTCACTAAGGCATCTGCGGTGGCGATAATTTTACCGCCGTTTTCTGCGAATGCTTTGATTTTGTCTATCAGCTCATCACTGTAGCTTGAAACATCGGGCAAAATCAGAAGCTTATAATCCGAAAATTGAGCAGTTTCATCAATAAAATCATAAAGAAAATGATTTTCAAGAAGCATTCTGTTTGCGCCGATATCTGATTTTGCATCTCTGTTTCCTGTGGTTGCTTCCTGACTCAAAACAGCAATATCGGCAACATTAACTGCACCATTCAACCAGGGCTCTTTTTCCTCGATTAATGAATATGCCTTACCAATAAGATTATAGGTTGCCATATTCATTTCAGAAAGGGGATGCATCTGGTCACCAATTGAACAACCTGCACCGTTTGCAACGCTTAAAGCAGTTTCATAAATGAGGGCATTGGGGTGCTTGTAGCCACCGAATTCACCCCAGCTATGATGGAATTTACCTGTCATACCAAGGAATTCCTTATTATCAACAGTACGAGCATAAGCAGAAGAAAGGGGGAAATGGTCATAGCCCCAACCACCTGTGGGTAAGCTTTCAAGCTCAAGGTGGGTATTGGAATCAATATAACGATAATCGCCTTTGGGAATATGTCCGCTATTATGAAAAATTGTCGCAGTTGCGCTATGCTTTCTTACTGCTTTATTTGTTTCTTCAAGGTATTTATTAAATACTGATTGAGCAAATTTATTCAAATCCTCTGCATTTTCGATATCAAGACCGAGAGCCTTCATATCGCTGACGCATTTTTCACAATAGCAGATTCTCGGAGCAATAATATCAAGGAAAATACCACAGGGGTTATATTTCACCATAACCTCTTCAATTTGCTTGCAAAGAAAATTAAGGTAGCCTGTGTTGAAGCAAAGAATATGAAAATGAACTTCTTTTTCGTATTCAAGCTGTTCTTTTTCATCGAGGGAAGGATGCCAACGCCATTCGGGGCGTTTCAGAAATTCCTTTTCATCAAATCCTGCAGAAATATAAACGGGAGCATTTACATCAATTTCCTTGCAGGCTTCAAGCTGAGCACCAAGCAAATCAAAATCTAATTGCGGGTGCATTTCATTAACCTCGGTGGGATGATAAGACCAACCGTGATGGCATTTTGAAAATACGGTAATTGAATCAATATGTCCCGCTTTCAAAGCTTTTTGAAATTGTTCTTTTGAAAAGTTTTTTCCAACGGGAACAAATTCACTGGTATGAAAATCAAGGTGAACCTGTCTTTTTCTGAGCACAAAAATACCCCCAAAAATATTTATAAAAATATTATATATGACAAGAGAAGATATTGCAATAATGTTGTTGCTTTTGAAAAATATTTATGATAACCTAAAAATATATCAGTTACAGAGGGTGATTATATGAAATTAGGTATTATTAACGGCTGGGAAGAAGGCAACATTAAATATGTCAGTGAAAAGGGCCTTGAAGCCGTTGAATTTTGCGTGAATCACAACTACAATTCCGCAGAATTTCTTGCAAAAGCCCCCGATATTAAAGGATATTGCGAAAAATATAGCGTAAGAGTAGGCTCAATGGGCAGATGGGGACAGACTCGCATTGACGAAAACGGCGAAATTATTCCCGAAGCCCTGCAGGATGATAAAAATATCATAGATGCCGCATCAATTATCGGTTGCCCTGTGTTTAACACAGGTGTTAATTACACTGATTCTAAAAGCTTTTATGAAAACTGCGAAATTGCAATCAATTATCTTAAAGAGCTTATTTCTTATGCAGAAAATAAAAATGTGAAAATTGCAGTATATAACTGTGCTTGGGAAAATTTTGTTATTGAGCCAAAAGCCTGGTATCCTGTGCTTTCTGCTCTTCCCACCCTCGGTATAAAATATGACCCTTCTCATTGCCTGAGCAGAGGTGGCAACTACCTTGCTGAAATCAGGGATTGGGGAGAAAGGTTTTACCATTTCCACCTTAAAGGCGCAGTTTATATAGACGGCGAGCATTATGATGATGCACCTGCAGGACTTGATATGATAGATTGGAAATCCGTTATGGATTTGCTTTATACAAAGAATTATGACGGTATGCTTTCTATTGAGCCCCATTCAAATTATTGGAAGGGCAAAAAAGGTCAATGGGGAGTTGACTACACAATAAATTACTTCAGACCTATGATTATGCCAGAGGATTACGAATACGAGGATAATCCATATATGCCGTAAAAAAACAAAACCGCAACTCCTTTATTAAGGAATTGCGGTTTTTTACTTTATATGGACCAGAAGCTGTCTATAAATCTTGTTGCACGGTGAGGAAACGCACGGAAAAAATCATTTGCATTGTTTTTCAGCTCAACACCGTCAATATAAACAGCGGTCTCAGCTGTGTGACCCTCACCTGCAAGTAGCAGTCTTGCGGCAGCAGGGGGTGTCAGGGAAATGTCATAATCTCCATCAGTTCTTTTTGAAACAGTTGCTTTACCGTTTTGGTATTCAACATCAAATATGCCTTTGTTCTGCTCTAAATCATCAAGGCTTAGTATGCTGAATTTGCCGTGTTTTTGGGGATAAACATTATTTTCAAGAAGCTTTTTCAGGTTGTATATTCGTCCTGCATAGCCTTTATCGTATTCATAGTTGATGTCATCAATTCTGTCAACAAGGCAGGCAAAGGGTGAACCGGGGTACTGTTTTTTCACACGCAGAGTTTTTACAATGCCATCGTAATTTCGCAAAAAACCGATAATTCCCTTAAGGGCATCGGGAGTAAGCACAAATAACTCTTCTGCAATAAGCTCATCGGGACGTTTTATGTTGAAACGAACATATCCGTCTGCTTCACCCAAAGAATTGCGGTGAATATATGTATAATCTGCATCTTCAAGAGGCGTTTTGCAAAAATGCTTTTCATCCTCTCTCATAGTTATAAGATTTTCTTTGAAAACACATTTATTGTGAAGCTCGCAAAGCTCGGAGAGCTGTTCACCGGTATAAAGCTCAACATCATTATTACGGGGAATATGCTCAAGCTTATGAAAAGGTACACTTATTGCAAAAAGGCGATTGAGATTTGCGAAACCAAATTTCTCATAATATGAAATTGAAAAGGCTGAAAGAAAGCCTGCCACAATATCATTTTCAACGGCATTTCTGCCTACTTCATCAAAGAGCGCCCTTACGCCACCCATTCTGCGATTTTCGGGCTGACTGCATATTCCGCTGAGAACAAGAGTGTTTATAAGATTTCCGCAGTAGTTGCATTTAAAATCAAACAACTCCATACCTGCAATAAGCTTGCCATTATGAAATGCACCCAAAACGGGCATTTCAACTTCCTTATCCACTTCTTTATCAAATTTCCAGATGAATGATGCAGCAGATATCTTAAGATAATCTACAGCCTCTTCAGGCTTAATCAATCTAACTTCCATAACGCTTCTCCTGAATGTTGGTTATTGAGATTATTATAATTATAGCACTACTTATAAAAAATTCAATACAGGAGATTTTTACTTGTGTTTTCTACACTTTTCTATGCGAGAGATGGGATGTGGAGAAGTTGCGGAATATGGGCGGAAAAAGACCCCACTCGGTTGGAGTGGGGGATTAAAATGATCAACAAAAACCATCTGTATCGAAAATGTGGTCTAATTCGTCGTTCGATGTAGCTTGAAGAACCTTATCTCGTACAATCATATCTGTAAGATCCAAACGTACAAATTTGTTCCTTCCTAAAGAATCTGTCTTTTTATGAATTAATTGAATTCTACCAATACGATCTTCTTCTTTTGCATATTCTGCTAAAGCTTTTGCCTTAGGAAGATTATCTGCGTATTGATTTCCATGAGGCTCTAATATATCAACTACATAGTCAACCATGGGATCATAGCGCACAATAAGGAAATCGGGATAAAACGCTTTTTTCTCATTCCCTATATCGTAAGGCAAACAAAGTGCCCATGCTGCTCTAGCAGGATTTCTTAACCAACAAGCAAAATCGCTGCGCTGAGCTTCTTCTTGAATCAAAGCAGATTCCCAACCATTCAATTTGATTTTTGCAATACCGGTATCTTGTGCTGCCAGAAGATGGTTTTCGTATTCAATACCATCAGGATCTACTCTTACACTGATATTTTCTGGTATAGCAAAAAGCTGTTCACTAACAACGGCACTATCTGCCATAATTTCTCGATATTTCTTTTTGCAGGCATCGGATTTACTAGCTACAGCAACGCGATATTTATTAACAAATTCTCTTAGCTTATTTTTTGCATACTTCCCTAGAGTTGCTCTACAATCGTCATCCGCCGCAAACAAAACACAATCAATCTTATGAGCATTGGGATTGTCTTCGTCATAATATCTGCCGCCATAAATGTTTGGGAACCCATATCTACCAAGCTTTGCATCAGCATTACGAACTTGCCTGTCTAAGTCGGTTTCTGACATTAACGTGAAGTCGTTGAAGTAATCTTCCTGTATAGCTTTACCAAATGGATCAAAGACCTGTACAGATAATTTAAACTGTAAAACTTGGTCAGCTAACTCATCATATTTTCCGGTGCGGTGTAAATCTTCGATATATTTACGAATCAACTCAATAATATCATCAATTACTTCATCACGTGCACCTTGATAAATAACATTATGTGTAAGTAAAGTCGCCAAATCCAATAAGGATTTCAGATAATCGTTAATTCGATCCTGACGCACAAAATATGTTAAATAGCCTTTTGCATTGATAAAATCAATTATTTCTACTCTATCAAGTTTGGGCGTAATAGTCAGCTGTTTACCTTGTATAGGTTGAGGCTGATTTAGCGTTACCTGTTGAGTTGATGATGGTACTGAAACAACCACTGTTTCGGGCGTAATATATTCGGGTGCAGAACTACCGCTATTTGAATTAGGTGAAGTTTGATTATTGTTAGCAGGTGTTTGTGGTGTTTCTTCACTTGGTGTTGTTTTAACCAGAGAATTTGTTGGTAAATCAAACCAACTTGGTTGATCAGGATTGGGCACATACTGTCGTTGTTGTTTAGGCGTATGTACCGTCCAAGTAATATAGGTGGGTTCCTCCAGCGATTCACCATTGATCTCGGTGGGAATATCGCCGCCTTCGCTAGCCTGCAGTTCCTCTACAACCTTCTTTACAGTGTCCTTGTTAAAGTGGGGAAGATATAGCTTAACGTCGTTCAGAAATTCATCACGCATTACGCGCATCTGCAGAGGTGTACGCACCATTCTACCAAGGAGCTGCGCGATGTAGGTAGGATCGTTTCTAACAGCAAAGGACATCATCGTCTCTGCTCTGGGGCAGTCCCAGCCGGTGGAAAGCGCTTCCTTGAAGAAGACAACCTTGATTTTATGATCGTCCGCAATTTCGGATGCCTTTACATGAGGAATATGGAGACCGTTGAGTTCGACTGTGGTTCCTTCGCCAAAGCAGTGAACAACTTCTCCTGATTTGAACGGTGTGCCGACCTTTTCTTCGATCTTGGCAAGCACATCCTCCAAATTGGTGTCGGATAATGCACCACCGCTGCCTTGGCATACCTGTACCACCAGCACAGGATCCACGTTGGCATAATGCTGTTCGTAAGTATACTGATACCAACGCTTACACTTCTTCAGCCATTCTTCCACGGCTGCTTCCAGAAGAACAATATCGTTGTTCTTGGTGGGATCATCAGGGTAGGTAATGACAATGCGATCCTTAAGAAGGCCGGAACCGCGCACTTCGTCGGCGGCGATTACATACTTCATCAAACCTACGTTGGTAGTGTTGCCAACCAAAGTGTTGAATCGTTCAGCGGTTGCGCTAATACCCAGAACTACCGGCATAGAGCGCATGGTACGCTTAATACCATTTTCTGTGTAGGTATATCCTTTAATAAAGCGCTGCATGATGGTGGTGTCGGTACCTGCCTCGCGCTTGCTCTTGGCACCACGGTGCGCTTCGTCAATGATGAAGTACAGGTGATCTGACTTGTTCTGGATGGTGTTGTCCAGTGTTTCCCAGATGGTATACTGCCGATCATCGGAATGCTGCGTCAGCTTACCGCTGCGGCTGATCTTCTGGGTGTTTAAGAAATAAACGTGTCCATCCTCCAGCATCTCCATATCGAAGGAATCTTCCACGATGGTTACGCACTGACCGAAGCGCAGCTTGCTGGTTTTTAATTCGATTTTCTGTTTAGACTGTGCGTTCAGCTCCGGGGAATCCGAAAGCCATACAAAGATCGCTTCCGGTTGTTCATCGAATGTGGTTCCGTCAGCAAGAGTAGAACCAAAGTAAATATCTTCAATCAATGATGCGGCAATAATAGTCTTGCCGGCACCTGTGGGAGCTTGCAGAGACACAACCTGTGTTTTGCCTCTGCGTCTATAACTATCCAGGGCATCAGCGATATCCATACGCAGTTCTTTTACTGCTTTATCTTGAAAGGCTATTAATTTAACTTTCATCTACCGTTCCTCCCTGCATTAATTCTAAAATTGTCAAGATAATCTCTATACAATTGGTAAGTTGTCTTTCCTTCCAAAGCTTGTGTCATCGCAACGAAGCTTGATTCATAGTCCGTAACGAGATAGACAATCTCAATTTCAGGATACTTTGCGAGCTGTTCTGCAAACTTTCTGAATTGGTTTTCATCATTGAGTATTGCCATTTTGTTTTCAGGCAGAATAAGCATATCCGGTATAGTTGCATCAATAACGGGACATTTTCCAATAGATCCTGCTTTCATCCATAGTGTGGATATAAGCTCTTTGAACTGCATCCCTAGAGATACCTTGGTTTTATCAAGAAATCCTAGTTTAAAGAAAACTGCATTCGTGTTGAACCCATCTGCCATTTTGATTGAAGATAAGCTTGGATAGATCTGTTTTTTTGCTTTTTTATATAATCCTTTGTGACCTGGCTTTTCACTAGCTAGATACGTTGTTTTTTCGATTCCATAATTACCAGATAACGGAGAGCCATAAACATCACAACCTTTTATAGAACAAACAGTTCTCGGCCAAGTAACATATCGAGCAATCCCATGTTTTTCCCATTCCGCTTCTCCGGGTTGAATTCCTTTTGCTTTTAGTGAATCCGATTCTTTTCCAGATATTTCATTGTTTGTAACCATAATACATCTTCGTGCACCGTTATCTTCAGCATTTATTAAATTGACAGCATTTAGTGTTGTGCCTGAACCGGCAAAAAAATCAACAATTAATGCAGTGGGCTTGTTCGCTACAATAAATTTGATAGTATCATATACTGCATAAATTGATTTAGGATAATCAAAACGCTTATCAGGGAAAAATTTACGAATAAAGTTAGATCCATTACGCAATGAATCGTGAGATTTTATGCACCATTGTGTTGTTGGAATAAATCGAGCAGTGTATTCACTATCATCTAAAATTAAAGACCCGTCTTCGTTTTTACCTATGATTTTAAAGAGACCAGCCTCTACCTTTTTTTGTTCTCCGTCAGCTAAATAGTTAATTGACATACCTCTTGGTGTGAATCCGCCGAGTCTTACATAGCCCTTCTTTTGTATGGAAAGCATATTGTCTCTACTGTATTGCCAACATCCTTCAGTTCCGTCTGCGTGAATAGGGAAAATAGCTTTTTGACCAAGAGGTGCAATCACGGTTTGTCTATCCACTCCCAAGGCTAATGGTTCTCCTGCACCTAAAAACTTTTTGCCATCTTCCGAAACGAAAATAGGGTAAAAGCAATTGGGAGAGTGTTGTCTACTATCATTTGAGCCCGAACGAAGTAAACCTCTCCAGTGGACACCGTCACGACTCGTGGTTTCTATACCATACATCCAATCATCACTTAATTCTAAACAAGCTGGCCCGGAATCGCCTATGAAAACAAAAAACGCATATTCATCGCTTCTTGCAAATTCATTCTCTCTTGCAACACCACCTGGATGTATATTTATGCTTACCATTTGAATATGAGCTTCGCTAAACATTTCCTCCAGCAAGCAACCAAGATGAAGATATTCTTTTTCGTCAATGGTTACAATTAGAACAGAATCGGTTGGGTTGAGAAGTCGTTTAGCAATCTCTAGACGTTTTTGCATAAAGGAAAGCCATTTGCTATGACGATATTCGTCTGCACCATCTACATAGTCATTATTGTATTTCCAATCGCGAGCTCCAGTGTTATAAGGCGGATCAATATAAATACAATCTACTTTGCCGGCATACAGATATTCAAGAAGTTGAAGAGCGTGATAATTATCTGCTTCAATAAGTGTGTGCCACAATTTACTGTCAGGTGCGTTGCATACCTCGTCCAAATGTTGAAGGTAAGGATATATAGGATCTCCCAATTCTGCGGTTGTAACAAGCTCATCTACTGCAAACTGTACGGCATCTTTGCTGTTCTTTGCAAGGCAAGTAGCTATTTCGTCTTCAATTTTCAAAACAGTATAGGTTTCATTAGCTTTACCATCACGAACAGAAACTTTTACGCCTTTTCTAACAGGGATATCATAGAGAGGTGTACACTCCGGCAAATGCTCTTCAAATACAAGACCAAACTGTTTGTGTTTCAATGCACGCTTAGCTGCCTCCGCAATCTGCGCACGTAACTCTGGATTTTCAATTTTTTCTATCAGCTCATGTAATTCAGCCATATCTTCATCTCCTCGTATTTGTGTTACATAGAGTTGCAAGCATTTTTCGAATTTCATTTAATTTATCGGGATGTTCTGTTATCAAGCTTGCAATATCCGCCGGTATCTCTCCGCGGCTTTCTGCGGCAAGGTCGTAAAATTTGTTTCGTCTCTCGGTATTTGTTCCTGTTTTAGTATCAAGTACTGAAAGCATTCTGTTTTGTAAGTCACTTGGTGGCGGCGATGCTGTCAATAAATCATAGAAATATGGTTTTTTGATTCCAATTTCATTGTAGAATTCTTCTTGTGACATACCAGCTTCCCGGATTTGTTCAACCAGGTATTCACCAAATGGCGTTTTCTGTCTTCTATTCGTCGTCTCCACCTCCTGTTAGTATGTATGTATACATACTAACATACTAACACAAAAAAAACAATAGCAAACAGCAAAATCTTTATAAATTAAAGAATTGCGGTTTGCTTATTCGCTGGGAAGTACTGCTGAAAATAAAGAAAAACTCCACCTTCGAAAAGGTGGAGTTTGGTGCGAGAGACGGGACTGGCCGTCTGCGGCGGCTACGCCTTGCATACTATCCGCTCGGCGACCCAAATCCTACGGATTTCGGTACCCGCCTCCCGCTCCTCGCTAAAAACAGTCCACCGGACTGTTTTCTTAACGCTCAGACCCTCTCGGGTCCAAGCCCCGTCAAAATCATAACAAAAAAACAGAGCAACCACAAATGTGATTACTCTGTTTTTGGTGCGAGAGACGGGACCTGACGGCGTCGCTACGCTTTGCCGTCAGAACGGCAACGATTGTGTTCGCCTTCGGCGAGGGGGTCCAAGTCCCTACCTTATTTCTGGCAAAAAAATAAAGAACCTACACTGAAGTGTAAGTTCTTTATTTGGTGCGAGAGACGGGACTTGAACCCGTACGGGATTACCACACGCCCCTCAAACGTGCGCGTCTGCCGATTCCGCCACTCTCGCGAGTGCTTAGATACTATACCACCAAAGAACGGTTTTGTCAACTGTTTTTTTAAAAAAACTTAAAATTTTTTGTTGTAGTTTTTTTCTTGGTTTTTTTGTAAGATTTTTTCTGTTTTTGTTTTTATTTTCTTATTATAAACTTATCACTTTCCTTTAAATCCAGAAGAGTGATTATATCTTCAAAATTCTCTTTTACATTTTTGAATGCTTCTATTTTGTGGGAGTCGCTTCCGAGATAGAATTTGCAACCGCAGTCCTTTGCTATGAAATAGGGGCGCAGTAGAATATCTTTTTCTTCTTGGGAGAGGTTAAGGGTTTTCATATTCAATTCAATTCCCACGCCTTTTTCTGAACATTTTCTAAATAAATTGTAGAGTGTTTCATCTTCAATAAGCTTTATAACCTCAGGAGTTCTTCCTTTGAAAATATGACCGCAGGTAAGGTGGGCAATGCCTGTTTTATGCCAAGGTAACTCTTTTTTCAAAAGCTCTTCAAGGCGTTTTACCCAATGCTCTGCTGCTTCTTCGGGAGTTTGAATTTTTGTTTTCACCGTATTTCCAGCTAAGTGCAGATGCGTTGTTGGGATTACTATGAAATCAAAATCGTTATATCTCTCTTCACTTACGCCTACATTATATTCATAATCCATATCCGCTTCTGCACCGAATAAAAACTCGATATTTTCATCTTGAGGCAGGGGCAGAACTTCTGCAAGGCTTTTAAAAGTCTGTTTAGGATGCCATTCAGCAGGGCTTTTCACCTTTTCATCCCATAAATGATTAGTCAGGCAAATTTTTTTCAAGCCGTTTTCTTTGGCATATTTCAAAATATTTTCGGGTGTTTGATTTTCATCGTGACAGCAGGGTGAAATAGTTGAATGAATGTGAAAATCGTGGTCTGCAATATATCGCATAAATATATCCTTTCATTTATATAAAACCGCAACTCCGAATTAACGGGGCTGCGGGGAAATTGATTTTATGCTACAACCTCAAAGGGAAATTCTTCCTCTGTAAATCCGAGAATGTAAGCAATTCTTATGGGAATTTCGTAGTTGTTTAGAACCTCGCCGTTCTGAATAAGCACTTCTGAACCATAAACGAGAACGGGAACATTCGCAGCAGAGTGAGAACCGGATGTAAAGGAATATGTGCCGTCGTCATTTGCAACAATAGCACCTGTTTCGTGGTCAGCAGTGATAACAACGAGGGTTTCACCGTCTGCTTTTGCATAATTGAGCACATATTCAATGGTTTCGTCAAATTCCTGAAGTGCTTCTGTCATATTTGCATCTTCATTGCTGTGGGAGTGCTTATCAATATGAGCACCCTCAATCATAAGAAAGAAGCCTTCATCAGTATCGTCAAGAAGGTCAATAGCTTTCATTGTCATCATTTCAAGGTTAGGAGTATTGATATCTGAGGGAGTAAGTGTCCAAAGGGCATTTGTGAACTGTGCAAAGCTACGGCTACCCTCTTTAAGAGCCAACATCTCGGCGGAGGTAGTTATATAAGTAAATCCGTTTGCTTCTGCATTTTCCTTGGTTGCAACGCCGTTCTGAGCACCCCAGATTAAATCAATATCTGATGTGAGCTGGTCTTCGGTAATATCTTCTGTGTTTCCTCTGTCAGAAGAATGTGCGGAGAAAGAGGCAGGAGTTGCACCCGATGTTTCGTCTGTTGTGATAACACCCGTCATCTTACCGCTTTCAAGGCAAAGCTCGGTAAGGTTTTTCGGATGAGAAAATACATCGAGAGAATCCATAGGATAAACGCCGATTGCACCGTTGTATGTTCTGACACCTGTTGCAAGAGCTGTACCGCCTGCAGCACTGTCTGTAACAGCGTTTGTGAAAGAACGGGTCATAGATTCACCCTTAAACTCAAATGTATCCATTATGAGCTCAATATTTCTTTCATTTTTTGCTTTTTCCAAATGGTTAAAGCCCATACCATCACCGATAAGGTAAATAACATTTTTTATGTTACTGTCAAGATAATCTTCAGGTGCGGTTGTATTTGCAGGAACAAAAATACCAAAGGTGGTTCCGAAGGACATTATAAAGCTCATAATTACTGAGGCAAATTTAATCCAGATTGCACCAAATGTTGATAACATACTTAACACTCCTATGAAATTTGTTTTATGTTTTTATCTTATATCAACTATAACAGAAAATCAAGGGAAATATTGCATATATATAACTTGTTTTACTTACCGTAATATGCTAAACTGTTACCATACAATAATTATATAGGAGAATTCAAATGAAAAAATCTACTCTTCACTTCGGTGAATTCAAACAGTATGATAAGGTTTTTCTTACTGCCGATAAAGGAATTGATGTTGAAAATGTTCTTGATGTGGCATTTGACGGAGAAACTCTTTACATAGCTCAGGCAGACGGACTTCTTGAATATGCAGATGGTAAGGTTAAGAAAACATCTGCAAAGGTTTCAAAGCTTTTTACAAGAAACGGTAAGCTTTACGCTGCGGTTAACAATTCACTTGCAGAAATTAAAAAGGGAAAAATTAAAAAGGTCGCAGATTTTGATGCTCCCGTTGTTGATATTTCTGTAGCTCTTGACGGTTCATTCTGGCTTATAACAGAAAATGTGCTTTTCCTTATGGAAAACGGTGAATTTAAAGAAATTGTTGATTTGCCTGAGGAAACAGTTTGCCTTGCAGCTCTTAATAATAAATCAAAATATGGTGAAACAGTTTATGTTGGCTCACTTGTTGAGGGGCTTATGTCTATGAAGGGTAAGCGTCGCCACTGGGCAGAGCTTCTCCCCAACGTTACAGGTGTTTCAAGCCAGAAAATCAACTGCATTCAGATTGATGCTCTCGGTCATTTATGGGTTGGCTCAGATGAAGGTCTTAACATCTATGACGGCAAGAACTATTGGTTTAACGGTAACGAATTTTATTCAGTTCCCGACGGCTCATTCAATGATATGTTCTTTGCTGCTGACGGCAAAAAATATTTTGCGACCAACACAGGTGTTATTACTCTTATTGAGGGTAAAATTTCATATTTCTCATACGGTGCGTGGCTTATGCACCCCACAGTAACCAAGATTGCCGTTTCCGATAACGGTACTATTGCTGCAGTTACACCTCGCGGTATCAGTGTTATTACATCTCAATATATGACACTTGAAGAAAAAGCTAATCATTATGATGAAATGGCTGTAAAATATTTTACAAGAAATGAAGGCTATCAGGTTGACAGAGTTCTTCGTAAATATGGTGATTTGGACTCAGGTTGGCTTCCCAACTCCGATAATGACGGACTTTTCACAGGTCTTTACTGCGCAAGCCAGTGCTTCCGTTACGCAGTAACAGGGGATGAAAAAGCAAAGGCTAATGCTAAAAGAGCAGTTGAAGCAATGATTAAGCTTACGGAGGTTACAGGTAAGCCCGGCTTTACCGCAAGAGCAACAAGATATTCAAACGAAGAGAATTTCGGTGACGGTAACAGAGAAGAATGGCACGCTTGTGAAAACAATCCTGATTGCGAATGGCTCGGTGAAACCTCAAGTGACGAAATGACAGGTCATTATTTTGCCTACGGTATCTACTTTGACCTTGTTGCAGATAAAAAAGAAAAGAAGAAAATTGCTCAGGTAGTAAAGACAATTACAGACCATATTCTTGAAAATAATTTCCACCTTTGCGATGTTGACGGAGTACCTACAACCTGGGCAAACTGGGAGCCCGAGCTTCTCAATAATGACGACCGTTGGTTCTATGAAAGAGGAACTAATTCTCTTGAAATGCTTTCCTTCCTTAAAACTACATATCACGTAACAGGTGAAGAAAAATATAATGATGTTTATAAAATGCTTATTGAAAAGCATCACTATGCAATGAACTGCATTCAGTATAAGGTTGAAGACGGTCACGTTGCTCATATTGATGACCAGCTTGACTTTACAAACATCTATCCTCTTATTGTTTATACAGATAATGAGGCAGAAAAAGAAATTTTCAAAGAT
>SVOP01000093.1 GCA_015066325.1 Oscillospiraceae bacterium
GCTTCCTTGCGTTGTTGCAGTTAACCGTTTCCCCACAGACACAGATAATGAAATCGAATTTATTATCAACAAATGTAAAGAACTTGGTGTTAATACTGTTCTTTCAACTGTTTGGGCAGATGGAGGTAAAGGTGGCGTAGAGCTTGCTAAAGAAGTTGTTCGCCTCTGCGAAGAGGAAGATAATTCAAACTTCACTTTCTCTTATGAAACAGAGTCTTCAATTGAAGAAAAAATTGAAGCAGTTGTAACTAAGGTTTACGGTGGTGACGGAATCGAGTTTACAACAAATGCAAAGAAACAGCTTGACCAGTTGAAAGCAGACGGCTTCGGCAATCTTCCTGTATGTATTGCAAAAACACAGTATAGCTTCTCTGATGACCCGTTGAAGCTTGGAGCACCCGAAAACTTCAAGGTAACAGTTAGAAATCTTAAGGTTTCCGCAGGTGCAGGCTTTATCGTTGTTCTCACAGGTGATATTATGACTATGCCCGGTCTTCCCAAGAGCCCTGCAGCAGAGCGTATTGATGTTGATGAGAACGGCAAAATCACAGGACTTTTCTAAGATAAAAAAACTACTAAACGGAGTAAATATAAATGGAAAACCAAATTCCCGAAAGAAAGAAAATAGTTTTGAGCTGTATTCAACCCACAGGTACACCCACCTTGGGTAACTACCTTGGCGCACTCAAAAACTGGAAAAATATGTGCGAGGATTATGACTGTCTTTATGGTGTTGCGGATTTGCACTCAATCACAGTGCCAACATTCCGCGAAAATCCCGCTCAGCTTAAAAAGAATACCCTTGAGCTTTATGCACTTCTTTTAGCTCTCGGTATTGACCCTGAAAAGAATATTGTTTTCGTTCAGAGCCATGTTCCCACCCACGCTCAGTTAGGTTGGATTCTCAACTGCTATACTCAGTTCGGTGAAGCTGCAAGAATGACTCAGTTTAAGGAAAAAAGCCAAAAATTAGGCGGTAATATTTCCGTAGGACTTTTTGATTACCCCGTGCTTATGGCGGCAGATATTCTTGTTTACGGTGCAGATTTCGTGCCAATCGGCGCAGACCAGAAGCAACACCTTGAGCTTGCAAGAAACATTGTTGATCGTTTCAATACAATTTATGGCAATGTTCTTAAAATGCCTGAACCATTTATCGGCAAAGCAGGTGCAAAAATCTGCTCTCTTCAGGAGCCCACTCATAAAATGAGCAAGTCTGACGATAACCCCAAATCATATATTTCAATGCTTGATGAACCTAATGTGATTATGAAGAAAATTAAATCTGCGGTTACAGACAGTGAAGCTTGTGTTAAATATGCAGAGGGTAAGGACGGCATAAATAACCTTATGACAATTTACTCCTGTTGCACCGGTAAATCCTTTGAAGAGATTGAAAAAGAGTTTGAAGGCAAAGGCTACGGCGACTTTAAAACCGCAGTAGGTCAGGCAGTAATTGACGAACTCGCACCCGTTCAGGCTCGTTATAAAGAGCTTATCAATGATAAGAAGTACCTTGAAGAATGTATGAAAAAA
Organism: Oscillospiraceae bacterium; assembly: GCA_015066325.1. Taxonomy (GTDB): domain Bacteria; phylum Bacillota; class Clostridia; order Oscillospirales; family Acutalibacteraceae; genus DTU089. Next base: position 1,537 of record SVOP01000093.1, read on the forward strand.
GGCGCAGACCTTGCAACAAGAATTTCTCAGCGTACACTTGATAAAGTAATGAAAAAAGTAGGCTTCTATCAACCTAAATAAATTCGTTTTAAATTACAAATTAAAAATTAGAAATGAGAAATTTAGGGGCGAAGCCGATTATAATTGCTGCACGCAGTGCCATCAATTCCTAATTTCTTATTTGTAATTTCAAATTTTTAAAAAAAGAAATCCCCGCAACTCAAAGTTGCGGGGGTTTTTCTTTATCCTAACTAAATTAGTTGGATTTGTTAAGCTTGTTAACGAGCTGTGATTTCTTGTGAGCTGCGTTGTTCTTGTGAAGAAGACCTTTTGCAGCAGCCTGGTCAAGTTTCTTAACAGCAACCTTAACAGCATCAGCTTTTGCTGCATCGTTAGCTTCGATAGCTGCATTAGCTTTTTTTATTGCAGTTTTAAGAGCAGAATTAGTAGCTTTGTTTCTTGCAGCCTTTGTTGCATTAACAATAACTCTCTTCTTAGCAGATTTGATATTGGGCATTAACGGGCACCTCCTTTTTTCTTACTCATACAGTCATATATAGTACCACAAACTTATTTTAAATGCAAGAGATTTTTTAACAAATTTGGATTATTTTCCGAATTTTTCTTCGTATTCTTTTATGGCATCTTCAATAATTGCAACTGCATCAAGAACACCCTTAACCTCATCGATGGCAGTCTCCTTGCTTTCAAGTGTTTTATAGACTGAGAAGAAGTGCTTCATTTCGTCGAAAACATGGGTGGGGAGCTGACTGATATCCTTATATGAGCTATAAGTCGGGTCATTAAATGGGATTGAAATAATTTTGTCATCAGGTGCGCCATTGTCAAGCATCGTGATAACACCGATAGGGTAGCACTCAACAATTGACATTGGCTGAATATTGCCCGAACAAAGCACAAGAACATCCAACGGGTCATTGTCCTTAGCGTATGTTCTGGGAATAAATCCGTAGTTAGCAGGGTAATGGGTAGAGGTGTAAAGAACACGGTCAAGTCTTAACAGACCTGTTTCTTTATCGAGCTCATATTTCATTTTACTGCCCTTGCTTATTTCGATAACAGCGGCGTAAGAAGAACGGGAAATTCTTCCGGGATTAATATCGTGCCATATATTCATAATATCGCCTCAATTATGTGTTTTATAAAATTAATCAAATAAGAATTTTTTGAACGTTTCAATATATTCTTTTGCTCTCACGGGATTGGTGCTTTCTGCAAAAATTCTGAGGAGGGGTTCTGTGCCTGAAAAACGGCAGATGACAAAACCATCTTCAAAATAAACCTTGCATCCGTCTTCGTAATTAACTTTAACAATTTCATCCTTGAAAACAGGAAGGCGTTTTTCAATCATAAGTGTTTTTTCAACAATAGGTTTAACAGCGGGATCAAAACGCATATCATCCTCAACCATTGAAAAATCGCCGAATTCCTTGCGGAGCTTTTCAAGTGTCTGGGAGGGTGATTCACCTGTAACGCTTACCATTTCTGCAAAAAGGGAAGCCGCATAAACGGAGTCTTTGCCGTGAATATGACCTCTTACTGTAAGACCGCCAGAGGACTCACCGCCTAAAACTGCGTCAACCTCATCGATTTTTGAAGAAATATATTTAAAGCCAACGGGAACCTCATAGCATTTTTCGCCAAAGGATTCTGCAATTTTATCAAGCATATGAGTTGTTGCAAGGTTTCTTACAACAGGACCGTGCCAGCCTTTATATTTAACAAGATAATAATATAAAAGGCAAAGGATTTCGTTAGCATTGATGTATTTACCGTTAGCGTCAATAATACCGAGTCTGTCACCATCGCCGTCCATAGCAATACCGAAATCATAACCGCCGTTAACAACTTGATTTTTCAATAAGAAAAGGCTTTTTTCTGAAGGGGCAGGCATAACACCGCCGAAATAAGCATCCTTATTCACATTCATTGTATCGATGGTGCATCTTGCGGTATAGAAAATAACAAGAAGTGGGTATGTACCTGAGCCGTGCATAGTGTCAAAAAGAACACGAAGACCTCTATTGCGAAGAGCATCCATATCAATAACATTGATAATATCATCAAGGAATTTGTTAAAGGGGTTGTTTATATATTCAACAAGACCTTTTTCAACCGCATCATCAAATTGAGTGAATTCAACCTCATCAATATCTTCAATGAGCTTTTCAAGGCGAGAGGTTGTTTCAACAGGTGCATCTCTGCCTTCTTCAACAATAAGCTTAATTCCGTTGTAGCTTGAGGGGTTGTGGCTTGCAGTGATTTCAATACCAAAATCAAGACCTCTATCCTTAACCGTGTGCATAACAAGGGGAGTAGGGGCGGAACGGTCCATAAAAAGAACCTTTATTCCGTCGTTTGTGAGAACCTCAGCAACCCATTTTGCTGCATTTTCAGAAAGGAAGCGTCTGTCAAAGCCGATAATAACAGGCTTGTCCGTTTTATTGTCTTCTTTCATAAGAAGGCTGATACCTTTTGCAACACGGCGAATATTTTCGCAAACGAAATCCTCACCGATTATTGCACGCCAACCGCCTGTACCAAATAGAATTTTGCTCATTAAAACCACCTCAAGAATAAGAATTACACACTTTATGATAACAAAAAAGAAAAAACTTGTAAATAGGAATTTATATAGTTTTTTACAGCTTAATTTAACTTGTTTTTGTTAAACTTTTTGTGTATAATCAAATTTATAAAACCGCAAGGAGTTAATTATGAAAATTTTAGTTCTCAATGGCAGTCCCAAGGGGGATTACAGCATAACTCTTCAAACCTCAATCTATCTTTCAAAGCTTCACCCTGAACACGAATTTGAGTTTATCAATGTGGGGCAGAGAATAAAAGCACTTGAAAAGGATTTTTCAGAAGCAGAAAAAATGATAAATAATGCTGATTTATTAATTTTTTCTTATCCTGTTTATACATTCCTTGCACCATATCAGTTACATAGATTTATTGAACTTTTAAAGGAGAAAGAAATAAATCTTAATAACAAATACGCTACCCAGGTTTCAACCTCAAAGCATTTTTATGATGTAACTGCTCATAGATATATTCAGGATAACTGTCAAGAAATTGGTCTTAAATTCATAAAAGGTCTTTCTGCAGATATGGATGATTTACCATTAGAAAAAGGGCAAAAGGAAGCAAAAGCATTTTTTGATTTCTTTATCTGGTCGGTTGAAAATGATATTTGCGAACCGAATTTGAATTCATTTACAGAGCCTAAAAATATTGCCGTTAATATTCCCGAAGAAAATGAAACTGATAAAAATGGTGATGTGGTTATAATTGCCGATTATAGCAAAGATGATATTCAAATTCAGAATATGATTGATCGTTTTCAAAAGGTTTTTAACCGTAAAACAAGAGTTGTAAATATCAGGGATTATCAGTTTAAAGGCGGATGCCTCGGTTGCCTTAACTGTGCTACAGGCGGTGAATGTGTATATAAAGACGGATTTGCGGAATATTTGAGAAAAGAATTAAATTCTGCCGAAGCAAGAATTTTTGCTTTCACAATCAAGGACCATTCTATGGGCACTCAGTTCAAGCTTTATGATGACCGCTCATTCTGCAATGGTCACCGCTCTGTTACAATGGGAATGCCGGTTGGATACCTTGTAAGCGGAAACTACAGCGAAGAAAAGAATGTTCAAACGGTAATTGAAGCGAGAGCGAGTGTTGGCGAAAATTTCCTTTGTGGCGTTGCAACGGATGAATTCAAACCCAATGAAGAAATCGATAAGTTGGCAAAAACCCTCGAATATGCCCTTGATAATAAACACACCCAACCGCAGAATTTCTATGGCGTCGGCGGTATGAAAATCTTCCGTGACCTTATCTGGGTTATGCAAGGCTTTATGAAAGAGGACCATAAGTTCTATAAGACCCATAATCAATATGATTTCCCCCAGAAGAAAAGGGGGATGATGCTTCTTATGTACCTTTTAGGCGGAGCACTTTCTTCACCTAAAATCAAAGCCAAAATGGGTAACAAAATGAACGAGGGTATGCTGATGCCCTATAAAAAAGTTTTGGATGATTTGGAGAAAAAATAAATGATACAGAAAAGGAACACAAGCCAACCTGGTTTGTGTTCCTTGATTTTTATAAATCTATTGTGAAATTGTTTTTCCCTTGAGTGAGAACAATTTCTTGATTTTTATATTTGAAAATTGCGTGTGTATTTTCGGGAATTATAATTTCAAAATTTGCTTTTCCGTCATTATTCTTGTAGCTTACTGCTACAATTCCGTTAGGTATAGTGATACTTCCGCTCATTCTCTTGAACCTTGAAATACCTTGTGGTTCTATAATAATTGATTTATAACCTGCTGTTCCTTCTTCCTGCCTGATACCTAAAAGGTATTCAAAAAGATATGCAACAGGTGCGCCAAACATTGGGTGAGAGTGGGAACGGCTACGGTTGGAATCCCAATATTCGTGGAAGGTGGTAGCACCGTTTTTTCGCCAATGTTCATACCCTTGGTCACCGTCGTGAGTTAAAAGGTCAACCGCCAAATCGGCGTCACCTTTTTGGAAAAGTATTCTTGTAACTATGTCCGTTGCAAAAATACCCGTATCATAATAGCCTAGCTTTTTATAATAGCTGACCATGTTTTTATAGGTGTTCTCGTTGCCAAGACCTAAATCAACAGCAAATGAATTAGCGCCCTGAACATTCATAATAAAGTTATCATCAAAGGCATTGAAATATGCAGCAGTTATAGCACCTTTGCGATATTTGATTTTCTCTTCATATTCGGGTATGTCTTCATCCTTGCCTATAATTTTCGCGATTTCGCACATTTGCTTTAATGATTTAACCATAAAATATGTGTTAACCATTGGCGCAGGAAGAACAACCTGCTGATTATGAGAGGTAATATCTCTGTCCGGGTAAAGAATATTTGGTCCGCACCAGTCTCCAAGGCACCAATTACCAGCCTTGTCGCTTGTAACAAGACCGTAATCTGAATGTGCTTCAAGATAATCTATGTATCTTCTCATATTGTGATAATATTTTGAAAGAATTTCTTTGTCACCGTAATGCTTATACAGCTGATATGGCACTTCAACAATAGCACAACCCCAGCCACCGGGACCACCACCGCTATGAAGATAAGGTGCAGTGTATTGAATATGACCGCTTAATTTGTCCTGACAGTCGCCGATATCCTGCATCCATTTTTCATAGAACATTCTTGCATCAAAGGTAGTCAAAACTGCATGGCAGGTAAGCT
>SVOP01000094.1 GCA_015066325.1 Oscillospiraceae bacterium
CTCAGTTTGCCAGCTCCAATGTAGATTTACCTGCTTTACCTCAGGATGTTTATTCTCTTCTTGACAAACGGGAAGAAAAGGCGATAATGGATATTGGCGGTGATGACCGCGGTGCTTATGCTTTAGGAAGATATGCAGACGCTATTAAAGAAGAAAACGATTATGAAATGCTGTTCGTTTTCAATAAATATCGTCCTTTGACTCCTGATGCCGAATCTGCATTCGAAATAATGCAGGAAATTGAAGCCGCGTGCAAAATAAAATTTACAGCAATTGTTAATAACTCCAATCTTGGTGAACTCACCACGGCAGAGGATGTTATGAATTCGGTTGACAGTGCCGAAGATTTATCGAAGTTAACAGGATTGCCTGTTAAAATGACAACTGTCAGAGAAAATTTAGTTAATAATCTCAACGGAAAGGTTGAAAATCTGTTTCCGCTGACTTTACAAAAAAAGATTATTTAGGAGGCAGAAAAATGGCAAAAGTAACATTCGCAGAAAATGTTTGCAAGGGTTGCGGTTTGTGCGTAACTGCTTGTCCCAAGAAAATCGTGGAACTTGATTCTGCAAAGCTTAATGCAAAAGGACATCATCCTGCACATTGCATTGATGAAAGCAAGTGTATCGGTTGCGCATTTTGTGCAACAATGTGCCCTGACTGTGCTATAACTGTTGAAAGGTAAGGTGAAATAAATGGGTGAGAAAGTTTTAATGAAAGGTAATGAGGCTATTGCTGAAGCTGCAATCAGAGCCGGTTGTATGCATTATTTCGGTTACCCCATTACTCCTCAGACAGAAATTGCCGCTTATATGGCAAAAAGAATGCCCAAAGTAGGTGGCGTATTCCTTCAGGCAGAAAGTGAAATTGCTGCTATTAATATGGTTCTTGGCGTTGCTGCAACAGGTAAGCGCGTTATGACATCTTCTTCAAGCCCCGGAGTTTCTCTTAAGAGCGAGGGTATTTCTTACATAGCAGGCTCAGATGTTCCTGCACTTATTGTTAACGTTCAGCGTGGTGGCCCCGGTCTCGGTGGTATCCAGCCCTCACAGTCTGACTATTTTCAGGCTGTTAAAGGCGGTAGTCACGGTGACTTTAAGAAAATTGTTCTTGCACCTGCATCAGTTCAGGAAATGGCAGACCTTACAAGCACTGCATTTGACCTTGCTGATAAATACAGAATGCCTGCAATGATTCTTGCTGACGGTACTCTCGGTCAGATGATGGAGCCTGTTGAACTTCCCGATACAGCTCCCAATACATTTGATAAGCCTTGGGCACTCACAGGTACAAAAGGTGAGAGAAAGCACAATATCGTTAACTCTCTTTACCTTAAACCTGAAGAGCTTGAAAAAACAAACTTCGAGCGTTTCGAAAGATACAAAACAGTTGAAGAGAACGAAGTTCTTTTTGAAGAATATCTTATGGACGATGCAGAAATCTGCGTAGTATCCTTTGGTATCACTGCTCGTGTTGCTAAAAACGCTATCGTTGAAGCAAGAACAAAGGGTATCAAGGTTGGTATGATTCGTCCCATTACTCTCTGGCCCTTCCCTGAGAAGGTTCTCAGAGCAGCGGCAGATAAATGCAAAGCGTTCCTTTGCGTTGAAATGAATATGGGTCAGATGATTGAAGATGTTAAGCTTGCAACAGAATGCAAAAAGCCCGTATATCTTTGCAACCGTACCGGCGGTATGATTCCTGCGCCCGAAGAGGTACTCCAGAAAATCGAAGAAATCAATGAAGGAGGTAACAAATAATGGTAGTATTCGAAAAACCGAAAACATTAACTGATGCACCGCTTCACTATTGTCCCGGTTGTACTCATGGTATTATTCACAGACTTGTTGCCGAGGTAATTGATGAGCTCGGTATTGATGGAAGAACTATCGGTGTGGCACCCGTTGGTTGCTCCGTTATGGCTTATGATTATTTCACCTGCGACTTTATTCAGGCTCCCCACGGTAGAGCTCCTGCAGTTGCAACAGGTGTTAAGAGAGCAGACCCCGAAAACAATGTTGTTTTCACATATCAGGGTGATGGTGACCTTGCCGCTATCGGTACTGCAGAAACTGTTCACGCTGCTGCAAGACGCGAAAATATCACAGTTATTTTCGTAAACAATGCAATTTACGGTATGACAGGCGGTCAGATGGCGCCTACAACTCTTCCCGGTCAGGTTACTCAGACCTCTCCCTATGGCAGAGATGTTAATACAGTAGGTTATCCCGTTAAGGTTTGCGAGCTTCTTCAGAATGTTGACGGTGCTGCATACCTTGAAAGAGTTTCTGTAAACAACCCCTCAAATGTAAAAAAAGCAAAAGCTGCTATTAAGAAGGCTTTCCAGAATCAGCTTGACGGCAAGGGCTTCTCTCTTGTTGAGGTTGTTTCAACTTGTCCTACAAACTGGGGTATGACACCCGAAAAAGCACTTAAATGGCTTGAGGAAAATATGCTTCCTTATTACCCCTTGGGTGTTTATAAAGATATCTACGCAGAGGAGGCAAAATAATGAGTAAAGCATGTAACATTCTTTTTGCCGGTTTCGGCGGTCAGGGTATTCTTTTCGCAGGTAAATTCGTTGCATATAAAGGTCTTCTTGAGAATAAGCAGGTTTCCTGGCTTCCTTCTTATGGTCCTGAAATGCGTGGCGGTACTGCAAACTGTAGCGTTATCGTTAGTGATGAGCCCATCGGTTCTCCCATCGTTGGCAAACCCGATGTTCTTGTTGCAATGAACCTTCCCTCACTTGATAAATATGAAAATGAAGTTGTTCCCGGTGGTAAAATCTTCGTTGATTCAACTCTTATTTCAAGAAAAGTTGAGAGAACTGATGTTGATGTATATTATATTCCTTCAACTCAGATTGCAAATGAGCAGGGTATCAGCACTCTTGCTAATATGATTATGACAGGTAAGGTTCTCAAAGAGGTTGAAGCACTTGGCTTTGACGGTATTGATGCTCCTCTCTCTAAGGTTGTTTCAGCTCGTCATCAGGATCTCCTTGAGGTTAACAAATCTGCTCTTAAGCTTGGTTACGACTACTAATTATTCAGTATTGAAAAGAGGTTATTTTCAATGAGTTATAATTTTAAAATTGAAAGAACAACCGCTCCCAAGGCTAAACCCCAGGATGAGAGTAAGCTTGGCTTCGGTAAAATCTTTACAGACCATATGTTTATTATGAACTACGATGAAGGACAGGGCTGGCATGACGGCAGAGTTGTACCTTATGGTCCTCTCGCACTTGACCCCTCATCAATGGTTTTTCACTATGCTCAGGAGCTTTTTGAAGGTCTTAAAGCATACAGAACTGCAGACGGTAGCATTCAGCTTTTCCGTCCTCAGAAAAACATTGAAAGAATGAACAACACTTGTGACCGCCTTTGCGTTCCGAGACTTGATCCCGATATGGTTCTTGAAGCTATCAAGACTGTTGTTGATGTTGATAAGGATTGGGTTCCCCATAATGACGGAACATCACTTTATATTCGTCCTTTCATTATTGCAACTGACGCTTTCCTTGGCGTTCACGCTTCTCACAGCTATATTTTTGCAATCATTCTTTCTCCTGTTGGCTCTTACTATGCAAATGGTATGGACCCTGTTAAGATTTACATTGAACGTGAATATGTTCGTTGTGTAAAGGGCGGTACAGGTATGGCTAAAGCAGGCGGTAACTATGCTGCATCTCTTATCGGTCAGGAAAAGGCAGATAAAATGGGCTATGCTCAGGTTCTCTGGCTTGACGGTGTTGAGAGAAAATATATTGACGAAGTTGGTGCAATGAACGTATTCTTCGTTATTGATGGCACAGTTATTACACCATCTCTTGAAGATGGCAACATTCTCCCCGGTGTTACAAGAGCATCTTGTATTGAAGTTCTCAAAGCAAACGGCTATAAGGTAGAGGAAAGAAAGCTTTCTGTTGACGAAGTTAAAGAGGCTCATAAAAACGGCACTCTTACAGAATCATTTGGTACAGGTACTGCTGCTGTTATTTCTCCTGTTGGTGAATATATCGATGGTGACGAGCATCTTGTGATTAACGACAGTAAAATCGGTCCCGTTGCTCAGTTCCTTTATGATGAACTTACAGGTATTCAGTGGGGTAAAAAAGAAGATAAGCTTGGCTGGATTGTAAAAGTTAATTAATTTGATATATAAAAACACTCCTTGCATTTTGTTGCATGGAGTGTTTTTATGCCTATATACTTGAAAATATAGAGAAAAAAAGGTATAATCTAATAAATAAAACAACCAAAGGAGGTAATTCTATGTTGAAATATGAAATCGAAGGCGGCAGCTTACCTGTTGTTATTTGTTACCCGGAGCAAGGGCAGACGCTTTGTACCGAAGGTGGTTCGATGAGCTGGATGAGTCCCAATATGAAAATGGAAACCAATTCAGGTGGTGGCATAAAAAAAGCATTAGGCAGGCTTTTTGCAGGTGAATCAATTTTTCTTAATGAATTTACCTCTGTAAGCGGAACAGGTATGATTGCATTTTCATCAAGCTTCCCCGGAGAAATTATTCCTTACGAGGTAACTCCCGGTAATGGCATTGTTGTTCAGAGAAAAGGCTTTCTTGCAATGGAAAAAGGTCTCGACCTTTCCGTTTTCTTTCAGCATAAAGTTGGTGTTGGCTTTTTCGGTGGCGAAGGCTTTATAATGCAGAGGATTACCGGTAACGGTATGGTGTTTATTGAAATTGATGGTCATTGCAAAGAATACAATCTTGGTGCTGGAGAAAGTATTATTGTTGATACGGGTCACCTTGCGGCAATGAGTGAAACCTGCTCTATGAGAATTGAAGCTGTTAAAGGTGTAAAAAATATGTTTCTTGGCGGTGAAGGTGCATTCCACACTGTTGTTACCGGTCCCGGTAAAGTGTATCTACAGTCAATGCCCATAATTAATCTTGCGAATGCTATTCAAAAATACCTTCCACAGCCTACATCTAACGGAAATGGTATTAATATTAAATTAGGAGAGTAATCCCTTGGCAGAAAAAAGAAACTCTAACGATGAAAAGAAAATATCTATAAATGACGATTACATAGAGCTTTTAAGCTCTGTAAAGCAAACGGATGAATACGAGGATGTTTATAGTTATTCTTCTCGGGATGAAGATGAATATGAGGATGTTTTCAGCGACTCTTCAAAGGAAGATATTTATATAAGTAAAGGTCGGAGAATACAGACCGAAGAAGACGGTATTTATATAAGCAGAAATAACGCTTCTTACCGACCTAAGCAGACTGAAGAATATAATGATGATGAGTTTTCGGTTGAAATACCCGTAACCCCACCTTTGACCAGAAAGAAAAGCTTGCAGGACACTGATGAAATTTCCGATTTTGAAGCCAGAAGAGGTAAGCTTGTAGCCGAAAAGAAAGGCTCGAAGGGCAAAAAAATAACTGCAATAATTCTCGCGGTTGTATTGGCATTTGGTGCAGTTCTGTTTGTAATGGCAAACAGCGTTGTGGGTAAATTTACAAAGGCGGAGAAAATAGAGCATATTGAGGGCGTAGAGCTTGTAAGCGATAAAAATGTCCGCAATATTCTTCTTATCGGTTGTGATAAAGCTAACGGCGGTTCATCCCGAAGTGACAGTATTATGATTGCTTCTGTTAATAAAAACACAGGCAAAATCACAGTTTGTTCCATCCTTCGTGACACTCATTTGTATATTCCCGGTGAGCGTGAAGCAAAGGTTAATGCAGCTTATGCCTGGGGCGGTGCAAATCTTCTTATTCAGACTATCGAGCATAATTTCGGCATAAAGATTGATGACTATGCAACAGTAAACTTTGAAATGTTTACTGCCCTTGTTGATGGTCTTGGTGGCGTGGATGTAGAGGTTACGGAAGATGAAGCGGATTATATAAATAACCGCCACAGATACGGAAATGAGAAAAAACCCGATGCATTTGAAAGCGGGGAAAGTGTCCATTTAAATGGCTATCAGGCACTTTGGTATTCTCGTATTCGTAAATTGGATTCCGATTTTATGAGAACTCAGCGTCAGAGAAAGGTTATAGCTGCTATTGCTGCAAAGGTTAAAGGTCAGATTAATCCTATCGGTGTTTTTGGTCTTGTTTCAACAGCAAAGGAAGTTGCGCCATATATTGAAACAACTCTCTCAACCTCTGATTTCTGGAGCCTTATTTTCAGCCTTTCAGGTTGCCTTGCTAAGTCCGGTGCTGATATGGACAAGCTTCTTGTTTCTCAGCAAATTCCCTTTGACGATACCTGGTGGTATTCTTCCCAGTGGGATGGCTCAAGCATTTCAATTAACCTTGAACAGAACAAACAAATGCTTTACGAGCTTCTGTATGAAGAGCCTGTGGAAGATTTAACTGAAGAAGTAACTGAATGAACACTGTATTGGCGGGTTTTTACCCGCCTTTATATATTTATATCATTGTCATTATCTTTATCTTTGTCTTTATCATTATCTTTATCGGCTTTTTTGGTTTTTTATTTTATCCCATTTTTCCCACTGGGTTTTTTGGGATATAAAATAACCCACTGGGTTTTATGTTTTTTTCTGCGATATACAAGCAAGCTTGTGCGATATATTTTAAGAATAAAATGCGATATATTTCGCTATGCTCAATGCGATATGATATAAATCCTTATAACTCGTGCCGATAGGCACATATCGCACCGCAGGTATATCGCATCGTCAG
>SVOP01000095.1 GCA_015066325.1 Oscillospiraceae bacterium
CGATCTCGATTTGTTTTTACATAAAAAATATGGTGCAAGAGTCCGCCTCGGAACTCTAATTACCGATTGTGAGCTTCAAGGAGACGGAATATTAGAGGAAAATCCTTGCATTAATTGTGATAAATGTGTTAAGGCTTGCCCAAGCGGTGCAATTTTAGGTGTTAGCTACTATGACGGAATAAAAAGAGAGGAAATGTTCAGTCCCTCTGTTTGCAGTGAATATATGAAAAAAGCTTATCAGAAAATCGGTAGAGGAGCAGTTTGCGGAATTTGTATGCAGGTCTGCCCCGTGTATAAAAAAGAGTAATAAGTGCGGTGAAAATAAATGGCAAAGATTTTAGTTGCAGATGATGAACAGCTTATAAGAAAGCTGATAGGTGATTGCCTGACAAAAGATGGGCATGAGGTCTTAGAAGCGGAAAACGGAGAAATTGCTCTGAATATTTTTGAAAAAAATAAGGATTTGGAGTTGGCTTTGCTTGATATAATGATGCCCGAAGTTGATGGTTGGGAGGTTTGCAGAAAGATTCGTGAAAAAAGCGATATGCCGATTATGCTTGTTTCTGCTCGTTCTCAGGATTTTGACCAGATTATGGGCTTTGAGTCAGGTGCGGATGATTATGTTACAAAACCATTTTCTTTGGCAATTCTTTCAAAAAGAGTTGACACACTTTTGAAAAGAGGAACAAATCTTAAGCGAAAAGGTGACGATTCAGATTATATTGTTATTGATAATTTAACCATAAAACCCTCTTCTCACGAGGTAACGATTGATGGGGCGACAGTAGAATTAACTTTAAAAGAGTTTAAGATTCTGACAAAGCTTTGCAAAACTCCGGGAAGAGTATATACAAGAGATGCTCTTTTGGATGAGCTTTGGGGTATGGATTATACGGGAGATACGAGAACTGTTGATTCCCATGTTGCCCGACTTCGTACGAAATTAGGCGAGTGGGGATTAAAGAATATTATAACTGTTTACGGAACAGGATATAAAATTAACGATAAATAAAAATTCAGAGGAGGTATCTGTGTGAAACGCAAGGGGTTAGGAATTCGTGCCAAGGTGTTCTTGGAAATCGGTGCTATAATTGCGGTTTGTCTTGTAGGTATCTCCATAGCTAACTCTCAGCTTCTTGAGAGTGTGTATATCTGGAATGTTGAGCGTTCTCTGGCAGTAATGGCACAAAACACCGAGAACGCAGGTGCAGAATATTATTACCTTCTTGCAGAGTATGAAATTAAAGAGAACGTCAGTATAGATTTATATGATAGAGAGGACAATTATTTATACGAAGGCTCCGGAAAATTTATTTCTGCAAATAAGCTGAATATAATAAGCAGAACCCAAAATGATGACGGCAGTTATTTCAATGTGGTTGCAGAAGAGGGTAGCACCACACAATATATCGTTTATGGTAAGGATTTTGAAAATGGCTATCATATTGAAATTACTGCTCAGAAAGACCCAATTCAAGAAAATGCCAATCTTGCAACGGGTGTTACAACAACAATAACCGTTCTTGCTCTTGTTCTGGCACTTGTGTTTATATCTGCTTATTCGAAGCATTTTACAAAGCCCCTTATTGAGATGAGTGAGGTTGCAAATAAAATTGCAAATCTTGATTTTTCTGCTAAATGTGAAATCAACAGGGCCGATGAAATAGGTGCCTTGGCAGAGAATATAAATGTTGTTTCAGATTCTCTCAATACTGCTCTTTCGGAGCTTCGTGAGAAAAATGAACAGCTTATGGAAGACATTGAAAAAGAAAGACGCATAGAACAAATGAGAGCGGATTTTATTTCTGCGGCATCACACGAGCTTAAGACGCCCATAGCCATTATAAGAGGTTATGCGGAAGGGTTGAAAATGAATGTCAGCGAAGAAAATGAAAGTGCTTCGGAATATTGCGATATTATTATGCGTGAATCTGACAGAATGAATGTGCTTGTTCTTAATATGCTTGAACAGTCTCTTTATTCTTCCGGTGTAAAGCAACCGGATATGACAAAATTTTCAGTAAGTGAATTTATAGAGGATTTACTTAAAACCGTAACACCTATATTTGAAGAAAAAGGCGTTAATGCAAGGTTTATAAAAGGTGAGGATTTTACGGCTTTTGCCGATAAAACTCAAATGACAACGGTGCTTTCAAATATTGTTCTCAATGCTTGCAGCCACGCAAGCGGAGAAAAGCTTATTGAAATTACCACAGAAAAAGAAGATAATAAAATAAAAGTTAATGTGTTTAACACGGGAAGCCGTGTTGAAGACAAGGATAAGGACGGAATTTTCACCTCATTCTATCGTGCAGATAAAGCTCATTCAAGAGCGGAAGGAAGATTCGGTTTAGGCCTTTCAATTGTAAAATCAATTACGGAAAATCACAATTGTCAATGTGGTTTCATAAATAAAGAAAATGGCGTAACATTCTGGTTTACAATGTCCGCCACGGAAGGAAAAAGTAATGAAAATTAATTTTGTGATACCCTGCCTTTTGGGCGTAGAAGGAATAATTGCCGATGAGCTTCGTTTTTTGGGTGCTGAGAATGTTCATGCAGAAAATGGAAGAGTGCTTTTTTCAGGTGACGAAAATATGTTGGCAAGAGTCAATATTTGCTCTCATTTTGCAGAGCGAGTTCAGATTAATATGGGCTCCTTTACTGCAAAAACCTTTGAAGAGCTTTTTCAAGGGGTAAAAGCTCTTCCTTGGGAAGAATGGATTGGAAGAGAGGATGCTTTTCCGGTAAAAGGTTATTCTCTTAAATCAACTCTTTTCAGTGTCAGCGACTGTCAGGCGATAATCAAAAAAGCTGTTGTTGAAAGGCTTAAATCCAAATACGGAATTTCCTGGTTCAATGAAAGCGGTCCCGTGCATCAGATTCAGTTCTCTATTATGAATGACCAAGTAACTATGCTTATTGATACAACCGGCGCAGGTCTTCACAAACGAGGCTACAGACTTTCTCAGAATGGCGCACCAATTAAAGAAACCTTAGCCGCGTCAATCTGTGCCCTTGCAAAGCTCCGCCATTATCACACTCTTTATGACCCAATGTGCGGTAGCGGCACTCTTCTTATTGAGGGTGCTCTATATGCACATAATATTGCACCCGGACTTAACCGTCATTTTGCGGCTGAAAGATTTGATGTGCTTCCAAAAAATATCTGGAAAGAAGAAAAAGAAAGAGCAATAAGTCTTGAAAAGGTTGATACAGATTTTGTTGGTTATGGTTCCGATATTGATGCAGAGGCAATAAAGATTGCAATTGAAAATGCTTCAAGACTTCCCATAGGCAAAAAGCTCAACTTTGAAAAACGCGATTTGAAGGATTTTAAAAAGTTGAGCGAAAGAGGAACGGTTATCTGCAATCCTCCTTATGGTGAAAGGCTTTTGGATTTGCAGGAGGCACAGAAGCTTTATAAGGAAATGGGCAGAGTGTTTGACAAAGCTCATGGTTGGAGTTATTATATAATCACTCCCGATGAAGAGTTTGAACAATGCTTTGGAAGAAAGGCAGATAAAAGCAGAAAGCTCTACAATGGTATGATTAAATGCAGATTGCATATGTATTTTAAATAAAATACAAGATAAAAATTCCCCTGAAGGAGAAAAAAATGAAACATTTATTTATTGTTAATCCCGTTTGCGGAAAAGGTATTTCTCACGAGAGATGCTCGGAGGGTATTGTTAAAACAATGACCGAAATGGGCATAACCGATTATGAAATTCACGTTACAACCGCTCCTCGTGACGGTTATGAATATGCAAAAAAAGAGGTTGAAAAGGGCGAACATATCCGAGTTTACGCTTGCGGCGGCGACGGCACTCTTTATGAGGTTGTCAACGCTTGTGCTTGTCACGAAAATGCAGAGGTTGCAGCATTCCCTCTCGGTAGCGGTAATGACTTTATCCGTATTTTCGGAGATAAAAAGGATTTAAGAAATGTTGCCGACCATGTTAACGGTACGGTTATGGATTTTGACCTTATTAAATGCGGTGACCAATATGCAATCAACCAATGCTCAATGGGTGTTGATGCAGAGGTTTGTGCAAAGCAGGCAGATTTTAAAAAGCTCCCTCTTCTTTCAGGGGAGGCGGCATATACTGCAGCACTTCTTTACTGCTTTATCGGCAGAATGAAAAGCAGATTTACAATTCAGATTGACGATGAAGAACCATTTACAAGCGATGTTCTTTTCTGTGTTGCAGGTAACTCCCGTTGGTATGGCGGTGGATATATGGCAGCTCCGAAAGCTCTTACCTATGACGGACTTCTGGATTTTATTATTGTTAAAAAAGACTGCTTGAGAATTAAGCTTCTTTCTCTTATTAATCCTTATAAAAAGGGTCAGCATCTTGGATGGGACAGAACAATTTTCAAAAGAGGTAAAAAGATTCACATAACAAGCGAAAAACCTGCCGCTATGAATGTTGACGGCGAAACAGATTATGTAACAGAATGTACCTTTGAAATTGTTGAAAAAGGAATTAAATTCGTTGTTCCCGCTTGCTCTGACTTTATGGAAAGAGTTAAAAACGGAACGGTATAAAAAATTAACGGTATTTCAAGTTTTTCTTGAAATACCGTTTTTATAATTATCTTACTATCTTTTCTCCGTCAAACACAATAATACCGTGGCCGTGACCTGTTTTGCCACCGCTTAAAACATGCTTCTTGAAGGCTCTTTGCATTGATGTGTTTTCATCCCATTTTTTAGGGGATTTATAACCGCTGGCATTAAATATTCTCCAGGCATCATCGAATTTATCCTTTGCCTCACTTGAAACAATTTCAAAGTCACTAATGAATTTGAGAATATTTGAATTTTCGGGAAGAAAATCCTTGTAGCCCTCGTAAATAAGCCAGGAACCACATTCAAAAATCATAAGACCATCTTCACGACGGAAATCTGTAAAGAATTGATATGCCTGCTTGAAAGAGTCAAGGCGAACTTCGTCAGTAAGCGGAATTCCTGAAGAAGGAATATGGAAACCGAGAGTTTTATCACCTTTTTTAATTGTGATACCTGCGGAAGATGTGAAATCTTCACCACCGTATGTAGTCATATCGAACTGGTATCTGCCCAAAGCAAAACGACGAAGAGCGAAAAATTCTGTGTTCCACCAAGGAACAAAAGTGCCGTGAACCCCTTTGCATTTTACACATTCATCATATTTATATTTTAAATCCATAACAGTGTGCCAGAAAAGGTCTTCGCTCAAACCTCTTTCTTTATAAAGGTCGTGCATAACCTCTGTGGCACGGATAAGGAAAACTAAATCTAAGGTGTATTCTTTGATACCATAACCAATAGAAAGCAAGGTTATTTTATCAAAACATTTGCCGAAATCATGAGCTTCGGGGAAAAGGAATTCATTGAAAATCGCTTCGAATTTTTTATTTAAGTTTTTTGAATTATCAATTTTTGTTGCTACTTTTTCAAAGATTTCTACTGCTTCCTGTGGGAAACCTAATCTATTTTCAACTTCTTTGAAATGTTCGTTAAGTACTACCATATTTACACGTCCTTTAGTTCTTTAAGCTGTTAAGAGGAGCAGGGATTCTGCCTCCCCTGTTTATAAAATCTGCGCAACCCTCGTTGTGAACGGGCATAACGGGAGCAGTACCCAAAAGACCGCCCATTTCAATGGAATCGCCAACATTTTTACCGGGAGCAGGAATAATTCTTACAGCGGTTGTTTTGTTATTAATCATACCGATTGCGGCTTCATCGGCAATAATTGCAGAAATTGTTTCAGCAGTTGTATCACCGGGAACGGCAATCATATCAAGACCAACTGAGCAAACGCAAGTCATTGCTTCAAGTTTATCGAGGGTTAGTACACCTTTTTCTGCGGCAGCAATCATACCTTCATCTTCAGAAACGGGAATAAATGCGCCTGAAAGACCGCCAACATGAGATGATGCCATAACGCCACCTTTTTTTACAGCGTCATTAAGCATAGCAAGAGCAGCGGTTGTACCGTGAGTTCCGCAAACATCTAAACCGATTTCCTCAAGTATTCTTGCAACGGAGTCCCCAATTGCAGGAGTAGGTGCAAGGCTTAAATCAACAATACCGAATTCTGCACCTAAGCGTTTTGATGCTTCGCTTGCCATTAACTGACCCATTCTTGTGATTTTAAATGCGGTTTTCTTAATAGTTTCCGCAACAACATCAAAGGGCTCACCTTTAATTTGCTTGAGAGCATTATAAACAACACCGGGACCGGAAACACCAACATTTATTGCACATTCAGGCTCACCTACACCGTGGAAAGCACCTGCCATAAAGGGATTGTCTTCAACTGCGTTGCAGAAAACAACAAGCTTTGCACAACCGAAGCCGTCGCGGTCTTCGGTTCTTTTTGCAGTTTTTTTAATGGTCTGACCCATAAGCTTAACTGCATCCATATTAATACCTGCTCTTGTTGAACCGATATTAACGGAAGAACAA
>SVOP01000096.1 GCA_015066325.1 Oscillospiraceae bacterium
AAAAACACGTAATTCCTTCATCGCATTTGAAAAATATTGAGAGAATAATAGCACTTTATTTTTTGAATGTCAACAGTTTTTTGAAAATTTACAATTTTACTGGCATCTGGCATCTGGTATCTGGCATCTTTTTTACAAAAAAATTCACAATTTAATTTTCGAAAAACTATTGACACCGAAAAAATAAAGTGCTAAAATTCATTCAATTGAAAATATCACAAATAAAAGCTGTGACGAAGACGGTTGAATTTTACAACTTCCAGAGAGTCGGCGGTTGCTGCGAGCCGATAGCTTGTATTTTCAGAACCTATCCCTTCTGAGCTGAAGGTCCGAAAGATTTTTCAAGTAGGCGCCTTCCGAGAATGCTACGTTAGTGCAACGGAGTTGATGGACTCCTGAGTGGCAATTTTAATTGCAATTTGAGTGGTACCGCGGAATTTATTTTCGTCTCAAAGAACCAAAAAGGTTTTTTGGGGCGTTTTTTTATTTGTGTGCTTCAAGTAAAATATACTTTTCTTTTGAAAGGATTGATGAAAATGGCAGACAAAACAGTTACAAACAAGCTTGCAGAGGTTGCTCAGCGTATTGAGGAGCTTCGAGAGATTTACGGTTTTTCAAATGCTGATATGGCAGAAAAAACCGAAGTAACTCTTGAAGAGTATGTGTCCTTTGTAAAAGGCGAGGAAGACCTTCCTTTCTCATTCATTCATAAATGTGCACTTGCATTTGATGTTGAAATCACAGACCTTCTTGAAGGTCAGAGTGCAAAGCTCACAACCTATAACGTAACCCGCAGAGGTAAGGGTCAGACAACTGCTAATGAAGAGGGCATCTTGATTCAGAACCTTGCTCCCAAATTCAGAAATAAGCTTGCAAATCCCTATTGGGTAAAATATGAATACAGAAGTGAGCTTCAGTCAAAGCCTATTGAGCTCGCAACTCACTCAGGTCAGGAATTTGACCTTGTTATTAAAGGTTCTCTTAAGGTTCAGGTTGGCGACCATACCGAAGTGCTTCACGAGGGCGACAGCATCTATTATAAGAGCTCAACACCTCACGGAATGATTGCCGTTAATGGTGAGGACTGCCTCTTCTTAGCTATGGTTATGGCAGAGGATGAAGAGGTTGCTGATACTCATATGAGTACAGTAAATGTACCCAACCCAACAAAGAGAGTTCCTCTTATCTGCGATAAATTCATCAAAACAGTTGAGGATGAAAATGGTGTTTGCACAGGAATTTCCTTTGAAAACGAAGATAAGTTCAACTTTGCATTTGATGTTGTTGATGAAATCGGCAGACAGTATCCCGAAAAGCTTGCAATGCTTCATATTGCAGATGATATGACTGAACGCCGTTTCACATTTAAGGATATTAAAGAGGGTTCATCTCAGGCAGCTAACTACTTCAAATCTCTCGGTATTAAGAAAGGGGACAGAGTTCTTCTTGTTCTTAAGAGAAACTACCAGTTCTGGTTAGCAATTTTAGGTCTTCATAAGCTTGGTGCGATTGCAATTCCTGCAACAAATCAGCTTGTTACACACGACTATGAATACCGCTTCAATGCGGCAGGTGTTTCAGCAGTTGTGGTTACTGCAGACGGTGCTGCAACAGATTATGTGGATGAGGCACAGAAAAATTGTCCCACCCTTAAAACAAAAATCGTTGCTAACGGCAAAAAAGACGGATGGCATTGCTTTGATGAGGAGTATGCTCTTTTCAGCCGTCGTTTTGTTCGAGACGAAGAATCACCCTGCGGTGATGACCCGATGCTTATGCTCTTTACTTCGGGTACAACAGGCTATCCCAAAATTGCTACTCATAGCCACAAATATCCTCTCGGACACTTTATTACAGCAAAGTACTGGCACTGTGTTCAGAGAGACGGTATTCATTTTACAATTTCCGAAACAGGCTGGGGTAAAGCTCTATGGGGTAAGCTTTACGGACAGTGGCTTTGCGAGGGTGCTGTTTTTGTATATGACTTTGAGCGTTTTGACGCTTCAAAGATTCTTCCTATGTTTGCAAAATACAATATCACTACCTTCTGCGCACCGCCTACAATGTACAGAATGCTTATAAAACAGGATATATCTCAGTATGACCTTTCATCAATCCAGCACGCAACAACAGCAGGTGAGGCACTTAATCCCGAGGTTTTCAAGCAGTTTGAAAAATCAACAGGTCTTCGCATTCACGAGGGCTTCGGTCAGACAGAAACAACTCTTTCTATCGCTACTCTTAAGGGTACTAATATTAAGATTGGTTCAATGGGTAAGCCCACACCTCTTTATGATGTTGATGTTGTTGACTCTGATGGCAGACCCGTTGCGGACGGTGAAACCGGCGAAATCGTTATTCATGCGGACAGCAAAGTTCCCTGCGGTCTCTTCCTTGGCTATTACAATAATGAAGAAGCAACCAAAGAGGTTTATCACGACGGACTTTACCATACAGGTGATACCGCTTGGCGTGATGAGGATGGTTATTTATGGTATGTTGGTCGTGTTGATGATGTTATCAAATCATCAGGATACCGTATCGGACCGTTCGAAATCGAAAACGTAATTATGGAGCTTCCCTATGTTCTTGAATGTGGCGTTTCTGCTGCACCCGATGAGGTAAGAGGTCAGGTTGTTAAAGCAAGTATCGTTTTAACACCCGGCACAGAGGGAACAGAAGAGCTTAAAAAGGAAATTCAGCAGTATGTTAAGAATAATACTGCACCTTATAAATATCCCCGTATAGTTGTTTTCAGAGATGAGCTTCCCAAAACAATCAGTGGTAAGATAATCAGAAATAAGCTTTGATAAATAGCAAATAGCGGATAGCAAATAGCAAATAGCAAATAGCAAATAGTAGCTAACAGCTAATTGCTAACCGCTAATAGCTAAATTTAATAAAAAACTTGACATTTACCTTATATTATGGTATCTTTGAGAAAATTGAATAAAAGGCGTTGAAGAAAAGGGCGCGGTTATTTCACCTTTCAGAGAAGTGGCGGTTGGTGTAAGCCATAGGTTGAGAATCCGATGTTTGTAGTTTCCGAGCCGGGAGGAAGAAAGGCTTTCGCTTAGTAGAACCTCTCCGTGATTGCTGCGTAAAGGCATAGAAGTTGATGGACTTCGAGAGAGGCAGTTTTTTAACTGCAATTTGAGTGGTACCGCGGGTATAAATTTTGATTTTTACTCGTCTCAAAGAATATCTTTGGGACGAGTTTTTTATTGTGTCCCACCGAAAATGGAGGATTAGAAGAATGGACAAAATCACCGGACTTGATTTTAAAATCAAGGAGATGGCGGCGCGTATTCGAGAGTTGCGCGAAATTGAAGGCTACACTATAGCAGAAATGGCTACTAAAACAGGTGTAAGCGAAAGTGAATACCTTGCTTGTGAAAACGGAGAAAGCGACCTTAACTTTGCTTTCATTTATCGTTGTGCCCTTGCATTCAATGTTGATGTTTCAAGTATTATTGAGGGTAGCACACCCAAGCTTACAAACTATGTTTTCACAAAAGCAGGTAAAGGGCAGAAGATTGAAAAAGCTCACGGTATGACTTATTTCAACCTTGCAGCTAAATTCAAAAATAAAATTGCCGAACCTCTTTTTGTTGAAGCTACATATAGTGAAGAAAATCAGAATAAGGATATTGAGCTTACCTCTCACGACGGTCAGGAGCTTGACATTGTTATTGAAGGTAAATTAAAGGTTCAGGTTGGTGAGCATTCTGAAATTCTCGGACCCGGTGACAGTATCTATTATGATTCTCTCACTCCTCACGGTATGATTGCCGTTGACGGTAAGGATTGTACCTTCTATGCTATCGTTCTTAATCCGTCAGGTGAGCCTATTCCTGAGCTTCAGCATGTGAAGACAGAGGAGTATAAAGCGCCTGAAAAGATTAAGGAAGATAAAAAAGAAAGAATTTATCATAAATTTATTGATGTTGAGCGTAACGAAAAGGGGACACCCACATCAATCAAATTCAAAAATACAGATAATTTCAACTTTGCATTTGACCTTATTGACGCTCTTGCAGACAGAGAGCCCGATAAGCTCGCTATGCTTCATATTTCAAGAGATAAGACCGAAAGACGCTTTACCTTCAAGGATATGAAAAAAGGCTCTGCGCAGGCAGCCAACTACTTTAAATCCTTGGGTATCAAAAAAGGCGACAGAGTTATGCTTATACTCAAACGCCATTATCAGTATTGGTTTGCAATGCTCGGTCTTAACAAATTGGGTGCTATAGGTATTCCCGCTCCCAATCAGCTTCAGGAGCACGACTTGGAATATCGCTTCCAGGCAGCAGGAATTAAAGCAATTCTTTGCACAACCGATGGCGATGTTGCAAATCAGGTTGATATGGCAGCAGCAAAATGTCCTGACCTTAAGATAAAAATCGCAGTTGGCGAAGACCGTGACGGCTGGAGAAACTACGATGAGGAAAGTAAGCTTTTCAGCTCTCATTACGAGAGAGGTGAAGATGCTCCCGGTGGCGACGATTTAATGCTTATGTTCTTTACATCAGGAACAACAGGCTACCCAAAAATTGCCGCTCATTGCTATAAATATGCTCTCGGTCATTTCCATACTGCAAAATATTGGCACAATGTTGACCCCGACGGTCTTCATTTCACAATTTCCGATACAGGCTGGGCAAAGTCTATGTGGGGTAAGTTCTACGGACAGTGGCTCTGCGAAGCAGCTCTTTTCGTTTATGACTTTGACCGCTTCGATGCTGCAGACATTCTTCCTATGTTTGCAAAGCATAATATTACAACCTTCTGTGCACCTCCCACAATGCTCAGAATGATGATTAAGCAGGATATTTCTAAATACGATTTCTCCTCTGTTAAGCATATGACAACAGCAGGTGAGGCACTCAACCCTGAGGTTTACCGCCAATTTGAAAAGGCAACAGGTCTTCAGATTCTTGAGGGCTTCGGTCAGACCGAAAGCACAATGATTATCGGTAATATGACCGGCGCTCCTCATAAAATCGGTTCAATGGGTAAACCCGCTCCCATTTATGATGTTTGCCTTGTTGATGCAGACGGTAACAAAGTAAATGTTGGTGAAAACGGCGAAATCGTTGTTAATGTTAAAGATGGTGCTCCCTGCGGTCTCTTCAAGGGTTATTATAACGATGAAGAGAAAACCAAAGAGGTTTGGCACGATGGCTATTACCATACAGGTGACGTTGCCTGGATGGATGAAGATGGTTTCTATTGGTATGTTGGCCGTGTTGATGATGTTATCAAGTCATCAGGCTATCGTATAGGACCGTTTGAAATCGAAAGCGTTATTATGGAGCTTCCCTATGTTCTTGAATGTGGAGTTTCTGCTGCACCCGATGAGGTAAGAGGACAGGTTGTTAAAGCAAGTATCGTTCTCGTTCCCGGAACAGAGGGTACTGAAGAGCTTAAGAAAGAAATTCAGCAGTATGTTAAGGAGAAAACCGCTCCTTATAAATACCCGAGAATTGTTGTGTTCCGTGATGAATTACCGAAAACAACCAGTGGCAAGATTCAGCGTAATAAGTTATAATGTAAACGCAAAATTTTTGGACCTGAGGACAGCATTGTGAAAGATGCCAGTCGCCAGATGCCAGATGCCAGTATCGGGTCCTGCGGACAGCATTTTAAATTATAATTGCGTCGCAGACCCTTAACTTGCCACTTGCCATTTGCAACTTGCAACTTTAATTTCACACTTTAAACGGAGTGATATATTGAATAACAAACGAATGACCCTTTTTGCAGGGCACTATGGCAGCGGTAAAACAAATATTGCCGTCAACTTCGCTTTGTATCTTAAAAGCCTTGGTGAAAATGTTGTTATCGCCGACCTTGATATAGTAAATCCCTATTTCAGAACTCGCGACAGTCTTGAAGATTTAGAGAATGCAGGAATTAAACTTATTTCTTCTGCATTTGCAAATTCAAATGTAGATTTACCTGCTTTGCCGCAGGATGTTTATTCTCTTCTTGACAAACGCGAAGAAAAAGCCATAATGGATATTGGCGGTGATGACCGCGGCGCTTATGCTTTGGGCAGATATGCGGACGCTATAAAAGAAGAAAACGATTATGAAATGCTTTTTGTTTTCAATAAATACCGTCCTTTGACTCCCGATGCTCAGTCTGCTTACGAGATAATGCAGGAAATTGAAGCCGCTTGTAAAATCAAATTCACAGCAATTGTTAACAATTCCAATCTTGGTGAAAGCACCACAGCAGAGGATGTTATAAACTCGGTTGACAGTGCCGAGGAATTATCAAAGTTAACGGGTTTACCCGTTAAAATGACAACTGTCACAGAAAATT
>SVOP01000007.1 GCA_015066325.1 Oscillospiraceae bacterium
TGCCGTTGAAGTAAGCATTGAAATTGCCGTCTTCATCTTCAGTACCTGCGGCACCTGCCCCAACAACTGTAAGAACTGCGGGATCAAAAGAGAAATAGAGGTTAACACCTGTGAGTTTTGTAACAGCAGGAACTTTAACTGCAACAGTGAAGGTTGTTTTGGTAACAACATCTGTTCCTGTGTTGCTGCTATCATATTTGCCTTCCATAACTCTTGTAGCGAGCCCGGGGTCAGCAGCTGCCAAACTCATCGGTGCAAGATTGATGCAGATGAGCAGAGCAGAAAGAAAAATCGCAAGAATTTTTTTCATTAATATCTTCCTTTACTTGAAATTGAGGAAAAATCCTCTTGCCGCAAAAGTGCGCATAGATATAGCATCACTTATAGCCTGCATTGATTATATTACAAACGGCGCGCAAAGTCAATAGATATTTTCCATTTATATAAGAAAAAAACACAACTTATTTCACTACACAAACAGCAGAAAACCCTTGTCCCACAAAGGATTTCTGACCATTCCGTCATTTTACACAAAATAACGAAGTGTTTTTGTACAAAGTAAAATCCACCAATATGTAAGAGTATCGCAACATTTATCATCCCTGTTCCATCTTTGATGGAATAGGGAGGGTGAGCGTTTGTGACCGCGTCCTGTGGACGATGAAGGGAACAAAAAGCTCTGGGCGCAATAAGGAGTATTGCGAAGTGAATAGCGAGCAAGACGACTATATTGCAACCGGTTGACCGCGTTAGCGGTGGTGGGTCGCCCCGTAAAGATTACCCTTTGCCGATGAGAGTAATACTAAGTAAAAAAATTATTAATTCTTCTCATCAACGATGTAAAAAGGAAGCGTGGCAACCCACCACCATTCCGCCCGAACACAAAACAAATGGAAGCATATTCTCCCGAAATACACTTCCACAAAAAGGTTATTTTTTCAAGAATGGTCCCCCCTCCCTATCCGCCAAGGCGGACAGGGATGATAGGATTTGTGCTATTTTTACTTCTTTGCGAAGCTTAATTCCGTATTAAGAATTACGCATTATTAATTCTAATTCATTTATATCTCCATTAAACTTATCAATTGACCCGAATATTCTATCAATCCATTCCGCTTTCCGCACTCCGTATTCCGAATTCTCTTTGGCGGGAAGAAGGAATACACCAATCGAACAGCTCTCCTCTATTTTTTCGGGAATCATTTTAACTGCTCTGCCGTTAATTGAGCGTTTAGTAAATTTACATTTTCTGTCGCAGTATCCGCAAATCCATTCACTATCTTCAAAAGGTAATGGCGGGTTTTTAAGAGTGGGCACTTTTGTTGTTAGTGCGCCTGTGGGGCAGACATTCACGCAAGCACCGCAGGAAACGCATTTGCTTTCACCCAAAGGTAAATCAAAAGCGCTTAAGGGCAATGTACCGAAGCCTCTTCCGAAAAGTCCGAGATTTTCAGTACCGCTTATTTCCTTGCAAGCCCTTACACACTGACCGCAAAGAATGCATTTATTATTATCACGTACAATAAAAGGATGGCTTTTATCCTTGGTGTACTGCCTTGTTTTGCCATAGATACCCGAAGCGAAAGCATCATAATCTCTGGCATAGGGCAAAAGCTCACAGGAATAAACCGCGGAGCAACCGCATTCAAGGCACCTCTCTGCCTCTTTCATTGCCTCTTCTTTTGTAAATGTGAAAGCTGCCTCGCTGAAATTCTTATTTCTGATATTTGCATCAACAAGCTTTATTTCAGCTCTGTCAATTTGTGGCATTCCCTTTAAAACTTCAGGGTTAAAATTCTTATTCACGGAGTAATCAGGTAATTCGGGCGGAACGCTCACACCCTTGAACCAGCAGTCAATACTTCTTGCAGCATATTTGCCGCCTGCAATTGCTCTGATTGCTATATCAGGACCTTTATTAATAACATCACCTGCAGCAAAAACTCCCTCAACAGATGTCATAAATGTTGTTTCGTCAACAGCAATTGTTGATTTTTTCGTTAATTCAACGCTATCAATATCACTGCCGACAACCTTCTGACCAATAGCAGAAATTACGGAATCACACTCTAAAAGCTCTGTTGCACCCTCAATGGCAACGGGGCTTCTTCTGCCACTGGCATCAGGCTCGCCCAGCTCCATTTTCTGCAAGTTGATTCCTGTAACCTTACCGTTTTCGCTTATAACCTCAACAGGTGCGCAAAGGAATCTGAACTGCACACCCTCTGCCCTTGCATCACGGATTTCATCGGGCTCAGCAGGCATTTCATTTTCGGTACGGCGGTAAACGAGGGTAACCTCCTCAGCACCAAGGCGGACTGCAGTACGAACTGCGTCAATAGCGGTGTTACCTCCACCCACAACACATACCTTTTTGCCTAAATCAACCTTTTCGCCCTTTGTAACCTTATAAAGCACATCAATACCACCGAAAACGCCTTCTGCATCTTCACCGGGGCATCTCATAGAGGATGCACTCCATGCACCGATTGCCACGAAAACTGCATCAAAATCACTCTTAAGTGACTGAATGGTAAAATCTCTGCCAAGCCTTTTATTGTAATGGATTTCCACACCCATTTTCTCAATATTTTGAATTTCTTTATCAAGAATATCTTTAGGTAATCTGTAGGCAGGAATACCGTAGCGAAGCATACCGCCACCGTGGCTTTCTGCTTCAAAAATCTCAACAGAATAGCCCTTTTTTGCAAGGAAATATGCGCAGGAAAGACCTGCAGGACCTGCACCGATAACAGCAACCCTCTTACCGTTTTTCTCAGCACACTGAGGAATAAAATCCATAAAGGAATCTGCCGCAAAGCGCTTTAATGCACAAATGGAAACTGCACCCTCAAGGTGAGCGCGACGGCATTTTTCCTCGCAAGGATGAGGACAAACTCTGCCGATTGAAGCTGGCAAGGGATTGTCCTCTTTTATAACCTCAAGAGCCTTTTTTTCGTCTCCGTTTGCAATAAGACCAACATAAGCCTGAATATCCTGATGAGTAGGGCAAGCCATATAGCAGGGAGCTTTGCAGTCGCCTGCATGGTCGCTCATAATGACAGAAAGTGTCATTTTCCTGCTCTTTTCAAGCTCAGGCGTGCTTGTAGTTACCTTCATACCCTCGCTAACAGTAGTTGAGCAGGCGCGAAGAGGCTTTCTTATACCCTCAACCTCTACAAGACAAAGACCGCAACCGCCATAGCTTTCAAGCTCTTTGTTATGGCAAAGGTGGGGAAGATAGATGCCATTTTCTAAAATATTATCAAGAAGAGTTTTTTCTGTGTCAGCAAGATACTCTTTGCCGTTAATTGTTATTTTAACTTGGCTCATTCTACACCCTCCCCTGAAAGAATTTCTATTGCACCGAATTTGCAATTTTCAATACATTGACCGCAACGAACACAAACTTCATTGTCAATTTTGAAAGGCATTTTAATAACACCGCTTATAGCATTTACAGGACATTTTCTGCTGCAAAGGGAACAACCTTTACACTTCTCTGCAACTATATTATAGCTAATGAGTGCCGAGCATTTTTTTGCAGGACATTTTTTCTCTTTTATGTGTGCTTCATATTCCTCTCGGAAATATTTTATGGTAGTCAAAACAGGGTTTGGCGCAGAGTTACCAAGACCGCAGAGTGCACCTGTTTTAATTGCTTCACCAAGTTCAACGAGAGTTTCAATATCACTTTCTTCACCCTCGCCTTTTACAATTCTCTGAAGAATTTCAAGCATACGTGTTGTACCGATTCTGCAGGGCACGCATTTACCGCAGCTTTCCTTACTTGTGAAATCCATAAAGAATTTCGCCATATCAACCATACAGGTTTTCTCATCCATAACAATCATACCGCCCGAGCCCATAATAGCCCCTGTTTTTGCGATATTCTCATAGTCAATGGGAGTATCGAGAAGATTTTTCGGAATACAACCGCCTGAGGGACCACCCATCTGAACAGCTTTAATTTCCGCATCCTCCTTAATACCACCGCAGATACCGAAAACGATGTCATTTATAGTAAGACCCATGGGAACTTCCACAAGTCCGCCTCGTTTGACGCGACCTGCAAGGGCAAATACCTTTGTGCCCTTACTGCCCTCTGTACCCATTTCCGCAAATTTTTCGCCACCGTTTTCAATAATCCAGCTGACATTTGCAAAGGTTTCAACATTATTGATATTGGTGGGCTTCTTTCTGAAGCCCTTCTGAGCAGGGAATGGAGGTTTAGTAATGGGCATACCTCTGTTACCGCCCAAGGATGCAAGAAGAGCAGTTTCCTCTCCGCAAACGAACGCACCTGCACCCATCATTATACGGAAATCGAAGCTGAAGCTACTACCAAAAATATTTTCACCTAAAATACCTTTTTGGCGCATTTCTTCAATAGCTATATTAAGTCTTTTAACTGCAAGTGGGTATTCGGCACGAACATAGATAATACCCGTTTTCGCACCAACTGCAATACCTGCAATCATCATACCCTCAAGAACTCTGTGAGGGTCGCCCTCGAGAACTGCTCTGTCCATAAATGCACCGGGGTCGCCCTCGTCAGCATTGCAGACAATGTATTTTTCATCACCTGCAGAGTTTTTCGCAGATTGCCATTTTATATGAGTGGGGAAGCCTGCACCGCCACGACCGCGCAAGCCTGATTTTTTTATTTCTTCAATTATGCCCTCAGCACCCAATTCAAGTGCCTTTTTAAGAGCGGTGTAACCGCCGTTTTCTATGTAAGATTCAATACTTTCGGGGTCAATTTTACCGCAACCGGAAAGAACAATCCTATTTTGTCCGTTAAGAAAATTAAGCTCCTCTTCTGTGAGTCGGTTTTCTTCCATAAGTGAGCCATTTTTAGCGGAAGTACCAAGAGCAATTGCAGATTTTTCATCAAGGCGTCCGTAAAGAATGCTCTCACCACTGTCGCAAATAACCTCAACAATCGGCTCTGCAAAGCAAAGTCCGTTACAGCCAACCTTTTCAACCTTGAATTCTGTATTTTGGAATACAGCTTCAAGAGCCTTAAGAACATCCTTTGCACCTGAAGCAATACCACAAGAGCCGTAGCCTAAAAGAAATCTCATTTCTTTTCCTCCTCTCTTATGGAATTGATGATATCAGTTACCATATCGGGAGTAAGCTTACCGTAAGCGGTGTCGTTAATCATCATAGCCGGAGAAATACTGCAGCAGCCAAGGCATGCAACCTCTTCCCAGGAGAAAAGACCGTCATCGGTTACATCCCCTGCTTCAATGCCTAAAACACGCTTCACTGTATCACCAACCCGCTCTGCACCGTTAACGTGACAGGCAGTACCCATACAAACCATAATTCTGTATTTACCAACGGGCTTAAGGCGGAAGCCTGCATAGAACGAGGCAACGCCCATAATTCTTGCAGAGGGAATCCCGCTTTTTTCTGTTATGTATTCTACGCTTTCTCTTGAAATATAGCCGTCAACAGCCTGAACATCCTGAAGAACTGCAATAAGGCTTTCCTCGGGATTTTCATATTTCAGAAGTATC
Source organism: Oscillospiraceae bacterium (assembly GCA_015066325.1). Classification (GTDB taxonomy): domain Bacteria; phylum Bacillota; class Clostridia; order Oscillospirales; family Acutalibacteraceae; genus DTU089. Next base: position 5,529 of record SVOP01000007.1, read on the forward strand.
TCGTCAATCTGGCTTTTAGTAATAGCCACAAAACCATCTCTTTTCACTGATTTAAAAATAAAAATAATTATCTTTTATTTTACTATAATACGAAAAATGTTGCAATAGAGAATTTTGTAAAATTACGAATTAGAAATGAGGAATGAGAAATTAAGGGTCTGCGACGAAATTATAATTGGCGTAGCCCATAAATTTCTCATTTCTAATTTGTAATTTTAAATTTTATGTGCTAATATGTTTCTCGGTGATAAAAATGAAAGATTATAACTACTATTTATTCGACTTTGACGGTACCCTTTGCGATACTACCGAGGGTATTTTCAATTCTATTATTTATTCTCTGGACTGCTACGGCATAAAGGAAACAGACATTGAAAAGCTTCATTTCTTTGTTGGCCCTCCCCTTTTTGAAAGCTATAAAACAATTTATAATGTTTCCGATGAGGATGCTCAATGGCTTATTGACAAATACCGTGAGCGTTACAGACTCAAAGCGGCGGAAGAGTCCAAAATATATGACGGCATCAAGGAAATGCTTGATAGATTAAAAAAGGACGGCAAAAAAATCGCCGTTGCATCTTCAAAGCCCATTCACTTTGTAGAAGAAATATCTAAATTTCACGATATTTACAAATACTATGATTTTGTTTCCGCAGAGGATTTCAAAAATAACCATTCAAGCAAAAAGGATTTAATCAACGCCTGCCTCGAATTCTTCGGCAATCCCGAAAAAAGTGAAATAATTATGGTTGGTGACCGTTGCTACGATATAGACGGTGCAAAGGCAGTAGGTCTTGACAGCGCAGGAGCAGTCTATGGCTTCGGAACAGCTGAGGAATTAACCGAATCAGGTGCGACATATCTTCTGAATTCGCCTGAGGAATTATATTAAAATGCGGAATGCGGAGTGCGGAATGCGGAGTGCGGAATGAGCTTCGCAAAAATAACATAAAAGAAACAACGATATTCTGTTCTTCTATAAGAATGAATATCGTTGTTATTTTTTAAAAACACGTTCCGCAGGTTGTGTAGCCTTGCGAATACAAAGCATCAAGTGAACCGCTGTAGCTTTCCTTGTTTTTCTCGCTCATTTTATTTATATGATGACAAGAGGTCTTATGAATTTTCTTCGAGTTTGTGTTGAGTACATACTGACCTGTAACAACATTCTGTTGTTTCGTTGTTTCAACATATTCTTTTGTTGTCTGAACCGCAACAGTCTGTTTTTTGGTAGTTGTGGCACTACTGCCTGAAGCCCAGCTTCTGCCTGTGGAATAATCAATTTTCACTCCCGGCTGAACATTATAGCAAAAAACATTAAAGCAGATGCCCTCGCCGTCATCCTCAACGGAATAGGCCTCCATCTGCACACCCCTTGCCACAAGGTCACTGCCCTCATAAATGGGTGTAACTCTGTATGCAACGTGGTTATTTGTTTCGCGGATGTAGTCGGCAACCATATTTTCAAAGGGTAGCATCCCCTCTGTATTCATATATCTTGTGCCTGTTATAAGATTTCTCTTATTTGCATTTTCCGCAGACAACTGCCAACCAAGTAAATGGCAACGGTTGTAAAGATATTTACCCGACACCCAGTCATACTGTGCCTGAACCCAACCGCTTGGCTTAACAGAGCTGATACTGCCCCGTTCTTCGTTAGCAGAGGGCATTATTTCTTTTCCGCAGGAGGCAACCGCACCACCGCAACGGCCGAGAGAGTCAAGAGAAGCATAGGTTTCATAGCCCTTAGTTGTCAACTCATACTTGTTAAAGGATGGGATATTATCATTGATAACAATATAAGGTCTGCCCGAATATTCAGGAATTTTTGATAAATCAGCCTTGCTGTTATCGTCACCAACGCTATCAGGTTTGTTTACCTTTTCCGTTTCCTTTTCAGTGTTTTTGTCTCCCGACTTTTCGGTTTTCGAATCATCGGAAATATCTTCTTTTTGATCTAAAGTGGTGCTTTCTTCAGTTATTTCTGCAAATTCCGTTGTGGTTTCAGAATAATTTTCAGAATCACAACCTGCAAAAGCAGAAAACAGAACTGCAAGTAAACAAAGAATTGATAAAAGTGATTTCAATTTCTTATTAAATTTCATCTTCATCACCTTGAATAAATCTCTAAAGTAATTTTATCGTGGGAATTCCCTTGGAATTCCTCTTTTTTTATTTTCTTAAAGCCCTCTGCCTTAAAGTCAACATTAAAGAACAAGTCACCGGGGTATTTTCTGTTCCAGTTGAAAATATAAAAGCTCTCAACATTTTCAGCAGAAATCTCCTTGTCCTCAACAAAGCAAAAATCCCCCTGATTTGCATTATTGAGAAAATCCTCGTCAACAACAATACCTTCAAGGCTTTCAAATTGCTTTGCAGAATATGAGTTCATCAAAAGCCTTGCACCACTTGAAATTTCAATAATTTTCTCTCTCAGAACTCTGTCCTGGCTCAGCCTTTTTCCGCAGAAACTCATTCCGCCGTTTTTATCTATACAAAGTATGATATTCATATTTTCACTCCGTTCAAACAAGGTGCCACAAGCCAGATGTTTAGGGGACGAATTCATCTGTTCTGCAGAATATTTCCTAAATAAAATAAAAGTAAAGCGAATATTATCATCCCTAAATCTCACCGAAGGTGAATTTAGGGAGGGTGGGCGTTTGTGAGCGCTGCCTGTGGCAGATGCAGCGAACAATAAGCCCTGGGCGCAATAGGAAGTATTGCGAAGCGAATAGCGAGCAAGACGACCATATTGCAACCGGTTGACCGCATCAGCTTTTGGTGGTGGGTCGCCCCGTAAAGACACCCCTTCGTAAAAGTATCACAACGCTTAATTCCGCACTCCGCACTCCGCATTCCGCATTATTTGAACGCTTCGTTCAAGTATATTCGTCATCTTCGCAATGGCAACCCCATAATTCACCATAGGCACACCCTGCTCTCTTGCGAGATTTACTCGGTGCTTCATTTCCTTTTCGTTAAGGGTGCAACCACCGCAATGAACAATCAGAGAAAACTCTCTTAAATCCTGCGGAAATTCACCGCCCGAAGTAAATGAAAATTCGGGTTCTGCCTTTGTATATTCCCTAACCCAATTAGGAATTTTCACCGTACCTATGTCGTTGCATTGTCTGTGATGAGTGCAACCCTCGCTGATGAGAATTTTGTCACCATTTTTGATTTGAGAAAGTCGCTCTGCGCCCTTAATGAGCATATCCAATTCCCCTTTGTATCTCGCCATAAGAATTGAAAAGGATGTGAGAAGAATATCATCAGGCACGATTTTGGAAACCTTACCGAAAATCTGTGAGTCGGTTATTACAAGCTTCGGTTTCTTTGCAAGTGACTGCAGAGTGCTTTCCAATTCAGTATCCTGACAAGCAACCACAGTGCAGTTGCCATCCAATAAATCACGGATTGTCATTTGCTGTGGCAGAATAAGTCTGCCCTTTGGCGCAGCTTCGTCAATGGGGATTACAAGAACAACAATGTCGCCCTTTTCAACCAAATCGGAAACCACATATTTCTTCTTTTCGGTAGCTTTTGAAAGACTGCCGATTTTTTCTTTAAGCTCAAAAATATTGATATTCGCAACTGTGCTTACATAGATTTCATTGTCATTCAAAACCGCTTTTTCTGTAAGCAATTCACACTTGTTAAAAGCGATAATATACGGAATATTTCTCTTTTTAAAAGCCTCAATCAACTCTTCGTCACCCTTTGTAAGACCTTTTAAAGAGTCCACAACAAGTATTGCCACATCAGTTTTTGCGAGAATTTCGTTTGTTTTTTCGACTCGCTTTTCACCAAGGTAGCCTTCATCATCGAAGCCGGGGGTGTCGATTATAACAACAGGGCCTAAGGGCAGTAGCTCCATAGCCTTTTTAACAGGGTCAGTGGTCGTTCCCAAAACATCGGAAACAACCGAAAGACTCTGCCCCGTAACTGCATTAACAAGGCTGGATTTACCTGCATTTCGCATACCGAAAAAGCCAATATGCACTCTTTCGGCAGAAACAGTTTCATTCAAACTCATTTCATTACTCCTTAAAACCTGAAATCTCGTCTATTGGAATTTTTAATATCACAAATATTGCTTTCGGCAATTTCTCTTACTTTGTCTTTAGGAATTTTCTTAAGCTCTTCTTCAATAAGCTTATAGCCAATTTCCTTTGTTTCGGGTGAAGCATAGTCCTCAAGATATTCTGTGAGAGTCATAAGAGCATTGGGATGGCAACAGTTAAGAATTTGCCCTGATTTGCAAAGGCTCATAAAGCGGTCACCTGTTCTTCCCTCTCTGTAGCAAGCGGTGCAGAATGATGGAATATGCCCGTTTTCCATAAGCCAACGAACAACCTCATCAAGAGTTCTCTGGTCAGAAACATCAAACTGCTCGGAATCGTGGGGACGTTCTTCCTCTGTGTAACCGCCAACAGATGTACGTGAAGCACCGCTTATCTGTGAAATACCCAAGTGAAGTGCTTCTTCCCTTACCTTTTCGCTTTCACGGGTGGAAATAATCATACCTGTATAGGGAACTGCAATTCTGATACAAGCAATAATTTTCTTGAACATTTCGTCACTTATGCCGTTGTCGAATGCATCAGGGTCAATATCATCCGCTCTTTTAAGTCGGGGAACGCTGATAGTATGAGGACCAACCCCGTGAACTGCTTCAAGGTGTTCAGCGTGCATAAGAAGACCAACGAATTCATACATATATCTTTCAAGTCCGAAAAGAACACCGAGACCTACATCATCAATTCCGCCTTCCATAGCTCTGTCCATGGCTTCGGTATGATAATCATAATCGTGCTTTGGTCCTGTGGGATGGAGTTCAAGATAACTCTCTTTGTGGTATGTTTCCTGGAAGAGAATGTATGTACCGATTCCTGCATCCTTAAGCTTTCTGTAATTTTCAACAGTAGTAGCGGCAATATTTACATTAACTCGTCTTATAGCACCGTTTTTGTGGTTAACGCTGTAAATGGTTTTAATACATTCAAGAATATATTCAATGGGGTTGTTCTTGGGGTCTTCACCTGCCTCAATTGCAAGACGCTTGTGACCCATATCCTGCAAAGCAATAACCTCTGCTTTAACCTCTTCCTGTGTAAGCTTCTTACGGGCAATATGCTTGTTTTTAAGGTGATAAGGACAATAAACGCAACCGTTCACGCAGTAATTTGAAAGGTACAAAGGCGCGAACATAACAATTCTGTTGCCGTAAAAATCCTGCTTAATCTGATTTGCAAGGGCGTACATCTCCTCAACCTTCTCGGGAATGTCGCAGGCAAGAAGCACTGCCGCATCTCTGTGGGTAAGACCTGTGCAATGGAAACCATTACCCTCTTTTTTAGGTTTTGCCTTTTCAAGAATACTGTCAATAAGCTCAACATTATTCTTATTCTCTTCTGCATATTTTATAGTTTCAAGAATTTCACCATCATTGATGAATTCTTCTGCTTTTAGTGATTTGGGATTGTAAATTGACATAATAAATTTTCCTTTCAGTAAAATCAAATTAGATGCCAGATGCCAGTCTCCAGATGCCAGTCGTCGGTAAATAGTCTGCGACGCAATTATAAGTAAAGTTTTCGTCAACCTTTTTCAAAAGGTTGTGGGGTCAAGGGGCAACGCCCTTTATCGCATTCCGCAGAATGCGAAACGCCTTACCTTCAATAGCGCAGGAAGGTAGGCAAAACAGTCCGGTGTGACTGTTTTGTCGTAGGAAACCCTCGTCGGGGGTTTCCTGTTGTCGCAAAGCGACAATTATAATGCTCGAAAGGGTCTCTACCCCTTCATTCCGCACTCCGCATTCCGCATTCTCGCAACGTCTCCACGTGCAACAACAACCTCATACCCTATATTTTCCATTCGCTTTTTCAATTCAGCAATATGAAAAGCATTTTCTACACCGGTATTCAATTTATTGTTATATAACTCATATTTCTTTCTTGCACTTTCAGGCGAAAGATTCGGCATAACCACATTAGCACCCGAGAGGATACCTCTCTCTCTTCCGTCATCTGAAACCGTTCCAAGAGCCGTTGTGGCAGGTAATAGAATATTAGGATGGATTAATCTTATAATTGAAAGCAGGTAGCAGGTCAAATCTGCCGATCCTGCATTTTCTTTTGCGTAAATTGTGTCTCTGTGAGGAATAAATGGTCCTATTCCGCACATATCAGGCTTGAATTCTTCAATGAATTTCAAATCCTTTGCAATATGCCTTGCGGTCTGATAAGGTGCACCAACCATAAATCCGCACCCGGTCTGAAAACCTATATCCTTAAGATTTTTAAGGCAATTCATTCGGTTTTCGAAGGACATACCCGTAGGATGAAGCTTTTCATAAAGCTCTTTATCTGCAGCTTCATGACGAAGAAGGTATCTGTCCGCCCCGGCATCAAAAAGCTTTCGATAGCTTTCTTTGCTTCTTTCTCCTAAAGAAAGTGTTACTGCACAATCGGGAAAAACCTTCTTGATATTTGAAATTAAGTGACAAAGCATTTCATCAGTATAAAAGCCATCCTCACCGCCCTGCAAAACGAAGGTACGAAAGCCTAATTCATACCCCTCAACGCAGCATTGCATAATTTCCTTTGGTGTAAGGCGGTATCTCTGGCAATAATGATTACCGCCACGAATACCGCAATAAAAGCAGTTATTTTTACAGATATTGCTTATTTCAATAAGTCCGCGAATGAAAACCTGGTTGGAATAAATATTCTTACGAACCTTTACTGCATTAGCACTTAAATAATTTGCCAAGCCTTTGGAGTAGCCTGAAACCAGCTGTTCATATTCATCCGGTGTAAGAGAATGGTTTTTTATAAGCTTATCGGCAATAGTAAATAAAGAGTTATTCATCTCTCATCACATTTGAAAGCACTGTTTTCGCGCTTATTCCCTGAAGATTTCCGATTTTACCGCTTAAGGCGGAAATCACATCCTGTGGAGCATCAATTGCTACGCTTATAATGCTTATTTCCCTTTGCCGATAGGGAATTCCCATTCTGCCGATAATATATTCACCGTAGTTATGCAAAATTGTGTTAAGCTCGCCCACAGACTCGCCATTTTCAACAATAATGCTTATTACACCAACTCTATAATACATATAACTCTCCTTTTTGATTTATAAAAGTATCGCAACTTTTATCAACCCTGTTTGCTTCAGCAAATAGGGAGGGGGACCAAAAGCGTCAGCTTTTGGTGGTGGGTCGCCCCGTAAAGACACCCCTTCGTAAAAGTGTCGCAACATCTCCTTACTTAGTTTCACAAAAATAAAAATACCATACCCGTATATAATAAGGGTACGGTAAATTAGCAATCAGCAGTTAGCAAATAGCAATTAGTGGCTTGTGATTAGTAAAAGTATCGCAACTTTTATCATCCCTAAATCTCACCGAAGGTGAATTTAGGGAGGGGGACCAAAAGCATCAGCTTTTGGTGGTGGGTCCTAATGTAAAGTTTACACTTCGTAAAAGCAACGCAAATCCTTACCTCTTCACTATCACTCTTCACTATTCACTTATATTCCCGTCCCTTCCCTTTCAGGAAATTCTAAAAGAACAACCTTCTTGTCAGGTACATTTTGTATTTTCATTATACAATACATTTCAAAAATAATCAATGAATATTTAGTTAACATAAGAGAAAAATATTAGCATCAAACAAAAGATTTGCGAAGCCTATCCCTCTTTTTTGCTTCAGCAAAAAGGAGGGGGGACCATTCTTCATTGAGTAAATCATCTGATTATGTAAACCTCGGGTGATTTTATTTCTTTTTAATAACAGTTCGGACGGAATGGTGGGTGGTACCTCCGTACTGCTTTTCATTGCTTTGTACCACCCACCGCTGACGCGGTCCCCCCTCCTTTTTTACCTATGGGTAAAAAAAGAGGGATAATACTCACACTAAATTCACTCAAAAGGAGTTTTATTATGAACAACCAACAATATCAACAACTCGTCCACAATACCACCCCCAAATCCCCACTTTTAAAGGACTGCATTTCAGCCTTTCTTTTCGGTGGGTCAATCTGCTGCTTCGGTGAGCTTTTAAAAATGCTTTTTACAAATATCGGATTAAATGAAGACGAAGTAAAGCTTGCCGTTCCCGTAACACTTATAGTAATTACCGCAATTCTGACAGCCACAGGCACCTTTGCCAAAATTGCAAAACATGCAGGTGCAGGCACCGCCGTACCCATTACAGGCTTTGCAAACTCCGTTGTTTCTCCTGCGGTTGAGTTCAGCGCAGAGGGTAAAATTCTCGGTACAGGTGCAAAAATGTTCAATCTTGCAGGACCAGTTATAGTTTATGGTTGCTCTGCTGCCAGCCTTTACGGCCTTATTTATTATTTGTTTTTGAAATAATATTATTGATTTAATTATCTGTATGTGATATTATCACTACAGATAATTAAATTTTTAACAAGGATGTGTTTTTATGAGCAGAAATGCAATCTACGGCGCAGGTTCACTCGGTACTGTTCTTGGCGCATACATAACTAAAAACGGCGGTCAGGTTGACCTTATTAACAGAAACAAGGCTCACGTTGAAATTCTCAACACAAAGGGTGCAAAAATCACAGGTACTGTTGATATGACCGTTCCCGTTAAGGCTATCACTCCCGAGGAAATGGAAGGCAAGTATGATGTTATTGTCCTTCTCACAAAGCAGTTACATAACAAAGAGGTTGTTACAATGCTCAAGGATTTTCTCAGCGAAGACGGTGTCATTGTAACTCTCCAGAACGGTATTCCCGAGCCCTCAGTTGCCGAAGTAGTCGGTGCCAATCACACAATGGGTTGCGCAGTTGAATGGGGCGCAGCACTTATTGAGCCCGGCGTTTGTGAGCTTACAAGTGCACCCGACAGTCTTTCATTCCACATGGGTAAATTAGACGGTATCACAGATGCCCAGGTAAAAATGGTTAAAGATTTGCTTGAACTTATGTGTCCCGTTCACGAAGAAGAAAACCTTATGGGTGCTCGCTGGTCCAAGCTTCTTATTAATGCAACCTTCTCAGGTCTCGGAACAGTTGTTGGTGGTGTTTTCGGTGACGTTTCCGAAGATAAGGATGCTCAGAAGGTTGCCATCCGCTGTATGAAGGAATGTATTGATGTAGGTCATGCAACAGGCACTCAGTTTGCTCCCGTCCAGGGCAAAAACATTGTTGGACTTTTCTATTATAAGGGTGCTCTCAAGCGTGCTCTTGGTTGCAAGCTTCTTCCCATCGCTATGAAAAAGCACCGCCTTATTGAGCCCTCAATGCTCCAGGACCTTAAGAAAGGCAAGCCCTGCGAGGTTGATGCAATCAATGGCGTTGTTTGCGAGTTCGGCAGAAAACATAATATACCTACTCCAATTAACGACAAAATCGTTGAAATCATCAAGAAAATCCAAAACGGTGAATTAAAGGCTGAAAAGAAAAACATCAGGCTTTTTGATGAACTTTTATAATTATTTCCAATAAATCTGCAACCCCTTAAAATGTTTCATCATTTTAAGGGGTTGCGTATTTTTCTACCATTCTTGCAAACAATATATTCAAAACTTATTAAGGATGTATTTTATGCCACAGAGAACGGGAAAATATACAATCGAGTTAAAGAATACTCCGTCAATTATCGGCTACGCGGCGGTGGTCGGTAAAAAAGAGGCGGAAGGACCTTTGGGTCAGTATTTTGATAAAGCCTATAATGATGCTTTTTTCGGAGAAAAAACCTTTGAAAAAGCGGAAACAAAAATGCAGAAAATGACCATTGAAACCGCAGTAAAAAAATCAGAACTTTCCAAAAATGATATTCAGATTGCTTTTGCAGGTGACCTTCTCAACCAATGTATCGGCTCATCCTTTGATATGAGGGATTTAGGCTTTTGCTTTGCAGGTCTTTACGGAGCTTGCTCAACAATGGCACTCTCCCTTGCACTTGCAGGAATTTTTGTAGATTCAGGCGCAGCAAAAACTGCCCTTGCCGCTGCATCCTCTCATTTTTGCTCTGCTGAAAGGCAGTATCGCTTTCCTCTTGAATACGGAGGTCAGCGTAGCCCCGCAAGTCAATGGACTGTTACGGGCGCAGGTGCAGCAGTAGTTGCCGAAAAGAGAGAAAACACTCCCAAGATTGAAAAGGTTATAATCGGTTCTGTGAGGGATTTGGGAATAACCGACGTTAACAATATGGGCGCGGCTATGGCACCTGCGGCGGCACAGACAATCGGAGATTTCCTGAAAGATACCCAAACGAAACCCGAAGACTATGACTTAATTCTCACAGGTGACTTGGGTTCAACAGGCTCTGCTCTTTTGGAAGAATTAATGAGAAAGGAATATTGCACCGACATAAGCGCTGTTCATAAGGATTGCGGAACAATGGTTTTTGATTTGGAAAAACAAGATGTGCACTCGGGTGGCTCAGGCTGCGGTTGCTCCGCAAGTGTTGTCTGCTCATATATTCTGGGCAGATTAAAGAGCAAAGAGCTTAACAAGGTGCTTTTTGTAGGAACGGGTGCCCTTCTCTCCCCCACCTCATCAATGCAAAAGGAATCAACACCGGGAATTGCGCATGGGGTGGTGCTCACTGCGTGAGAATGCGGAATAGGCTTAGCCAATGAAATAAATCCTTATAGGATTTATGAAGTATCAAATGGATATGAAGTACGCTAACGCGTATGAAAGGATTTATTTTACTTCATATTTTGCAATGCAAAATACTTCATGATCCAAATGGATTATTTCATATTGCATAGCAATACTTCATTGAATCAGAAATGCGGAATGCAGAATTATTAGGGAGGAATTATGAATAAACAACAAGCATTACAAAGTCTTTCAAATGTTACAAAAACCTATTTAAGAATTTCACAGTTAAAAACAATTCTGACAGTATTCTTTGTTGGATACACTTTAACAAAAATAATAAAAACAATGCGTAGTTCAAATTAAGAACTACGCATTAATTAATTAAAATGTTTGGAAGCCAAGCTTCCCCTAAACTTGCCACTTGCCATTTGCCACTTGCAACTTATTCTTCCGCTAATCTTATCATAAGCTCAGCAAAAAGGCTGTTTGCCCATGCAAACCAAGGACGAGTGAAATCTGTATCGTCATTCTTGTTAAAGGATTCGTGCATAAGATATGCGCCTGCGTGAGTGGTGGTGAGCATTCTTATACATTCCTTGATTTCTTCAGGGTCTGTTGAGGTAAGAGCCTGCATTGTCAAAGAAATATGCCAGATTTTATCTGTGCCTGTATGGGGGCTGCCTATCCCCTTTGCAACCGCACCCTCGAAATACCAAGGATTATTGTGAGAAAGGATAAACCTTCTTGTATTCTGATAAATCTCGTTATCAGGCTTTACATATCCAAGATACGGGGCAGATAAAAGGCTGGGTGAATTGGCATCATCCATTAAAAGCATATTGCCCATACCATCAGTTTCATAAACAAAAATTTTGCCGTAGCTGTCGTGGTCATATACACCGTGTTCTTTTATTCCCTCGTCGATATCAAAAGCAAGAGAACGGCATTCGCTTTCAAGCTTTGTATCCTCATAGCCCTCGTTAGCCATCTGAGCCGCTTTTTTGAGAGCACAAACCGCCATCATATTTGAGGGCACAAGATAGCCGTAAAGGCATCTGTCGTCAGAGGGACGGAAGCCCGACCAGGTCATACCTGTGTATAAAACATCATTACCCTTGCCTTCATTGGGAAGAGTGTCAATTGTGGGGCAATCGGTACGGTTAAAGTAATATGTTGAATTTTTAAAATGGTTCTGCTCTTTTTTGAATACATCAACAATTTTCCACATCATTTCGTGGAACTCTTCTGTAAAAATTGAAGTATCAAGAGTTTCATTATAATATTGGTGTGCAAGATAAAGAGAGGCGCAAAGAGAGTCAACCTCATATTTTCTCTCCCATATTAATTCGTGAGAAAAATCCGTTTCATCCTTATGGCTTTTTGAATTGGGCACTGCATTGAAAGCATTTGCATAAGGGTCAAGGCACACAAATTTTGCGTGACGGGCAATAACACTTCTGATAATTTCCTTTAAATTCTCATCCTCATTGGCATAGCGAATGTAATGAGTAAGCTGGGATGCGCTGTCACGAAGCCACATTGCAGGAATATCACCGGTTATAACAAAATAGCCACCGTCATCGAGCTTTGTTACTGTGGTTTCAATAGTATTCAAAAAACAACCCTTGAAAAACGGTGCAAGCTCAGGGTGCTTTATTTTAAGCTTTTCTGTAATTTCATCTGCTTTTTGCAAAAGAATCTTCGGAATATCCATAAAAATCTCCTAATTTGCATTACATAAATACATTTTAAACAGTATATCACGACCATTTTTTTAAAACAATGGTAATATTGCAAGGGTTTTTTCCCTTAAATTTGTAAAACTTACCGAATTTTCAAAAACCTGAAAATATTTGAAAATTGTTAATGATTTATCAATGTACTTGTAGTATAATAGGTTCGATAAAAAACCTTTGGAGGTATAAAAATGGCAAATCGTATTGTATTAAACACAATTTCCTATCATGGAAAAGGAGCAATTGAAAACATCACCACAGAGCTTCAGAGCCGTGGATTTAAAAAAGCTTTCGTATGCTCCGACCCCGACCTTATTAAGTTCGGTGTTACAGGTAAGGTAACAGACCTTCTCGATAAAGCAGGCTTCCCTTACAGTATATTCAGCGAAATCAAAGCAAATCCCACTATTGAAAATGTTCTCAGCGGTGTTGAGGCTTTCAAGGCAAGCGGAGCAGATTGCATCGTTGCTATCGGTGGCGGTTCTGCTATGGACACAGCAAAAGCAGTTGGTATCATTATTGAAAATCCTGAATTTGCAGATGTAAGAAGCCTTGAGGGCGTAGCAGAAACAAAGAACCACGCAGTTTTCACTATCGCAGTTCCCACAACTGCAGGTACTGCTGCTGAGGTTACAATCAACTATGTTATCACAGATGTTGAAAAGAAACGTAAATTCGTTTGCGTTGACGTTCACGATATTCCCGAGGTTGCAGTTGTTGACCCCGAAATGATGTCCACAATGCCCAAGGGTCTTACCGCTTCAACAGGTATGGATGCTCTCACCCATGCTATTGAAGGCTACATCACTAAGGGTGCTTGGGAAATGACAGATATGTTCCACCTCAAAGCAATCGAGCTTATTGCAAAGCATCTTCCCGGTGCTTGCGAAAACACTCCCGAGGGCAGAGAGGGTATGGCTCTCGCTCAGTATATTGCAGGTCAGGGCTTCTCAAACGTTGGTCTTGGTATTGTTCACTCCATGGCTCACGGTCTCGGTGCTCTTTATGACACACCCCACGGTGTTGCAAATGCAATTCTTCTTCCCTCAATTATGGCTTACAACGCAGAGTGCACAGGCGATAAATACCGCGACATTGCAAAAGCAATGGGCGTTGAAGGTACAGACGCTATGACAATTGAGGAAGCAAGAAAAGCAGCAGTTGATGCAGTTTACGCTCTCAATGAAAAGGTTGGTATTGCTAAAGACCTTAAGGGTATTCTTAAAGAAGAGGATATTCAGTTCCTTAGTGAAAGCGCATTCGCAGATGCTTGCCGTCCCGGTAACCCCAAGGATACAAGCGTTGAAGAAATCGCAGAGCTTTACAGAGCATTGCTTTAATAAAAAACACCGTCCGACGAAAGTCGGGCGGATTTTTTATTAAGTGGCAAGTTGGAAATGGCAAGTGGCAAGTTTATGGGAAGTTTAGCTTCCAAACATTATATTATTTATTCTGACAACAACTTTTTCACTTTTTAATTAACTAAACACCACAAAAAAAGGATTCAGGACAATAAATGTCTTGAATCCTTTAACTTTTATAATTGCTGACCGCAGGTCCCGAAACTTGCCACTTGCCACTTGCCACTTAAAATAATTCCATTATTTTACACACAAAAGGAACAAGTATCAATCCCGGTAACAAATTCGCAACCTTGATTTTCGTAATTCCGATAAGATTAAGTCCGAGAGCGATAATCATAACCGACCCTGCACAGATTAATTCCGCAACTGCAAAATCATTAAGGAATGAGCCGAGAGCCATAGAAAGTGCCACAAGACCACCCTGAAAAACAAGAACAAAAGCTGAGCTGAAAAGCACACCTATACCAAGGCTGGCTCCAAGCATCGTTGAAGAAATCAGGTCAAGAACAGATTTTGTATAAAGCATCTGATTATCTCCCGAAATTCCTGCATTCATTGAACCCACAATTGTCATAGCACCGACACAGAAAAGAAGCGAGGCTGTAACAAAGCCCTGCGAAAAGGTGCTTTTTTCATTTTCGCCTTTTTTGCTTTTCTTCTGAAGCTTGTCCCCTATTTTAGTAAGCTTTCCGTCAATATCAATAAGCGTACCGATAATTGTACCGAGAACAAGAGAAATAATCATAACAAGCTGATTCTGCCCCTTTATAACTCCTGTTACACCGATTGCAACAGTACAAAGACCGATAGCGGTCATAACTGCACTTGTAAGCCTTTCAGGTATCTGCTTTTTAAGTAAAAGTCCAAGGGTACTGCCTATAAGAACTGTTAACACATTTACAAGCACACCGCTGAAATTCGTTAATAAATCAAGCATTGTATGTAACATCTCCTAAATTCCAAGGGTAAATATTAAAATCGGGATTTGAAACAAATTCAACCTTTTCCTTTGTCCTCGGATGAATAAATTTTATGTTATGAGAATGAAGGGCAATACCGCAGTCACGCACCTTACTGCCGTATCTTCCGTCACCCGTAAGAGGTGTTTTTCTGGAGGAAAACTGAACTCTTATCTGATGTGTTCTTCCTGTATGTAAAAGCACTTTCACAAGTGCATTTTTCTCACTTTTCTTTAAAACAACGTATTCAAGGCTTGCCTCTCTTACACCCCTTCTCATTCTGTTAACAACAAAGGAGCGATTCTTTTTTGAATCCTTAAAAAGCAAATCCTTATATATACCCTCGTCATTTTCGGGAATACCGTCAGTCACCGCAAGATAAGTTTTATAAAACTTACCGTTTGCAATATCCGTGGAAAGTGCCGAGGCACTTTTTTTATTTTTAGCAAAAACCATAACACCACCGACCTCTCGGTCAAGGCGGTGCAAAAGGTAGATATTTTCTTTTTGAAGATGAGTTAAAATCCCCTTTTCGCCCTTTGGAGAATCTTCACTTAAAATTCCTACGGGCTTGTTTATAACGAGAACATCCTCATCCTCAAAGATGATTTCGATATCATTTGTGCAAATCGTATTTTCCATTGTACTCCTCAAAAACCTCCTTGAAATCCTCATTATCGTATTTGATTTTATTAAGATAATTATGAGGGTCAAAGATGTCATTCTGAGCTTCAATTACCGCAACGGCAATATTGGAGCAGTGGTCGGAAATCCTCTCACAATTTGTCAATAAATCTGAAAGAACAAAGCCCATTTCAATAGTACAGTCACCGCTTTGAAGACGGTTAATGTGATGAGATTTGATTTCTGCAGTGAGGTTATCAATGACTTGCTCAAGAGGTTCAACCTTTGAAGCTAAGGCCAAATCATTTTTCTCATATACCTTTGTTGTCATAACAACAATTTCTGTTATCGCTTCAATAAGGGTTGAAATTTCCTTTTGTGCCTTTTCAGAGAAATGAATTTTCTTTTCGTGGATTTCCTGAGCAACCTTTTTGAGATTAAGAGCATGGTCGCCAAGTCGTTCAAAGTCCCCAATCGTATGAAGCATTCTTGAAACCGTTCTTGCATCATTAGCAGAAAGTGCTTCCGCAGAAAGCTTTACAAGGTATGTTCCCAATTCATCCTCATAGGTATCAAGAACACCTTCGTTTTCTTTAATCAATTTTGCTTCTTCTTTATCGTATGAAAAAACGAGATTAAGTGCTTTAAGAATAGTAACCTTGGCAATAATCGCCATCTGTGAAGTATAGTTATCGCATTCCATAACTGCAACTGTAGGAGAACGGAAAAGTCTTTCATCAAGGTAAACAACCGTTTTTTCTCCCTTTTCTTCGCCTTTTTTCTCCTTGATAACCTTGTGAGCCAATTTACCGAGAAGCTTTGTAAAGGGTGCAAGAAGAACTACAGTCACCACATTGAATATGGTGTGAATAACAGCAATACTTGCAGGGTTCACCATATTTTCGTCAAAGTAACTGCCCATAGCAGAGTTAACAATAAGGAACACGGGCATAAATATCAATGAGCCGATAATATTTATAATTGTGTGAGTAAAGGAAACTCGCTTTGCATTTGCACCTGCACCGATGCAGGAAATAAGCCCGGTTGCACAAGTACCGATATTCTGACCAAGAATTATAGGAACTGCCATTGTATAGGTAATGGAGCCTGTAAGAGAAAGAGCCTGAAGAATACCAACTGATGCAGAGGAAGACTGAATAACCGCAGTAAACACAGCACCCACAAGAATACCAAGAACGGGGTTGTTGAATTTAAGAAGAACATTCTTGAACTCAGGCATTTCTGCTAAGCCTTCAACTGAGCCCGACATAATATCCATACCGTAAATGAGAACGGTAAAGCCAACGAAAATAGTGCCGAGAATTTTTCGCTTGTCACTTTTTGACATCATTATAAATGCAATACCGATAACTGCAAGAATGGGAGCAAAGTTCTGTGGTTTTACCATCTGAATTATAAACGAATCACTTTGCACACCAACGAGTGACAAGAACCAAGCGGTAATTGTTGTACCGATATTAGCACCGAATATAACGCCGATTGAATTTTCAAACGCCATAAGGCCCGAGTTTACAAGACCCACAAGCATAACAGTTGTTGCGGAAGAGGACTGAATAACCGCAGTAATCAATGCACCCATAATAATGCTTACGAACACATTTGAGGTCATTTTTTTAAGAATGATCTCAAGCTTACTGCCTGCCGCCTTTTCAAGTCCATCGGACATAGTATTCATACCGAAAAGGAAAAACACAAGCCCTGCCAAAAGGCTTAAAACATCAAAAAAAGTCATAGTCTTCTCTCCCTTTTTGACAAAAACAGGAATCAATCCAAATTTTTACAAAAATCATTTTATCACAGATTTTTCTACTCTTCAATATTGTTGGAAAAATAAATTAAAAAATGCAAACATATTAGCTACCAGTCGTCAGCTACCGGCTGTCAGCTCTCGGGGCGCAAAAATGCGCCAAAAGAAAAAGATTCAAGACATTGGCTGTCCTGAATCCTTCTGTTTTTTTAGATATCTTTAAGTTTTGCGAAGCCGCTGGTGGCTGGAGACTGGCGACTGGCAGCTTTAAAATTAAAGCTTCGAGCATCCATGACAATTAATAAGTGCATCAAGCTTCTTACCCTCTCTGCAAAGAGGACATTCATGAGCAGGAACTGCAAAATAGCCCTCCAGGTCATTGGGGTTGAAAACGGAGTTAACAGTATAGCCGCCACAGTTAGCAACAGTTGCGAAAATTGAAGCAACACCTGAAATTTCTCCACCGTAATATTTAACCGCCTCAATAGCTGCTTTTGCAGTTGCACCTGATGCAACAGAAACTGCAAGAACAAGCACATGCTTACCCTGAATCATATGAACAAGGTTATCTCTGAACATCATCTGTGAGCCATTAACGATTTCGGGAGTAACAACATAAACAGTCTGGTGAGCATTGATATTTGCAAAAGAGTTTTTAGTAAGCTCGTTTGCAAGGCAAGTGCCGATAACCTCTGTACCGTCAAGGCAGAGTATTGTATCAACAACTGTTGTGCTGTAGTTATATGCTGAGCAAAGCTCTTCTGCAACTGCTTTTGCCTCAGAATAACGGGATTTCTGGTCAGCAACATCAATATAGTAATTTGAATGTGTGTAGCTTGTTGCAAAGTGGCCCTTTGCTACACGCAAGAAAAGATTTTTTCTTTTAGTTTTGATTTTGAAAACCTCTGTTGTAGGCATATAAACACCCTTTCATTTTAAATATAAAATAATTTTACATTATCATACCACTGTTTGTCTATTGGATGATTGCATAAAATCAAAAAGCCTTATTTAATCATTTCGTCAAATTGCATCTCTGAAATAACGGTAATACCCAGCTCATTAGCCTTTCGCAGCTTGCTTCCTGCATCCTCACCTGCAAGAACATAGGTAGTCTTTTTGGAAACCGAGCCCGATGCCTTACCGCCGAACTTTTCAATAATCGCTTCAGCATCCTTTCTGCCGAACTTTGAAAGAGTACCCGTAAGAACAAAGGTCATTCCTTTAAAGCGGTCGTCAGCCTTTTCCGTAAGATTTTTCATATTAAGGCCAAAGGCTTTGAAATCCTCAATAAGAGCAATTGTTTCGGGAAGAGAAAGTGTATCCTTGAGAGTTTTTGCAGAAATATCTCCCATACCGTCAATTTCTTTAATATCCTCTTCACTTGCATTTAAAAGTGCATCCATTGTATCAAAGTGATTTGCAAGTAATTTAGCAGCCTTTAAGCCGATGTGATGAATACCCAGAGCAAAAATCAGTTTAAACAAATCGTTTTCTTTTGATTTTTCAATTGCTTCAATAAGATTGAGGGAGCTTTTTTCACCCATTCTTTCAAGGGAAACAAGGTCCATAGGACTTAGTCTGTAAATATCAGAAGCCTTGGAAATAAGATTTTCTTTAACAAGCTGCTCTAAAACTGCTTCACCGAGACCCTCAATGTCCATAGCATCTCTTGAGCAGAAATGAATCAGCTTTCTTAAAAGCTGTGCAGGGCAATCGGGATTAATGCATCGAATTGCCACTTCACCCTCTTCACGAACAACCTTACTGCTACAAGCAGGGCAGGTTTCGGGATATTGGTACTGCTCGTTTTCCCCCGTATGCTCCTTAACACAAAGCACCTCGGGAATAATATCCCCTGCCTTGCGGACAATAATTTTATCACCGATAGCAATATTCTTTTCTTTTATGAAATCCGCATTATTAAGGGTTGCTCTTGAAACAGTTGTACCTGCAAGAATAATGGGCTCAAATATGGCAGTAGGTGTAAGAACTCCTGTTCTGCCAACCTGAATTTCCACATCAAGAAGCTTAGTTTCCTTTTCCTCGGGCGGATATTTGAATGCTACTGCCCATTTAGGAAATTTAGAGGTACTGCCAAGCTCTTCTCTCATAGAGAAATCGTCAACCTTAATAACTGCTCCATCAATATCAAAGGTTAAATTACCTCTGTTGTCACCAATGCCGTTGATAGAAGAAATTGCTTCATCAATACTGTCGCAGAGAGTATATTCCGGAATTGTTGAAAAGCCCAATTCACCTAAATAATCAAGGCTTTCCTTGTGAGAGCGGAGCTCTTTTCCTCCCTCTTTTTGCTGAATATTGAAAACGAAAATATCAAGCTTTCTTTCAGCAGTAATTTTAGGATTTTTCTGCCTTAATGAGCCGGATGCGGCATTACGGGGATTTTTAAAAGTCTTTTCACCCTTTAATTCTTGCTTTTCAACCAATTCATCAAAGGAGTCGTGGGACATATAAACTTCACCGCGAACCTCAATAAACGGTAACGCCTCTTTAAGCTTCAGGGGTACTGAACGGATTGTTTTAACATTGGCAGTAACATCCTCGCCCACATTACCGTCACCACGGGTGGAGGCTCTTACTAAAATGCCGTCACGGTATTCAAGAGAGCAGGAAAGACCATCAATTTTCTGCTCAACAACATATTGAGCGTCAGGGAAAGCCTTTTTCACTCTTTCATCGAATTCCTTTAGTTCTTCAACAGAAAAAGCGTCCTGCAAGCTCTCCATTTTTACAGTATGAACAACCTTTTCAAAGGTCGTATCACTGCTTCCGCCAACTCTATGAGTGGGCGAATCCTCCTTTAAAAGCTGCGGAAATTCCTCTTCAATAGCGGAAAGCTCACGCATCATCATATCGTAATCATAGTCCGATACGTCACTTTCATTTCCCATATAATATTTGTCAATACAATCATTAAGAATAGCAGTTAATTCTTCTGCTCTTATTTTTGCAACATCAAAATCCATTATTTTACCTCTAACTTTTGTAAAAGTATTGCGAAGCCTTATCATCCCTGTTTTGTCGCAGACAAAATAGGGAGGGGGACCGCGCCGTAGGCGTGGTGGTGGGTCGCCCCGTTTCCTCTTTCCTTCGTAAAAGTATTGCATTAATTCTACCACAACATTTGACAAAACTCAACTCTATATCTATAATGTATTGGAATAAATTTACAAGGAGAAAAGTATGAAAGGAAACCTGAAAACCTGCTTAACTCTTTTTATCACATTTCTTAAAATCGGCGCTTTCACATTCGGTGGCGGTTACGCTATGATTCCCATAATTGAAAAGGAAATGGTTGAAAAGCACAAATGGATTAAAAGCGAAGATATTCTCGATATTTTCGCAATTGCAGAAAGCACTCCCGGACCTATTGCCATTAACTCCGCAACCTTTATCGGCTATAAAATCGGCGGTGTTTTCGGCTCATTCTGTGCAACCTTCGGAGTTGTTCTCCCCTCTTTTACAATTATTTCAATAATCTCTCTTGTGCTTCGTGAATTCAGCGATATCAAGGCTGTTCAGTATGCCTTTAACGGTATTCGTGCAGGTGTCCTTGCTCTTATTATTAAAGCACTTGTTTCAATGTATAAAAAAGCACCGAAGGACATTTTCTCTTATATTCTTATGGGTGTATCCTTTGTTCTTGCAGCCTTTACCGAAATCAATGTTATTTTCGTAATTATCGGTTGCGGTTTAGCAGGATTAATTAACTCTCTTATCATCAAAAGGAGGGTTAAAGAATGAGTATTTTTCTTGAGCTTTTCATAACATTCTTCAAAATCGGTCTTTTCACCTTCGGTGGTGGCTACGCAATGCTCCCTCTTATTCAGAAAGAGGTTCTCGCTCACGATTGGATGGAAATTGAAGAAATAATTAATTTTATTGCAGTCAGCGAAAGCACACCGGGGCCTTTTGCCATTAACTGCGCAACCTACGTTGGTATGGAAACAGGCGGTGTAGTGGGTGCAATCTGCGCCACCTTAGGCGTTGTTCTCCCTTCTTTTATAGTTATTCTCATTGTTGCAAGATTTTATAAGCAGTTCAAGGAAAGTAAAATCGTTTCTTCTGTTATGACAGGTCTTCGCCCTGCGGTTATCGGTCTTATCGGCTCTGCCCTTGTTTCAATGATTTTAACAGTTTTCCTGCCCAACGGCTTTGACCTTGGCAGTATCGTAATTCCCGATTTGCTGGTATCTTTAGCAATTGCCGTTGTAATGACGGTTTTAGTTTTCAAAAAGGTTCATCCGATTATAATTATCGTTTTATCAGCAATAGTTGGTATAGTATCAGGTTTTCTGTTAAACTAAATTAAAAATTACAAATTAGAAATGAGAAATTTGGGGTCTTCGACAGCATTTATAAATCGGCTCTGCCCCATAATTTCTCATTTCTCATTTTTAATTCGTAATTCTTACCTAATTCCAATTTACCTATTCCTAAATAATATATAACTTTCTCCAAATCTTCGACAAAGTTCAATTTTTTTATTGATAACCCTATTTTTTTAGTATATAATACTTTCGAATATTTGAAAGGGTGGATACCAATGAAAACAGTAACTGAATATTTCGGTTGTGATGTATTTTCCGCATCTGTTATGAAGGAGCGTTTGCCTGCAGAAACTTATGCAGAGCTTGAGCGCACTCTTGAAACAGGTCATCGTCTTGATTTAGATGTTGCAAATGTTATTGCCAATGCTATGAAGGATTGGGCAATTGAAAAAGGTGCAACTCATTATACCCATTGGTTCCAACCTCTTACAGGCGTTACTGCCGAAAAGCACGACAGCTTCATCACACCCACTAAAGAGGGCGGCATAATAATGGAGTTTTCGGGTAAAGAGCTTGTTAAGGGAGAATCTGACGCTTCATCATTCCCCTCAGGCGGTCTTCGTGCAACCTTTGAAGCCCGTGGATACACCGCTTGGGACCCTACCTCTTTCGCTTTTATTAAGGACGGTGTCCTTTGTATCCCCACCGCTTTCTGTTCCTATGGCGGCGATGCACTTGACAAGAAAACACCTCTTCTTCGTTCAATGGAAGCAATCAATAAGCAGACTCTTCGTATTTTAAGATTATTCGGCAATACCGAGGTCGTTTCCGTTAAAACAACCGTTGGTCCTGAGCAGGAATATTTCCTTGTTGATAAGGATGTTTTCAACAAGAGAAAGGACCTTGTTTACACAGGCAGAACCCTTTTCGGTGCAAAGCCTCCCAAGGGTCAGGAGCTTGATGACCATTATTACGGTGCTATCAAGCCTCGCGTTCAGGCATTTATGGCAGACCTTGATGAAGAGCTCTGGAAATTAGGCGTTCTTGCTAAAACCGAGCATAATGAAGCTGCTCCCGCTCAGCACGAGCTGGCACCCATTTTTGCCACAACCAATATTGCTACCGACCACAACCAGATTACTATGGAAGCAATGCAGAAAATTGCTAAAAAGCACGGTATGGTTTGTTTGCTTCACGAAAAGCCCTTTGCAGGCGTTAACGGTAGCGGTAAGCATAATAACTGGTCTATTTCAACTAACACAGGTGCAAACCTTCTTGAGCCCGGTGAAACTCCTGCAGAAAATGCACAGTTTTTACTTTTCCTTTGCGCAGTTATTAAAGCGGTTGACGATTATCAGGATTTACTGCGTATTTCAATTGCATCCGCAGGTAACGACCATCGTCTCGGTGCTCAGGAAGCACCTCCCGCAATTGTTTCAATGTTCCTCGGTGAAGAGCTTAACGCAGTTCTTGAAGCAATTGAAAACGATGAAGACTACGGCTCAAAGAAAAAAGAGGTTCTTAAAGTAGGGGTTCATGTTCTTCCTCGTTTCCCTAAGGACTCCACTGACCGAAACAGAACCTCCCCATTCGCTTTTACAGGTAACAAATTTGAGTTCCGTATGTTAGGTTCATCTGCTTCTGTTGCAGGTCCCAACACAACACTTAATACCGCAGTTGCAGAGGTTCTTTCTCAGTTTGCAGATGAGCTTGAAAATGCAGATAATTTTGAAACTGCAATTCAGGAGCTTATTAAGAGAGTCATCAAAGAGCATAAGAGAATTATCTTCAACGGCAACGGCTATGACGATGCCTGGGTAAAGGAAGCTGAAAAGAGAGGTCTTCTCAACCTTAAAACCACTCCCGACTGTCTTCCCTATATGCTCCACGATAAAAATATCGAGCTTTATACAAAGCACGGCGTTTATAGTGAAGCAGAAATAAAGGCTCACTATGAAATCAAAAACGAAAAATACTGCAAATATCTCAATATTGAAGCTCTCACAATGATTGATATGACAAAGAAAGATATTCTTCCTTGTGTGAGCCGTCAGATTCACGAGCTTGCAGATACAGTTATCGCAAAGAGAGCAGTTGGCGAGTTTATAGATACATCTTATGAGGAAGCAGTTGCAAAAGAGCTTTCGGGACTTTCAAAGGAAGCCTTCAATGCAGTAAATGAATTGGAAAAGCTTTCAAGAGAGGTTAAAACAATTGAAGAAAGCGATGCCGCCGCAATGTTCTATAAAAACAGAATTATTCCCGTAATGGAGCACCTGCGTTTCGCAGTTGACAGTGCAGAAGCCCTCTGCCCAACAGATAAATGGTGCTACCCATCTTACGGACAGCTCTTGTTTAGCGTCCGCTAAACCAGTGCGGAGTGCGGAATGCGGAGTGCGGAGTGAGCTTCGCGAAAAATTTGAAAATTCTATAAAAGTTAAAGCTTCAAGACAATTACTTTTGTCCTGAAGCTTTTTGTTTGTTATCTTGTTAATTTTAAAGAGAATAAGTTGTTTAATAATATAATGTTTGGAAGCGAAGCTTCCCCTTCACTCCGCACTCCGCACTCCGCATTCCGCACTCCGCATTCCGCACTATAAAATATATTCCTCATATTTCTCCAATGCAAATATCTCCGCCGTAATATCAAGTAACAATCCCTCGGCTGTGTATTCCTCCGAGTGAACAACACCCGTTTTTCTAAGCTCTGCGCCAACACCACCCATTGAGAACGGAAGAAGAATTTTAACTCTTTTCCTCGTAGGAGGAAGTGCCTCTTTAACCTTTTCGAGAAGCTCCTCGAGACCATCACCTGTTTTTGCGGAAACTCTTACAGAATTTGCCATAGGAATTGAAATATCATTCACAAGGTCGCATTTATTAAGAACTGTTATAATCGGCTTATCACCGCAACCAAGCTCTTCCAACAAGTCCATTGTAACTCTGTAATGCTCAGCACATTCATCGTTAGAAGCATCGCAGATATTAAGAATTACATTGGCGTTAACCGCCTCATCAAGAGTAGATTTAAAAGCTTCAACAAGCTTGTGAGGAAGCCTCCTGATAAATCCGACGGTATCAATTAAAAGAACACTGCTGCCATCTGGAAGAGTCAATGCTCTTGCAGTGGGGTCAAGAGTTGCAAAAAGCTTGTTTTCTGCAAGCACACCTGCATCGGTGAGAGTGTTCATAAGAGTTGATTTACCTGCATTGGTGTAGCCAACAAGGGCAACAGTAACAACTCCATCCTTTTTCCGCCTTTCTCTGTGACGTGCTCTTCTTTCTTCAAGCTCCTTAAGGTCTTCAGAAAGTGCAGAAATTCTTCGTCTTATATGACGGCGGTCTGTTTCAAGCTTTGTTTCACCTGGTCCGCGGGTACCGATACCGCCACCAAGACGTGACATACTGGCACCCTTGCCGCCAAGACGAGGTAATGCGTATTTTAACTGCGCCAGCTCAACCTGCAGCTTACCCTCACCCGATAAAGCACGAGCGGCAAAAATATCAAGAATAAGAGTTGTTCTGTCAATAACTCTTGTATCTGTTATGGTTTCAATGTTTTTCTGCTGAGCAGGAGTTAATTCACCATCAACAATAACCAAATCAGGCTTTTCATTTTCGCAGTATTCTGCAAGCTCTTCCAACTTACCCCGACCAAGATAAGTTCCCGCCTCGGGTGATTCTCTTTTCTGGGTCATTTCGCAGATAACCTCCGCACCTGCAGTTCTCGCAAGCTCGGAAAGCTCAAGAAGAGAGGAATCAACATCAAATTCGCCTGTGTCAACAGACACAAGCACCGCCCTCTCCTGTTCAATTTTATTCTCATACATTTCCATAAGTTCACCAAAATAATTTATTTTATCATTTTTTAAATTATATCATAATTTTAATTTATTGTAAATTGTAGAGCAAAGAAAATTACAAATTAGAAATTAGGAATTAGAAATTATGGGTGCTGCGCACAGCAATTATAATTTTTAATATTTATACGGCGCAATTTCGCGCCCCAAAATTTCTCATTTCTAATTCGTAATTTTTAATTTTAAATCGCAAATAATAATTCTATGATTAAAAATACAATTTTCAAAATTACTGTAATTATAATAACAATACTATTTTTCCTTATCACCGGTGCGGATATGTATCTTAAAACCTACGGCGACATTTCCCAACACCCTGCGCCCCCGGAACAAACAAGCGAAATTGAAAAATTAAGTGATTTTTATAAAAAAGAGGAAAACCATATCCGTCTTATGACCTATAATATTTTAGCAGATTCAATAGGCTTTGAGGGTAGCCCTGCCCAATACCGTGCCGATGCGGTTTGCAAAATTATTAACGGAATTGCACCGGATGTATGCGGTTTTCAGGAAACAAGCCGTAAATGGTTCGCCTGTATTTACAATAATACCGATTATAAATTCATTCATCCCATTCGGACAGCAGTTTTTACCACAATGACAACTCTCGCCTATAATCCGAAAGCAGTAAACCTCATATCATTTGGCGAACAGGTCTTTAAAAACGGCAATAATTCACCGCTTCGCAGAATGGTATGGGGAGTTTTCCGTCATAAAAAAACAGACAAGGTCTTTGCAGTTGTAAACACCCATTTCAGCTTAAGCGGTTCTGATTTCTCGGATAATGCAACACCGTTAACTCAAGCCCTTGAGCTGATAACGCTTTGCAAGGATTTAAAAAATCTTTTTAATTGCCCGGTTTTTGCTTTAGGAGATTTTAATGCACCAAAAAGCACAAAGAAAGCCCCTTCGCCCATTTATGACATTCTTGTTACTGCGTTCAAAAACACAACAAGCCTTGCAAAAACAATATCACACGGAGAAAACTCCAACAAAAAAACGCCCTTTATTGACCACATTTTTGCTTTTGGTGACATAACTGTCACCCGCCACGCAACCCTTTCTCAAAGTTTTTTAAAAGAATTAAGTGACCACTTTCCTGTTTTTTGTGATATTTCTATACAATAAATATTAAATAATGTTAATTTTTTGTTGACTTTAATCCATTTTTTAGTAAAATATTATTATGAGTATGAATATATACTTAAAAAGGAGAGATAAAAATGGATTTAAGTAAGATTATTGAAGCCAAAAGTAAGGCTGCCCAATATATGATTGATGAAATCACATATATTTGCAACACCTTTGAAAAAAGAGGTCCCGGCTCAAAGGGTGAAAAGCAGGCTTGCGAATACGCAGTTGAAAAAATGAAGGAATTAGGCTGCGACAGAACCTTTGTTGAAGGCTTCAAGGAAAACCCGGGCTCGTTCTTTGGTTGGATTTATTTCACAATCACCTTCTGCTTCCTGGCACTTATTTCATATTTCTTTATTCCCGCTTTATCAATTGTATTTATTGCACTCGGCCTTATTCTTTGCTTCTTGCAGTTCGGTCTTTACAAAAAGGTTGTTGATAAGTTTTTCGCAGAAAAAACAGGTCACAATGCAACAGGCTTCAAGAAGCCCTCAGGTGAAGTGAAAAGAAGAATAATCTTTGTTGGTCACGCTGACGGCGCTTGGGAATGGCCCTTTAAATACAAATTTACATATCTGGGCTTTGATATTCATATGATAGTTTGCTTCCTTGGTGCTTTCTATCTTCTTGCTATCGCTATTTTAAGCGTTGCAGGAGTAATTGAAGGTGCTCTTGCAACAAAGCTCGGTCTTGGTACACTTGCTTTTGCTCCCTTCTGGTTCGGTCTTTACTTTATGTGGAACAGAAACAGAATTGTTGACGGCGCTAACGATAACCTTTCAGGTTGCTATATCGGTATGGGTATCCTTAAAATGCTTCAGGAAGAAGGCATTGAGCTCGAAAACACAGAAATCGGTGTTATTTTCACAGGTAGTGAGGAAGCAGGTCTTCGCGGTGCAAAGGCTTGGAGCGAAGCTCATAAGGACGAAATGAATGATGTGCCAACATTTATTTATTCTTACGACACAATAACCCAGTCAGAAGAGCTTATGGTTAACTATCGTGACCTTAACGGCACTGTTAAGGTTGATAAGGATGTTTCCGATTTATTTATTGAAGCTTGTGAGGAATTGAACATTCCCTGCAAAAAAGGTATGGTTCCTCCTCTCGGCGGTGCAACAGATTCAGCAGCCTTTGCTCAGGCAGGTCTCAGAGCAACAGGTGTTACCGCTCTCAGCCACGCTCTTCCCGATTTCTATCATACAAGACTTGACACACCCGATGCACTTAACAAGGATTGCCTTGAAAAATGCTTTGCGGCAAGTGTTAAGGTTCTTGAAAAGTTCGATAACGGAGCAAAGCAATAATTCAGCTGCCGGTCGCCAGCTACCGGCAAACAGCAGATAGCAGGCAACAATTAATAAAAGTAGTGTAACACCCTATCCTCCCTTTTTTCGTTTTGGAAAAAGGGAGGGGGACCATTCTTAAATAAAAACATTGTTCTTGGTAAGTGGATTTCGGGTAAATATACTTACCTTTATTCTTTTGTTCAGGCGGAATGGTGGAGGGTCGCCCCGTAGAAGAGAAAAAGCAAAACCGAGGTGATTATATGCCCAACGAAAAGTATTCCTTTAACTTTACTGAAAAAGAGGTTAAGGAGTTTTTAAAACAAGTTACTAACCGAAAAAAAGGTGTAATACAGCAAATTTGTTGGATTATTATTTTCTTTGGTTTAATCGCTCTCGCTTTTCTTTCGGGCTTTGTTTTTGAAATTCTGCAGGGTATATTCATAGGTATTCTCATTATATACTGTCTGCTTTTAATATTAACCTATTACAGAACCAAAAAAATATTAAAAGAAGGCAGAAGCAGAATAGTCGGTAATACATATAAATATGAGTTCTTTGATGACTATGTTCTTGTTGCTGTTTTAGACAGCACCTCAGCAAGAACAGTTCAGATAAAATATACTGATATAACAAATGTTAAAAACTTAAAGAATCATTTTGGTTTAAAGTATGCAAATCAGTATTATTTCTTAAGAAAAGCAGATTTAATAGAGAATGCAAAAATAACAACACTATAAACAAAAAGTATTCAGCACAGATTTTCTGTCCTGAATACTTTTAATATTATAATCGGCTTGCCCCGCCATTCCGCACTCCGCATTCCGCATTCCGCATTATTTGCGCAGCAAATCTACACGCTCTTGCATACGCCTCAGCCACATACTCCTCAATGCTCATTTTCGCATATTTATCATTCTCGTGGCGGTTGGGTTTTGAGGTTTTATTCAGTTCAAATGTAAGAATACCCTCATAACCGCATTTCACAAGTCTTTTTGCATTGTAATCCCAATCACCAATACCGTCAAAGGGCAAAAGATGTAAATCGTCATGCCAGAAAATTCTGCCGTTAAAATCCTTTATACCCAAATTATCATTTATATGAGTAGCAATTAGCTTATGACCGAAAAGAGCAAGTAAATCCTCGCTGAAATTATAGCACATTTCGTGACCCGAATCCCAACAGAAGCCCATAGCTTCTCTGTCACCATAGCACTCAAAAAGCGCTTTCAGATATTCAATGCCCTCGGTGTTTTCAAAGGCTATTTTAACTCCGATTTTTTCTGCATAGTCAATAACCTCACCGTAATTCTTCAGACCGAATTCTGTTGGCTTATATTCCACATCAAAGCCAACAAAAACATGGGAAACCAGAACAGGTACATCAAACATTTTGCAAAGGTCAAGGCAATGCTTTAATTCTTCAACACCCTTTCGGGCATCTTCCTTTTCATTTTCATCCCAGAGGTCCTGAGCATAACCCCAAGGAGCGTGAATGGATTGAAAAATCATATTTTCCTCTTTAGCAACCTTGGCACACTCGGCAATTTCCTCATCCATATCCTTTTGCCAAAGTACAAAAAAACCTTCAAAGCCCGTTTTCTTAAAAAGTTTTATTTGTTCAGTTAAACTAATACCATAAGCCTTACTTGCAGAAAGGCAAAGTTTTTGTTTATACATTTATATCACTCCGATATATGAAAGTATTGCAAAAATTATCCCTCTTTTTTGCTTTAGCAAAAAGGAGGGGGGACCGCTCGCGGTGGGTGGTACACTCAGCAACAAATCCGTAAATTGCACAAGTACCCACCACCATTCCGCCCGAACGTTGTTCTTTAATAAACTATTTCACCCGAAACAACAAATAAAGAACAACAGTTATATTCAAGAATGGTCCCCCTACCTTTTTCCCAATCGAAAAAAGGGAGGATAATAATTCTCCTATTCAAATTATTTTTATAATAAACATCTTGCAATTCACGAAAAAATTGTTATAAACTATATTATATACCATTCAACTACTTTTTCAAGGAGTAACCTATGAAATCGCAAAAACGAATTTTAACCGCCTTTGTACTTAACTTAATTTTTGCTGTTTTTGAATATATCGGAGGAGCAGTAACCGGAAGTGTCGCAATTATTTCCGACTCTGTTCATGACTTTGGTGACAGCGTCAGTATCGGAATTTCCTATGTTCTCGAAGGAAAAAGTAAAAAAGAGCCTGACGATAAATACACCTTTGGCTAC
>SVOP01000097.1 GCA_015066325.1 Oscillospiraceae bacterium
TCTTCGTGAGTTGACTCTTCAAACTCAGGCTTAATTGCTCTGCCCATTCTTGTTTTGGTTGCTCTTGAAAGAATCGCCATGCAAGAATCAATATATCTGTTGAAGCCGTTGAAATATTTTGCTCTTTCATCGCCATCAACTGAAGGGTCTAACTCCTCGCCTCTTGGGAATTGATGAAGTATAACCAAATCCGGCTTTGCTGCCAGAAGCATTCTTTCATCGAGAATAAAATTATGCTTTCTTGCTTCATACATAATTTCGCTTTCAAAGGAGCTTTTTTTAACCTCTGTCATATAAAGAACATCAAGCTCGGGAAGAATTTCAAAAAGATTATCATAAACCACAAAATCTTTTTCTCTTTTATCCATAAGAGAAGTATAGTCTTCGCTTAGAGGCTTGCCGTTAACGGAAATAAAATAAAATTCGTTTCCTTTATAGAGATTAAGGCATTGAAGAAGATTTTTAACAAGCACATTATCAGAAAAATCACCTAAGAAACCTATTTTCATATTTGAAACATGCTTTTTCTCTACCCACACACTTGCAAAATCAGAAAGAGTTTTAACAGGATATGCTCTGCCGCCATCACCGGCATTAATTACAGGCACAGTTGCATATAATGATGCTGCCCTTGCTGCACCTTTTTTATTATGAGAAAGCACTATTACTTCGCCAAATGCAGACATAGTTGCAACTGCATCTCTCAATGTTTCATCAGGATTATATTCAAAATCAACAGGTGTGCCACCCATTTTTACAGTTGCGTTTGAAAAGGCAGCTTTAGTATCTCTGTCGGGTTTGAAAAAAGCATTAACAACAACACTCTTTTCCAAATCTCTTGAATATGCTCCGCGATTTTCCTTAATATAACTAACAATATTAAGAGCTTCTCTTAAACCCTCTCTTGAAAAATCAGTAATATCCAAAAAATGATTTGCAGCCATAATTCACACTTCTTTCTATATTTTAGTGGCACCTATCCATTATCCGTATAATTATAGCATACATTATATATAAAAACAAATACTTTATTTAAAATTTAAATAATTTTTACATTCAGAATAAAACAGCAAAACCGCTCACCCAAAAAGGTGAGCGGTTAATTGCTGAATAAGTATTGAATTAGTCTTCAACAGGAGCGCCTACAGGGCAAGAACCTGCACAAGCACCGCAATCAATGCAAGTGTCTGCGTCGATAACATAAATGCCATCGCCTTCAGAAATTGCTTCAACGGGGCAATCTGCTGCACAAGCACCGCAAGAGATGCAATCATCAGTAATCTTGTATGCCATTTTTCTGACCTCCTTGCTTATTTTTGGTTTTATTGTAACACATATTTTTCTAAAATCAATAGAAATTTATGAATTTACAATTTTTTTATCTTATTCCTCAGAATCGGTTTCCTCTTTTGGAGGTTTAGCACCTTTTACAATTCTGACTTCTTTTCTGTGAAATTCCTCGGGAAGTGCTTCAGGGCGTCTGTCAAGCTGAACCTTTATTTTACCTGTGAGAAGGCTGTTATCTACTACAGTGCCTCTTCCCTCTCTTGTGTCAACCACAGAGCCGATGCGAGGCGTTACCTTTGCAAGATATTCATATGTTTCCTGCTCATATTTAAGGCAACACAAGAGTCTTCCGCAAGTACCGCTGATTTTTGTAGGATTAAGAGACAGTCCTTGTTCCTTTGCCATTTTTATTGAAACAGGATGGAAATCATCAAGGAACTGTGAGCAACAGAAGGGTCTTCCGCAAATACCGAGACCACCAAGCATTTTGGAAACATCACGAACACCTATCTGGCGCATTTCAATTCGGGTTCTGAAATTACCTGCAAGAATTTTAACAAGCTCTCTGAAATCCACTCTGTCATCAGAAGTAAAATAGAAAATCATTTTACTTCCGTCAAAAGCGCATTCCACTTCAACAAGGCTCATATCAAGACCAAGCTGCTCAACCTTTTTCTGACAAAAGGTGAAAGCCTCTTCTTCTTTTTTCTTGTTTTGCTCAACAATTTTAATATCTTCCTTGTTGGCTGCTCTTATAATTTTTTTCAAGGGATGAACAATATCGTCATCATTAACCTTATGATTAGGAGCAGAAACCTCACCGCACTCAATACCGCGAACAGTTTCTACAATGACCTTTTCGCCTTTAGAAAACTCCTTTTTATCAGGGTCAAAGAAATACACCTTTCCGTTTTCTTTAAAGCGAATACCTACAACTTCTGCCATATACTAACTTAACTCCAATAATTTTTTATATTTTTGCGCACAACACAGCTGAAAGCAATGTGTAATTAGGGTTGTTTGCCAAGGATTTCAATAAAACATCAACAATCTCATACATTTTGAGAATTTTATCCAAATTCAGATTATCTGAAATTTTTTCAGATTCACACTTTAAATTTTCCAACAGAATCTTTCCGTTTGATTTAAGGGCAACCGCATCTCTTAAAACACCGATTAACAAACCAAGAACCTCTTCTGTCAAGGCTTTATTACCATCTAATGGTGCAGAAGCTTCTATGCGATTATATTCATACGGAGATAAAATCGCATCAACAAAACTTTTAACAACACTGATTGCTTTTTCGCTATATTCTGCGGAAACGGATTTACCCATACGCAACCTGACAACTCTTGAAAGCACCGTTCCGATTACTGCGTTTGAATTATCGCTGGTAAGCACAAATGCAGTGTAGCGGGGAGGTTCTTCAAGAATTTTAAGAAGAAGATTCTGGCTTTCTTCAGTCATCTGTTGCATTTCTTTTACAATAAAAACCTTTGTGGTCGCCTCATTAGGCGTAAGATAAGCATCTGCCACCATTTTTTTAACATCATCTTTCACAAAACGCTTTTTGTCATCAGGCTTTTTTATTGTAATAATATCAGGATGAACGCCCTCTTTTGCTTTTCTGCAATGCTCACATTCTCCGCAAGGAGTTCTATCCTTATTCTCGCAAACTATCATTCTTGCAGTTAAACGGGCAAGAGCCTCCCTTTCCTCTTCACTTGCGCCATCAATAAGCACAGCGTGAGGGCGTCTGCCGTCTGCAAAAAAGCTATCCAATATTTTTAAAATGTTTTCTGAAAATATGCTTTTTTCAATCATAATTTTATCATTTTATCAACATCAATTATAAACAATGTTGCTCCGCCGATTGTTACCTGAACGGGAGCAGCACTCATAAAGCCCTCACCCATATAATGAGGTGCTGTAGGAATCATCTGTGTTCTGCGGGAGCAACAATTTCTGAAGATTTCAACAACATCGTCAACTTGTTCATCTTCCACACCCACAAGAACAGTTACATTGCCCATTTTAAGAAATCCGCCTGAGGTAGAAAGCTTTGTAGCCTGAAATGATGCTTTTGTAATCTCTGAAAGAAGGTCATTAGCATCGTCACTGTTAATTATACCGATAACAAGTTTCATAACCGTCACTCCTTTTTATTTTTATATTAATATTATAGTTTATTTTCACAAACTTTACAACACAATTTTACATTTTGCTCAACGCTATCATAACAGGCATTGTAAAAATCGAAACGAGGGAGCAAATTGAAACAACCTTTGATGCAACACCTGTATCCTTTCCGTATTTTGCAGAAAACATAACCGTATTGTTGGCACTGGGAACAGATGCGGAAATCATACAAGCTGTCAGCAAAGCGCCTGAAATACCCACAAGCCTGAATATCACAAACATAATCAAAGGAAGTGCTATTGTTTTAAGAAGAATAACAAGATAATTATTTTTCTCCTTAAACATATTTTTTAAATCTGTGTTTGCAATATATGTGCCAAAAAACAGCATTGCAAGGGGCGTATTAAGGTTTGCTATATGAGTAACCGCAGAATCGACTACATCCGGTAAATCAATATCAAAAATAAACAAAGGTAAGCCTACCAGAACTGATATAACACCCGGATTCAGAATAAGAGTTTTTAATTGGAATTTTGTTTCTTCCCCACCCTTATTTATACACCATATTCCGTGAGTAAAGGAAAGAATGTTAAAGGCTACAACACCTGCAGAGCAATAGAAAACACCCTCGCTTCCCAAAATTGCATTGCAAAGTGGGAGAGCCATATAGCCCATATTACCATAGCTTACCGCATACTTAAAAATCGATGAATTTTTATTATTTTTATTGTTAAAAAACGGCATTGCTATAAGGATACCCACAACAAGTGTTCCTGTCATACAAGCAAAAGCAAGTAAAAGAGTTTTTGCTGTTTTTATATCAAATTCCATATTCATAAATGACTGAACAATAACAACGGGAGTTATTATATAAAACAACAAATCATTAGAGCGCTTGGCGGTATCCTGACCAAAAATATGCAAACGGTCGGCAATAAAGCCGACCGCAACAATTAGATAAAGAACAATTACCTGTTGTGCGGCCATTGTCATATTAGATAAAAACATACATATTCCTCCTACCGCACTTTTATTTCTTAATCGTTATTCTTCTTTTTCAAGTCTGCAAGAGAAACGGCAGTCAACTCACTGTCGCCTTCATCCTTGCGGCTTGGTGCCTTTTTCATCTTAGGTGATTTTTTGAAAAGCTTACTTTTTTTCTTTTCTTTAATTTCTGTTTCAGTATCAGAAATTTCAATAGTTTCATATACTGTTGTTTTAGGAGCTTCTTCAACTATCTCTTCAGCAGGTTCTTCAACTGTTTCTTCTACTGTTTCTTCTACTGTTTCTTCTACTGTTTCTTCAATAATCTCTTCAACTACTTCTTTAACAGGTTCCTCATCTATCTCTTCTATTGATTCTTCAACAGGTTCCTCATCTATCTCTTCTATTGATTCTTCAACAGGTTCCTCCGCAACCTCTGCAACTGCTTCTTCAATAATTGCTTCTTCGGCTATCTCTTCAAAGGCTTCCAAGGGAACAATTGTATCAGCATCGTTTGTTTCAACTGCTTCAATATATTCTTCCTCTTCCTCCTCAAAGAATTCCCCTGCATCTTCTTTCTTTACGATAATATCTTCTTCGAGCATATCCAACTCGCTGATTTCTCTTCTGTTTTTAATGCCATCCTTAAAGCCAACACCGAGAGATGCAAAGATATAAGCAAGAATAAATACCAATACTGTAAGATGAGCAAAGTTGAATTCATTACCTTCAACTGCTTCTAAGCCCACAAGAGCAATAACAATTCTGGGAATTGTTACAACTGCTGCTAAAAATGCTGTTGTGAGACCGTAGCCATAAATACCCCACATACTGTCTTCTGTGAAAACACCTGAAGAAATACGAGCAAATGTAAGGAAGAAAAGCATTGCAAAAACAAACATAAAAATCTCGAAAAGAAGCTCAGAAACCTTTATGAAGCTTATTGCATTCATAAGCTTTGTAATAAGAACAGTCATCGACCAGCACAATGGTGCAAGGGCAAGGAGCTTGAACTCTTTATATGATGCTTTTCCGTTAAGATGGCTGATACCAAAAACAATGAAATAAATAATGGCAAAGAATGCAAAAACAAACTCAAAAATGGTGAATGTTCCGCCATTTTTACTGAGATTAGATTTTAAAAGGCTGATAAAAATTGCTGAACTGCCTTGATTTGCAGGAATGATTTTCTGCAGTATTGAAAACATATCTGCACCAAGACCTGCAACCATAACAAAGGAAGCAACACCTAAAATTGGGTTTTTACCTGTTGGGAGCTTTGGTGATGGAACCTCCTTGCTTATAAAACTAAGAACAAGGAAAAGAAGCCCGAAAACAACCATAACTGCATAAAGAACAGGCACGGTAACATCGCTTTCTTTATAAAAACCATTGCTTGCATCCACAAGAGCCAACAACTGATATACTCTAGATCG
>SVOP01000098.1 GCA_015066325.1 Oscillospiraceae bacterium
TTCGGTTTAAGAAAAACAAGAAACAATGTTTCAGGGGCAATTGATAATGTTCTTGATAGCTATACATCAATAGACCAGGAGCTTTTTGACGAGCTTGAAGAAGCACTCGTTATGGGTGATGTTGGTGTTACAACCGCTTCGGAAATCACCTTGCGTCTTAACGATGTTGTTCGTAAAAAGGGTATAAAAAATCCCGCCGATGTTAAGGCGGAGATTAAAGACATTGTTGCCGAAATGCTTGAGGGCGGCGAGGATATGGGTCTTATTACCATTCCCTCTGTAATTCTTGTTATCGGTGTTAACGGTGTTGGTAAAACTACCACAATCGGTAAGCTTGCTGCAAGATATAAGGCAGAGGGCAAGAGCGTTATTCTTGCTGCTGCTGATACCTTCCGTGCCGCTGCTATTGACCAGCTTGATGTTTGGGCAGAGCGTGCAGGCGTTGACATTGTTAAGCATAAAGAGGGTGCAGACCCTGCCGCAGTAATTTTTGATACCATTTCTGCCGCTAAGGCAAGAGGTACTGAGATTATTATCTGCGATACTGCAGGCCGACTTCACAATAAGAAAAATCTTATGGAAGAATTAGGTAAGATTTACAGAGTTATTGACCGTGAGCTTCCTTATTCCGACCGTGAGGTGCTTCTTGTTCTTGATGCAACAACAGGTCAGAATGCGGTTAACCAGGCTCGTGAATTTGCAAAAATTGCAGAAATTACAGGTATTATTCTCACAAAGCTTGACGGTACTGCTCGTGGCGGTGTTGTTCTCTCAATTAAAAACGACCTTAAAGTACCAGTTAAATTTATTGGTGTGGGCGAGGGTATTGACGATTTGCAGCCCTTTAACCCTCACGCTTTTGCGGATGGACTTTTCAACGACCTTCCCGAAGATTTTGAAGAGGATGAAATTGACCTTTCAAAAATCCGTGAAGAATATGTTCCTTCAGAAGCAACTGATGAACGTGAAGAATTTGCAAAGGCAGTGGGTGAAATCTTCAGTGCTATGGCAGAAATGAATGCTGAAGAAAATGCTGAAGCAGAAGAGGAATTAAGTGAAACATCAGTTCCCGAAAATGCGGAAGAAATTGTTGAAGAAGTTGCAGAGGTAGATGAAGTTATTGATGAAACTCCTGAAGAAATTATTGAAGAAGCAGTTGAAGAAGCTGTTTCTGAGGCAGTAGAAGCTGTTGAGGAAGCAATTCCCGAAATTGAACCTGAAAAAGAGGAAGAAAAAGAAGAGCCCAAAAAGAAAAAAGGCTTCTTCGGGAGGTTGTTCGGTTAATGGAAAACAACGTTTTTTTAATCGCCACCCATAATATGAAAAAGAGAGACGAGCTTTACCGCATCCTCTCTCCCTTAGGTATTGATGTTAAAACTGCCGAGCAGGCAGGAATAGAGATTTCCGATGTTGACGAAACAGGGGAAACCTTTTATGAAAATGCTTTCTTAAAGGCTAACAGCGGTTGCCTTGAAAGCGGTATGCCTTGTGTTGCTGACGATTCGGGACTTGCGGTTGACTACCTTGTAGGTGCGCCCGGGGTTTTCTCTGCTCGTTTTGCAGGAGAACACGGCAACGATGCAAAGAACAATCAGAAGCTTCTCAAAATTTTGAGTGATGTTCCTGTTGAGGAAAGAACTGCAAAATTCGTTTCTGTTGTTTGCTGTGTATTCCCTAATGGTGACGTTATCTCCGCAAGGGGAGAATGCAAGGGCTATATCGGTTTCGAGCCTAAAGGTGATGGTGGCTTTGGTTACGACCCGATATTTATGGTTGGTGATAAAAGCTTCGCTGAGCTTTCAGGTGAGGAAAAGGATGCATTAAGCCATAGAGGTAACGCTCTTCGTCAGATTGCAGAAAAACTCAAAGATTATATGTCCTTATAAACAGTTATAACTGTGCCGAGATTGGTAGTGTCAATTTCCATTTTGATATTATCTGCCTCGGCACTAATTGTTTTCATATTTATTTTTTTTATTGAATTTTGAAAATCCGTTGTATTTAATATTTCTTTTTGAAGGCTTTCATTTTGAACAAAACAGTTTATGCAGCTTTCAATAAAGCTTAGTGCTTCAGGGGTTTCATCCAATATTGAAGCTTCAAAAGCTATGTTCATTTCATTTAAACGGTTCTTTTTATCATATTTGAAATTAAGCATTATTTCTTTTTCAGAAAATCTGAAGAATTTTGTTAATTCGCATTTTTCTGTGTCAATAATATAACCCTCCGAGGTCATATTATAGCTTTCATTAAGCTCATTCATTCTTCTTGAAAAGGCTTCAAGGCTTTCACCGGTTGTAGAAAAAACGCAGCTGCTCAGAGATATGAGCGAAAAGAGGGATAGTAATAGCGAAAGCAGAGTGAATATGATTTTTTTCATTGATTTTACCTCGT
The DNA here is from genome assembly GCA_015066325.1 of Oscillospiraceae bacterium. Classification (GTDB taxonomy): domain Bacteria; phylum Bacillota; class Clostridia; order Oscillospirales; family Acutalibacteraceae; genus DTU089. Next base: position 2,395 of record SVOP01000098.1, read on the forward strand.
TTTGTTCATATTTTCTTAACAAAAAATACAACAGAAGTTGTATAATCTATTGTGGAAATAAAGTATAATAATATATATGTCTAGTTTTATTTTAATATAAATCAGAGTGATGGTTATGAAGAAAAGTTTTAAAAAATTTGTTTCTTTAATACTTTGTGTGCTTGTGGCAAGCTCTTCTTTTAGTTCTGTTGCCGCCGCAGGCTACACAACCGATTACCCCCAAGGCGTTACTGCCGAGGAGGCGCTTACTGCTGTTAAGGGAACAGATAAGCTTTTAAATAATATGCTTCCTGCTTTAACAGGCGGAAGTCTTGAAGATATGGTTAAGCCAATGCTTTTCAGTGATGAAAGTCTTTCAAGCTTTGTTGTTTCTCTTTATATCGGGCTTTCCGAAACTGCAAGTGAGTTGGAAATGATAGGGCTTGATGCTTCTGTTTCTGCAGTAGCTGATGGGTTAGGTGATTACCCCGATGTTCAGAAGGCTCTTTACGAGGCTTCTTCCTGGGAAGAGGTTAACCTTTCCGGTGTTAAGTGGGGCATCAGTGATAAAAACAGCTTTGCAACTGCTTTCGCAAAGGCATTATCACCCTTTGACGATATTTTTTATACTCTTCTTTGTTCGGGAAGTTTTGAGATTTCAAGCTTTATTAAAATTGACGGTGCAAACGGTTATGAAAATGCAATTGTGCCAATGCTTCAGGCTTTAAAATGCACCGATATGGTAAGTCAGGAGGAGTTTATAAATCAGGCAAATGCTGACAGAAGCAATATGCTCAAAAATATTCTTCTTCCCATTCTCACCTTGCTTGAAAAAGTATTCAATGCACCAATGGATACATTAACTGATGTTTTGCCAAGCTTTGCATATTTCATTGAGAGTGGCGAAATGGATGCTTGTATGGATGCTTTACTTTCACCCATATTCTCAAATCCGCTTGTGGAGATTGCAGTATTTTTAAAAATACTTGATCTGGACTCAATGAAATTTGATATGGATGAAATGCTGACAACAGGGCTTTCCGAAATGGCAGGGGAAAGCGGCTTGCAGCTTGCACCCATTGATATGAAAAGGCTTTCAGGCTGTGGCTCTCATAACGGTATGGAGTTTCAGTCCGATAAAGGCAGAGCACTCGTTGAAATATTAAGATGGTTATTTGATACACTTAAGCTTAACAAAAATTCGTTACCTCAGCTTATGAAAGATATGGGCGGTAGCGAAAGTAATATTTCAACAGATATGCTGAGCGGTTTTCTTGATAATGATACAGATGCATTGGTTGGTGCGATTATTCTTCTTTTCACACCTGCAAAGCTTAATGCACCCGAGATGATGCTTTATCCTGAAATAGTGCAGACTGTTGTTCAGTTTACCCCGAATTTAACAGAAGAGAATTATAAAAAGGTTCTCAACGAAATTGATGATTTGCTTGATGATTTCGTTAAAGAGGGCGGAAGCTACAGAAGTATTGAAGCACTTCTTTCCAACGCTATTTATACAAACGCAAATATAAATGCTCTTTTAACGGGTATTTACGGTGCAATGGAAAAAGAGGGTCTTTTAGATTTACTTGTTCTTTTGGGAATTGATGCAACTCCAAAAGGTGTGGCAAAATTAATTGAGAATGATTATCCCAATGCTTATAACGCTTTGATTAACGCAGACTCTTGGGAAAAGGCTTCGAAAAACATTTCATGGGGCTTTTATAACGGCTCAAGAAGAGGCTTCCAGAACGCGTTTCTTGCGGTGCTTCGTCCCTTGAACCCTTTGTTAAAGGTTATTCTTGCAGGTGAGGATTTGGTTGTTGCAGATGCAATTACCTTAAAGGGTGCGGATGGCTATAACACAGGTGTTATTCCAATTCTTGAAGCTTTAGGCTGTAAAGAAAGCTCGATTAAAACTTATAATCAATATGTAAGTGATAACAGTAAGGATGCTCTTTTGAATAATATTGCAGAGCCTGTTTTTGATTTGCTTGATGAGATTTTTGATAACCCTGTTAAAACTCTTACAAGGATTTTACCCAATGCGGTTTATTTCCTTAACAGCGGTTCTTTGGAAAACTGCCTTTCAAATCTTCTTATTCCCGTAACTGCATTAACATCACGTATGTCAGGTGTGGTTAATATGGATTTGGATGCAAGTGCCTTAACAAAGGATTTGGATTTGAACAAGCTTTTAAGCGGTATGCTTGAGGGCTCGGGAATGAAAATTGCAGAGTTTGATATAAATTCTCTCTCCGGTATCGGCACTAAAACCGAAAAGCAAAGCAAAAGCACATATAATGGTAATTATGTTAAATATTCTTATATCGAAGCCGACCAGACAGGCGTTTTAATGACTCTTTTAAGAGTTCTTGCGAAAACACTTAAGCTTCCCGGAAACGAAAATCTGCTCGTTGGTTCAATGGCAGGGGGGAACGATACTTTCTCAACCTACTCTGCATCCATAGGTGAGCAGTTTGCACAAATGACCGAGGATGAGCTTATTGAATGGCTTTATAATCTTCTTTTTAAAGAAAGAGCACAGATTGAAATAGTTGTTGATGAGGATTATTCCCCAACAATCATTTATAAAGAGCCTGAAAAAAATTACACACCGCTTTATATTGTCGGCGGTTTTGCCCTTGTGGCAGGCGTAATCGGCATAATACTTTTCTGTAACAGAAAACGTCTTTATTATTGATGTTGTTATCGAGGTAATTAATTATGTTAGTTTTAAAAAATATAGTAAAAGACTATATTACCGGTGACACAACCGTGAGAGCCCTTAAGGGAATTGATATCAATTTCCGTGAAAGCGAATTTGTTGCGGTTTTAGGTCCCTCAGGTTGCGGTAAAACAACCCTTCTTAATATTATCGGCGGTCTTGACAGATACACAAGTGGTGATTTGCAGATAAACGGCAAATCCACAAAGCATTTCAATGACAGCGATTGGGATACTTATCGTAACCATTCAATCGGCTTCGTTTTCCAAAGCTATAACCTTATTCAGCATCAGACAGTTCTTTCCAATGTTGAGTTAGCTCTCACTCTTTCGGGTGTTTCAAAAAAAGAACGCCGTAAAAGAGCCATTGAGGCTCTTAAAAAGGTTGGTCTTGAAAATCAGATTCATAAAAAGCCCACGCAGATGTCAGGCGGTCAGATGCAGAGGGTTGCTATTGCTCGTGCACTTATAAATGACCCTGATATTCTTCTTGCAGACGAACCCACAGGTGCTCTTGATACAGAAACAAGCGTTCAGATTATGGAGCTTCTCAAGGAGATTTCCAAGGATAAGCTTATCATTATGGTTACCCATAACCCTGACCTTGCTGAAACTTATTCAAACCGTATTATCAGATGCCTTGACGGTGAGGTTATAAGCAGA
>SVOP01000099.1 GCA_015066325.1 Oscillospiraceae bacterium
ATTGCTTTGCCATCATTAAGAATTGACAATTTTTCGGACGAGCTTAAAGAAAAGCTTGCACTTGTTCGTCGCTCAGGTCTTACTTTTGCCGCTGAAGCAGGAACTCAGAGAATGAGAAATGTTATAAATAAAAATATTACTGAGGAAGAAATTCTTACAACCTGCAGAAAAGCTTTTACAGGCGGTTGGACTGCAGTAAAGCTATATTTTATGATTGGTCTGCCTACTGAAACCGATGAGGATGTTATCGGTATCAATGAGCTTTCTCAGAAGGTTGTTAATGAGTTCTATAACAATCCGGACAAGCCTAAGGGCAAGGGTGTAAGTGTCAGTGCCGGTGTTTCATCATTTGTGCCGAAGCCCTGCACACCTTTCCAGTGGGAACCTCAGGACACAAGAGAAGAGCTTCACAGAAAACAACAGCTTCTTCTTGAAACCTGTACCACAAAGAAAATTACTTTCCGTTTCCACAACACAGATTTAACCTTCCTTGAAGGTGTATTTGCGCGTGGTGACAGAAAGCTCTGCGACGTTATTGAAGCAGCATATAACAATGGCTGTACCTTTGATAGCTGGGATGATAAATTCAACTACGTCGGATGGATGAAAGCCTTTGAAGATTGCGGGATTTCAACCGAATTTTATGCTAACCGCAGAAGAAGCTATGATGAAATTTTACCTTGGGATCATATTAATTCAGGTATAAAAAAATCATTCCTTATTGCAGAAAATGAGAAAGCAAAACAAGCACAGACAACAGGTCACTGCCGTCAACAATGTGCTGCTTGTGGTTCAAATTCTTTGAACGGAGGTAAATGCGATGCGCTCAATAAGAATATGGTTCACTAAAAAAGACGCTTCAAAATATATATCCCATCTTGATTTGACCCGTTGCCTTATCAGAGCTTTCAGAAGAACGGATATTCCTTTGTGGTATACAGAAGGCTTTAACCCTCATCCTTATCTCGTTTTTAGTCTTCCTTTGCCTTTAGGCGCAGAGGGGTTGCGTGAGGTTCTGGACATTCGCTTAACAGATGACAGTTATACAAATGAGAGAGTTTTATCAGAATTAAACAGAGTAAGCGTTCCCGGTATTGAATTTCTCGAGGTTGCAGAACCGATTGAGAAGAACCTTGCAATAAACAAAGCGTTTTATACTGTTACAATTCCCTCAGTTACTAATGCTAAAGAGCTTTATAATTCAATTAAGTGCGAAGTTAATAAGGGTGATATAACAATTGAAAAGAAAACCAAAAAAGGTGGTACAAAAGAAATTAATGTCAGCGAACACCTTATGGATTTCAATTGCAGTTTTGAAAGTAATACCGTAAACCTTTCATTTATTTTACCTGCAGGTAATGATTTCACGGTTAATCCTGTAGCATTTTGCAACGTCTTATTTGATAGAGTAGGGGAAAGGGAAAGTCTTCACAGAATAGTCCGTCACAAACTCTTGACCAAAGATTTAAATGAGTTCAGATAACTCTTTGTCACAGTTTAACAATAGTATTTTGTTGACATAAGTCGAATATTATGTTATATTGTATTAGTTAAATTATATTTTTAACTATGTTTAACTAATTAATTTTTAGGAGAATTATTATGGAAAAGCTTTTAGAAATTCTTAAATCTGTTAGAGATGATGTTGATTTCGAAAACGAAACAAAACTTATTGATGATGAAATCCTTGATAGCTTTGACATCGTTTCAATCGTTGGCGAATTATGCGACGCTTATGATATCACAATCACAGTTGACGATATGGAGCCTGAAAACTTCAACAGCGCAAGTGCTATTCTTGCATTGGTTGAAAGACTCATCGACGAAATGTAATTATTAATTTATATAGTTTGTTGGAATGCATTTTATACGTTTCAACAAGCTATTTCAATGTTATTAAGGTTTTTATTGAGGAGATAGATATGCCTTTTACGTCATTTAGATTTTTCTTCTTTCTGGCTGCAGTAATATTTGTTTATTATATTGTTCCAAAAAGATTTCAGTGGGCTGTTCTTTTAGCAGCAAGCTATGCATTTTATCTTTATAGTGGTATTGATAATGTATTTTTTATTGTTGGAACAACCTTATTTACCTATTTGTCTGCTTTGCTTATGCAGAGTATGCGAAACAAAAACCAAAAGAAAATTGATGCTCTTGGTGATGGATTAACAGTTGAAAAAAAGAGAGAAATGAAAAAAGCTGTAGCGAAGAAAATTCATACAGTTCAGGTTTTAACCGTTCTTGTGAATCTCGCTACTCTTGCTTCTCTTAAATATCTCAATCTTTTTATCGGTTCAGCTAACGATATGTTCACCCTTTTCAGATGGGATGCTTCAATTCCGTTCGTTAACTTAATTGTTCCGCTCGGACTTTCTTATTATACTTTCAACAGTATCGGTTATCTTATTGATATCGGCCGTGGTAAATATCCCGCTGAAAAGCATTTAGGTAAATTTGCTTTGTTCGTATCATTCTTCCCTTCTGTTGTTCAAGGTCCTTTGAACAGATTCGGTGATGTTGGCGTTCAGCTTAAAGAACCTCATAAATTAGAGTATGATAATCTTAAAAACGGTGCTCTTCTCATATTATGGGGGCTTTTCAAAAAGCTTGTTATTGCTGACAGAGTTTCTGCAATTGCAGGAACAATTTTCGCTCCCGGTTTCACTGATTATAATGGCTCTCAGATTCTCTTTGGCGTTCTCGCTTATTCCTTTCAGATATACGGTGACTTCTCGGGTGGTACCGATATCACACGCGGTGCTGCTCAGATGATGGGAATTAACTTACCTATGAACTTTGAAAGACCCTTCTTCTCAACATCTTTGGGAGATTTCTGGAAACGCTGGCATATGTCACTTGGTGCTTGGATGAGAGAATACGTTTTCTATCCCGTTATGCTTTGCAGACCTGTTTCAAATTTAAGTAAGAAAATGCGTAAAAAGCACGGTTCTTATGCAGGTAAGATGGTACCATCCGTTGCAGCACCAATGGTTGTTTTCTTTCTTATCGGTATATGGCACGGCATAACATCACAATATATTGTTAATGGTCTGTATAACGCAACTTTAATTTCAGCAAGCGTTGCAATGGTACCTGTTTATAACAAGCTTATTGAGAAATTGCATATTAACACTGAAACCTTCAGTTATAAATTATTCCAGATTTTCAGAACAACAGTTCTTCTTTTCATTTCAAGAATTATTGTTAAAGCACCAAGCCTTAAAGATGCAGGTTTAATGATTAAAGCTATGTTTACAAGCATTGATTTGGACTTCCTTTTCGGTCTTGATGGAAAAATTTATAAGTATGGTGTTAACGAGAAGGAGATGGGCATCGTAGTTTTCTCAATTTTAATTCTTCTTGTTGTTGGTATATTGCAAGAAAATGGTGTTAAAATCAGAGAAACACTTGCAAAACAAAACATTTTTTTCCGTTGGGCGTTAGTATTACTTTTAATTGCGTTTATCCTTATTTTTGGTGTTTACGGACCAAACTATAACGCAAGCGACTTTATTTACGGTAGATTCTAAAAGGAGGATTTTGCATTTATGACTAAAAAACAATTCTTACGTGCAATTGCCTTCTTTTTATGCGTTGCAGTTATGGTTGTGGGTTTATGCGACTTGTTTGAAGAAACCAACACACAAAACTCAAATAAACGTTTTTACAAATATCGCAACTTAAAAGAAGATACAGTTGATGCGGTTATGGTTGGCACAAGCGGTACTGACCGTTACTGGATCCCTTCACAGGCTTATGAAAAATACGGAATGACTGTTTACCCAATGTCAACAAACTCGATGCCCGTATTTTTGATGATCAATTTAATTGAAGAGGTTTATACACATCAAAATCCTGAACTTTTAATTATTGATATTCGTCCATTCACTCAGGAGAATATTGATACAAACAGAATGGATGCAAAGGCAAGATTATTGCTTGATGTTATGGAACCTTTTACAGTTAACCGAATTAAAGCTGCACTAAACACTATGGATGCAATAAAAAAGGTTGAACCAGATAAATCATCTTTTGACCTTTCTTTATTCTTTTCTTTCATAAAATTCCATAGTAGGTGGAGCGAAGGCAGTTTCAGAATTCAGCGAAACATGGGCGATGTTGAACACAATTATCTTGGTTTTTACATCGGTAATAAAATGATTCGTAAAGATCCTCAAACTCCAACTGGTTATAATCCAGATAACCTTGTAGAGCTTGACCCAATTTGCGAAGAAACTCTATATGAATTATTTGATTATATTGAAGAAAATAACTTAAATGTTCTTTTCTTTGATTCTCCTCAGATCAGAAATGAAATTGATATGGGGCGTGCAAATACTGTATATTCAATTTTAGATAAAGAGAATTATAAATATGTTCACTATTATGATGAAAACGATGAAGACGGAATAACAATAGATTTTGACTATATAAGCGATTTCTATAACCCCGCTCACACTAATTTCTATGGTGCAACAAAGTTTACAGAGGCATTTTCTTCATATTTGCATGAAAATTATGACTTTGAAGACCATCGCAACAATGAGGATGTTAAAGTCGATTGGGATGGCGTTCAGGACAACCTTATTATAAAAATAGCAGAAATTGAGGCTGAAAAAGCTCCTGACGATTTTATAGAAACTGAAGAATAAATCAATAAAGATTATGAGGGTATAAACTATGAAATCAATTGCATTAAAAATTCAGGAATTTGCTAAATCAACCCCTGAGCAGATTGCATTAATTGTCAATGATGAAAAATGCAATTATAAAGACCTTGCAGAATATAACAGAAAAACTGCAAAATTTTTAGAGGGAAAAGGCATTAAAGCAGGGGACAGAATCGTTGTTGAAGCAGACCATATCATGTCTTATGTTTATTTTTGGTATGGCATTCAGCTTCTTGGCGCAACTTTCGTTCCCGTTGAAAAAAGCTCACCCAGCAAACGTATTATTGAAATTGCAGAAGAGCTTGATGCTGTTAAAATGGTAACTCTTGAAGCAAGAGATGACCTCAAGGATGCCTGGAGCCTTGCAGAAATTATTAAAGAAATCGAAGCAACTGCTGACGATTATGTTGCAGTTGACCCCGATGAAAACAGCCTTGCAGAAATCCTTTTCACAACAGGCACAACCGGTAAATCAAAGGGTGTTATGGTTTCCTTCGGCAACCAGGTTAATATTGCTCTTGCAGGTATTGAAACAACCAATATCAAATCAGATAACATCTGGCTTATCCCCACACCTATGAACCATGCTGCTGCTTTGAGAAAGGTTCATATTGCAATGGCAGTTGGCAGTACAACCTGTCTCCTTGATGGTTTCAGAAACTTCAAGCAGTATTTCAAAACAATTGAAGATCATAAGGTTACTTCACTTTATTTACCACCATCAGCAATACACCTTCTTCTTGCGTTTGCAAGTAAGAATTTTGCTGCTCTTAATGACCAGCTTCGCTTTGTTTATTCAAGCTCAACTGCATATCCCGAAACAGATAAAGAAAAAATGCGCAAATTAATGCCCAATGTTTATATGTATAACTGTTTCGGTTGCTCTGAAGCAGGTGTTGTCTGCACAGATGAATTCTGTGTTTCAGGTGGTTCAGAATATGCTTCAAGTGTTGGTAAGCCCAACTCATATAGCGAAATTGTTATTCTTGATGAGGATGGCAACGAAATGACTGATGCTTCTGCAGAAAAGCCCGGTCTCATTGCAATTCGCAGTAAATCAGTTATGCAAGGCT
>SVOP01000008.1 GCA_015066325.1 Oscillospiraceae bacterium
CAAATGGCTTCTTACTGATGTTCTCCGTGATGAATGGGGCTTCAAGGGTATGATTGTTACTGACTGGGGTGCAGAAAATGACCGTGTTGCAGGTCTTCTTGCAGGTCAGGAGCTTGAAATGCCCACTTCAAACGGTCTTGGTAACAGTCAGATTGTTGAAGCAGTTAAGGACGGCAGAATTCCCGAAGAATTCCTTGATAAAATGGTTGATAACGTTCTTACAGTTATTATGAAATCCAAGGAAGTTCTCGGTGATTATACATACGATAAGGACGCTCATCATCAGAAAGCCCGTGAAATTGCAGGTCAATGTATGGTGCTTCTTAAAAATGATGATGCCGTTCTTCCTCTTAAAAAGAATGCAAATATTGCAGTTATCGGTGAAATGGCTAAAAAGCCCCGTTATCAGGGTGCAGGCTCTTCACTTGTTAACGCAATTAAGGTTGACTGCGCTTATGATGAAATTCTCGCAAAGGGTGCAAAGGTTACTTATGCTCCCGGCTATTCAACCGCAAAGAAAAACAAGATTTCCGACGAGCAGTTTATTGCAGAAGCTGTTGAAGCAGCAAAGGGCAAGGATGCAGTTATTCTCTTCATCGGTCTTACAGAGGAATTTGAATCCGAGGGCTTTGACCGCCGTCATTTAGGTATTCCTGCCCTTCACACAAAGCTTGTTGATGCAGTTACAGCAGTAAACGAAAATGTTGTTGTTGCTCTTTCAGGCGGTTCAGCTATTGAAATGCCCTGGGCGAATAAGGTTAGGGGTATTCTTAACTGTGTTCTCGGTGGTGAAGCTTCAGGCAGTGCTGCAGCAGATATTATCTTCGGTGATGTTAACCCCAGCGGTAAGCTTGCAGAAACATATCCTCTTTCACTTTCCGATAATCCCTCTTATAACTACTACCCCGGTTACTCTGCATCAGTTGAATACAAGGAAAGCGTTTTCGTGGGTTACAGATACTATGACACCGCAGAAAAGAATGTTCTCTTCCCCTTCGGTTATGGTCTTTCTTACACCAACTTTGAATACAGCGATATTAAGCTTTCTGCTGATTCTATTAAAGATACAGATAAAGTTACTGTTTCCTTTAAGATTAAAAACATTGGCTCTGTTGACGGTGCAGAGGTTGCTCAGGTTTACGTAACAGATAATGAAAGCACAATTTACAGACCCAAGCAGGAGCTTAAAGGCTTTAAGAAGGTATTCCTTAAAGCAGGTGAAGAAAAGGAAGTTTCCATTGAGCTTTCCAAACGTGCGTTCGCTTACTATAACGTAAACATTCACGATTGGCACGTTGAAAGCGGTAAATTCACCATTAATGTTGGTTCATCAAGCCGTGATATTAAGCTCACTGCTGAGCTTAATGTTGAATCAACAGTTGAAGCAGTAATCCCCGATTACAGAGCAACTGCTGCTAAATACTACACAGCAGATATTATGGACATTAAAGACGAGGAATTCGTTGCAGTTCTCGGAAGAGAGCTTCCTCCTCGCGAAATCAAGGCTTATCCTAACCTTACTCTTGTTAACACAATTGAAGATTCTGCTGCTGGTAAAAACGGTGGCAAAATCGTAAGACTTATCAAAAAGCTTGTTGGTGAAGAGAGTATGGCTTCAGGTATTGCTTTACAGCTCCCAATCAAGAACCTTATTTCAATGAGCTTTGGTATTTTCAGTCCAAAAATGGCTGAACAGCTTCTTGACATTCTTAATGACAAGAAACCTCTTGTTCGCGGTATTACTGTAATGATTGTTAAAGCAATCCCATCCGTTATCAAAGGTATTCCCAATCTTATGAAGATATAAAGTTTTATTGAAATCACCCCAACAGATTTAACATCTGTCGGGGTGTTGCTTTTTATATCATTATTTATATTGCTTGTTTTCAGATTTTCACATTTTTGTAGCCTATGCTTCCTTTACGGTTTTATTTATGTACACCGCATACAAAAAGGGAACTATCATCAGAAACACGGGTACAACGTAAAGAGAAAGCTTATTTTCTACGTTGAATATTGAAATTGCGTTGTTAACGGAATGTGTCACTATGCAAGGCACAAGAGATTTACTTTTATAAAATATAATTACAAAAAGATAGCCTAATGCCGTAGCGTAGCCTATCTGCATTAACGTAGGTACTAAATCCGCACCGTTGAACAGATTGATGATATGACCTACACCAAAGGTAATTGTGCTGACTACTATAGCAAGCTTTACGTTATCCTTTGCCATCATTTTAAAAAGAAAGCCTCGGAAAACAACCTCTTCTATAAAGCCTACGTTAAGCATAATAAGAATGTGAAAAATTATTTCACTGTAAGAGTGATTTATGTTGATTCCGTTCCATAAATTAACAGAAACAATTAAAACCAAGGGTATAAAGAATAAATATTTTTTCGGATTTTTCACCCTTGTCAAGCCATAATATGAAACTCTTTTCAAGCATATCATCAATACAATTAACCCGAGTGATAAAATAGTATTTACAATAGCAGTTCTGTAATCATTAGAGCCAAAACTTTGTAAGCATAATGAGTTAGTTACCAGATATAAAGCTATCAGCAAGATACAAAAAAGCGGTTCATATTTTTCAAAAATTCTTTTCATATTGTGCACCCGACAAACCATACTTTACGGAAATTTCAATCACTTTATTATACCCCATACCAAAGTCTTTTCACTTACGGGCTTTTCTGAAAAATCCAAAGCTGACAAAAACTTTTCTTTTGAAGAATTAAATGACTTTTCGTTACAGGAATAAAGTGTTGCAAGGATATCACCTTTCTCTACTTTATCACCTGTTTTTTTATTGAGCACAATTCCTGCACTCATATCGATTGTATCTTCTTTTGTTTCTCTGCCTGCACCGAGAATCACGGAAGCTATACCTATTTTTTCCGCATCCATTTTAGAAATATAGCCGTCATTCTCTGCTTTTATTTCATAAGTATGTTCTGCTTTCGGGAAAAGGTCGGTATTTTCAATCCATTTTGCATTTCCGCCTTGAGAAGAAATCCACTCTTTGAATTTTTCAAAGGCTTTGCCTGAAACAAGTACCTCTTCCGTTAATTTTCTTGCTTCATCAACGGAAATGTTTTTTGAAAGGGAAACGATTTCCGAAGAAAGAGTAAGGCAAACCTCTTTTAAATCCTCAGGACCGTTATTTTTGAGAACATCAATTGCTTCAATAACCTCAAGGGAATTGCCGATATTGTTACCCAAGGGTCTGTCCATATTTGTAATAACTGCCGCAGTATTTCTTCCACAGTTATTTCCGATTTTAACCATTGCCTCTGCTAATTCCTTTGCATCCTCGGGAGTTTTCATAAATGCACCCGAACCACATTTAACATCGAGAACAATTGTATGTGACCCTGCGGCAAGCTTTTTGCTCATAATGCTTGAAGCAATAAGTGAAAGATTATCAACAGTTGCGGTAACATCGCGAAGGGCATAAAGCTTTTTGTCGGCAGGGGTAAGATTCCCTGTTTGGCCAACAACCGCAACACCGTTTTTCTCCACCTGACTGAAAAATTCGTCGGGTGAAAGAGCGGTATTAAAGCCCTCAATGGATTCAAGCTTATCAATAGTTCCGCCTGTGTGACCTAAGCCACGACCACTCATTTTCGCCATAACGCAACCGAGAGCTGAAACAATGGGCGCAACAATTAATGTTGTTTTATCACCAACTCCGCCCGTACTGTGTTTATCAACAGTCAAATCGCCAAATCGGGATAAATCAACCGTATCTCCTGAATGTGCCATTGCCAGAGTCAAATCTGCAGTTTCTCTTTCATTCATACCTTGAAAGAAAATCGCCATGCAAAGTGCAGACGCCTGATAATCGTGAATGCTGCCATCAACATAGCCTTTTATAAAAAACTCTATTTCCTCTTTTGAAAGAGCAAAGCCATCACGTTTCTTTTTAATAATATCGTAAATTCTCATAATTACCTCGTTTTTAGATGCCAGTTACCAGATGCCGGATGCCAGACTTTATGCATCAGCAACTGTTATCGTCTAAATGTTTACCACCCTACAATTAAGCCAAAAACAATTAGAAAAATAAAACTGTTATGACAATTCTGGTATCTGGGATCTGGCATCTGGAATCTTACATTATTTCACATTCTCCGGACTGAATGACAACGGTAAAAGGTCCTTCAATGTAACAGTTTTATAACTATCTGCCGTTTCGCCTAAGAGGATTTCAAAATCATCCTTACAAAATTCTCTTAAAACCTGTCGGCAAACTCCGCAGGGAGCAAAAATGCCGTTGATTATTCCGCCTTTTCCGCCAACAACAGCGATTTTTGAAAACTCTTTTTCTCCCTCGGAAACCGCCTTGAAAATTGCAACTCTTTCCGCACAGATTGTCGGGCCAAAAGCGGCATTTTCAATATTTGTTCCCGTAAAAGCCTTACCGTTTTTACAAAGAAGCGCCGCACCCACCTTGCAGTTTGAATAGGGTGAATATGAATTTTTCATAGCAGCTTTTGCTAATCCGTATAATTCTTTATCCGTCATAAAATCACTCTTTTATAAGATTTTCTTTAACTGTTTTTGAAATATAATCAAAACCATTTATTGTACCGAGATTTTCGGGTTCAATATTTTCACCATAAAGCACAAAGGGCACACATTCTCTTGTGTGGTCTGTGCCTTTATAGAGAGGGTCGCAGCCGTGGTCGGCAGTGATTATGAGAGTATCATCTGTTCTCATATTTTTAATAAAACCTCTCAACCATTTATCAAATTCTGCAACTGCTTCAGCATAGCCGTCAACATCTCTTCTGTGACCATAAACCATATCGAAATCAACAAGATTTACAAAACAAAGTCCGTTGAACTCTTTATTCTGATACTCGGTTGTTTTATTCATTCCGTCCTGATTATTCTGAGTAAATACATACTCAGTAAGACCTTTACCTGCAAAAATATCGTGAATTTTACCAACACCGATAACATCAAAGCCTTTATTTTTTAAGGTATCAAGCATTGTTTCTTTCGGTGGCTCAATGGAAAAATCGTGACGGTTGGCAGTTCTTTTAAACGGGTATTCAGCCTCAAAGGGTCTTGCGATAACTCTGCCAACACCAAACTCGCCTTTAAGAATTTCTCTTGCAATTGTGCAGTATTCATATAATTTTTCGGGTGGAACAATACTTTCGTGGGCGGCAATCTGAAAAACGCTATCCGCAGATGTATAAACAATTAAATCACCTGTTTTAAGATGTTCTTCACCAAAATCTTTAATAACTTCAGTTCCCGAATAGGTTTTGTTGCAGATAACTCCTCTGCCTGTTTTTTCAGAAAATTCTTTTAATATGATTTCGGGAAATCCGTTTGGGAAAGTGGGTAAGGGCTTTTCGGAAACCACCCCTGCAATTTCCCAATGACCGATTGTGGTATCTTTACCCTTTGATTTTTCAGAAAGTCTTGCTACCTTGCTTTTAAGCTCACCGTCACCTAAAAAGGAAAGTCCGTCAATATTGGTATAGCCCATTGAACGAAGCGTATCTATATTAAAATTTTTGGATTTTGAAATTGATTTTATGGTGTTTGCGCCATCATCCCCGAAGTCTTTTGCGTCAGGTGCATCACCTATACCGCAACTGTCAAGAACGATGAGAAACACTCTTTTTATTTCATTCATTCGCTAATCTTACCGCCGTTTCAAGTGAAAGCTTCATCATATCTGTAAATGAATTCTGTCTGTCATCAGAAGAAAGAGCTTCCCCTGTTACAAGGTGGTCGGAAACTGTAAGAATGGCGAGAGCTCTCTTACCGCTTCTTGCGGCATTCATATAAAGAGCAGCCGCTTCCATTTCCACACCTAAAACACCCATTTTTCTCCATAAATCCGCAGAGGTCATACCCTCGGGAACGTTCTCGTTATCATTATAGAATGTATCGGAAGAAATAACATTACCAACAACAAAGGAAAGCTTCATTTCTTCTGCAATATCAGCGGAGGTGTTGAGAAGCTTATAATCTGCAATGGGGGCAAAGGTGCCGGGGAGATTAAAGGTATGAGCATAGTTTGAGTCGGTGCAAGCACCCTGAGCGATTATAATATCTCTTACTTTAACCTTTTCGCACATACCCCCTGCAGAACCAACACGAATGATATTTTCAACGCCGAAAAAGTTGAAGAGCTCATAACTATAAATCCCTATTGAGGGCATACCCATTCCCGAAGCCATAACGGAAACAGGAGTACCCTTATAAGTACCCGTATAACCGTGAATACCACGGACATTATTAACTAATTTTGCATCCTCGAGAAAGTTTTCTGCAATAAATTTTGCTCTCAAGGGGTCACCGGGCATAAGCACGGTTTTAGCAAAATCCTCAGGGACTGCATTAATGTGTGGAGTTGGATAATTCATAACTTTTTTCTCCTAAATAAATTTAATTGTATTTAATTCGGAATTAGGAATTGGCTTCGCAAGGTGTGAAGATAAGAGAATGAATTTGCGGTGTTTTGAACCTGCCTTCGAAGGCGGGGGGACCGTCTTAAAAAGAATAAAAGCTTTGTGTTTTGTACCAAGCGAGCCTATCGTAAAGGTAAAGAATAAAGTATGGCGGAACGGTGGGTGGTTCTTGACGCGACCTTAGGAGCGTCATTGAAGCGTAAGCTTCGACTGTAATAAACTAACTTTCATAATAACTTTATTACAGTTTCACCTTACGGTGAAATGTTGCTTTGCAACAAAGAACCTTTCGTCACGAAAAATCAAGAATTTTCGTGCCACCTTCCTTTGAAGGAAGGCTAAAACTACGGTAACTGTATTCAACTAATTATATTTATGCTAAATCTCTGGCATCTTTTATAATTGCGACCACACCCGAAGCTTGCCACTTGCAACTTAAACTTTATACATTTTGTACATTGTCGAATATAGTCCGCCTTGAGCAACAAGCTCTTCGTGGTTACCGCTTTCGGCTATGCCGTCCTTTGTAACAACAAGTATTTTATCTGCATTTTTAATTGTTGTAAGTCTGTGGGCAACGGTTATGGTTGTTCTGCCCGACGCCAGTCTTTCCAAGGACTGCTGAACAAGATATTCGCTTTCGTTATCGAGAGCACTTGTTGCCTCGTCAAGAATAAGTATTTTCGGATTTTTAAGGAATACTCGTGCAATGCTGATTCTCTGCTTCTGACCACCTGAAAGCTTAACACCTCTTTCACCCACATAGGTATCAAAGCCGTCCGGGAGCTTATCAATGAATTCTTCTGCACCTGCAAGGCGAGCAGCCTCTCTGATTTCCTCTTCAGTTGCACCGGGTCTGCCGTATTCAATGTTTTCTCTTACAGTACCGGAGAATAAATACACATCTTGTTGTACTACACCAATATTCTCACGAAGACTTTTAAGTGTTACATCGCGGATATCTGTTCCGTCAATTTTTATACTACCCTCAGTAAGCTCATAAAAACGGGGTATAAGATTGCAAATTGTTGTTTTACCGCCACCTGAGGGACCAACAAGAGCATAACTTTCGCCACTGCCTATACTGATATTTATATTATCAAGAATTTCATCCGTATCATCGGAATATTTAAAGGTCACGTTCTGAAAATCAATTGTACCCTCTTTAACAACAAGCTCTTTTGCGTTTTCTTTATCCTTAATGGTGGGCTCAGTATCCATAATTTCAGCAAAGCGCTCGATACCTGTCATACCTCTCTGGAACTGCTCAGCAAAGTCTATAATTTTTCTGATAGAGGTAAGAAGAGTTGAGATATAAAGAAGATATGCAATGTAGTCCGCCGCACTGATTTTTCCGCCAACAAGAGCAAAGGCACCTGCAACAACTATGAGAATATACATTACACCCTCAAAAACTCTGTTAATGGAGCTGTGAGAGCCCATATATTTGTAAACTCTGGACTTTATTTCAAGGAATTTTTCGTTACCCTTTTTGAATTTCTTTTCTTCAATATTTTCGTTTGCAAAGGACTTTACAACGCGAACACCTAAAAGAGAATCCTCAATCTGTGAGTTTAATTCACCAACAATCACACGGGATTCACGGAAGCCGTCCTTCATACGCTTTCTGAAATATCTGAGACAAACCGCCATAACGGGAATAACCGCAAAAAGAAGAAGAGTAAGAGGAAGATTTATAAAGCTTAAAATTGTGAATGACACAACAATTTTAATACCTGCAATAAAAAACTCTTCGGGGCAATGGTGGGCAAACTCCGTAACATCAAATAAATCGCTTGTGATACGTGACATTATTGTTCCCACTTTTGTATTGTCATAATAGGAATAGGAAAGCTTCTGCAGATGCTCGAATAAATCCTTTCGCATCTTCGTTTCCATTTTTGTTCCCATAATATGACCAACTGATGCCATATAATAGTTTGCAACCGCATCAATTATTCTCATAACAAGATATGCACCACCCACACCAAGAATAATTGCAGGGGTCAGCTTGGATATATCTGTTGTTACCGCATCCGTTATAAAACGAACTATCAAAGGAAGTGCAAGCTCACAAACAGTTGTAAGCGAAGCACAGAACAAATCGAATATTAAGGTTTTTATATGTAATTTATAGTATGGCAAAAAGCGTTTTATAAGCTTACTCGTACCTGTTTTTCTCTCTTGATTTTTTCCTCTTTTCATTTTCTGTTTCTCTCTTCTCTCTGAAAACCAAAATTTTACATATACATTTTATCACATAATTTTTTCAAAAAAAAGAGGTATAGCAAAAACTATACCTCAAATTAATTTATATATTCTCCATTGTAACTGTGGCAGTTGCTTTGGAATACTTTTTCTCTTCCGGCAAAGCCTCTTTTGTAAGTGTATATTTACCATTGTATTTTTTTGCAATTTCTTTGATTATGCCTGTTCCATTTCCGCGGTCAGTGCCTGTTTTAACATCTTTTGTATTGCATATGTTTGATACTGTGATTTTTACGTTATCTACATCAGCAAAAATTTCAATTTCGCAAACTTTTGATTTATCACAGTTTTCAAGTGCTTCAATTGAATTATCAAGGAGATTGAAAAGAATACGCGATAAATCATAATCACTTGTTTTTATAACAAAAGTTTCGTTAACAGTCGCTTTGATTTCTATACCGGAATCAGTAGCTTTTTTGTTTTTTATATTAAGAATAGTGTTAATTGTATCGTTATTACTGAAAGGTAATTTGGATACTGATGACAAATCATCAATGGTTTCGTTTATAACTGTAGTTGCTTTTTCTGTTTGTTCTATTTCAAGAAAGCCCTTAACTGTTGATAAAAGGTTTATGTAATCGTGCTTTGTTTTTCTTAATTTTGCTCGCTCTTCTTTTGTGGTCTGAATCAAAGCATAGTCCAATTCATTTTGTAAAAGCTTTTGCTGATAAAGTCTGTTGTTTTCTTCAACGTTCTGGAAATGGTCGATAATGAAAATAAAGGCAACATCAAAAATTACACATGCACCCAAAAGAATGCATTGAATGTTGGTGAGTGCATTTTCAGTTGCTGACATAAATCCAAATACTATATGAGTCAGGGGTGTAATGAGGAAGAAAAGGTATTTGGCGTTTGCTTTATCTGATTTTTTGAAAATCAGTTTATATGCTCTGAGTATGAAAACAAAAGCATAGCTAAGAACAATTGTTATAAGTAACTCGAAAAGGAATGTCACAAGGTAATCCTGATTTATGGTAGAAAAATCTGATTGTTCTTCTATTGTTTGCCCATACACATTAGTTCGAATTGCAGTTAAAATTGCACCACCGATAGCTGAATTTAAAAGCTCAAGGCAAAGTGTAACAACATAAACAAATATTTTTTTCAATACCTTTCCCTCATAGAAAAGGAACACTGTAAGACTCATGAGTCCATAATAACTAAACACACTTAGCATGATATTAGCTTCTGTGCGCTCAATTCCCCAAGTTGTAAGCGAGGTTGCAATTTTTAAAAGAATCATAAAAACCATTGCAAAAGGAAATTTGCTTTTAGGCTTTAAAAGCTCTTTCTGGCAGTTATAAAAAGCGAAGCAACGGGCAAAGGTTCTCAGAAAAAACCAATGGAATAAAGATGTATCAATAATCATTTCAAAAACCCCTTAGAGCATTTTTATATAGTTTGAATATTCTTCAATAATCGAATTATATTTCTTTGGCGGAATAGGTACAGCTTTACCATTTTTCATTGTGAAGAAATTTCTGTAAAACCCTGTTATATGGTTCATATTAACAACATAACTTTTATGGCATTTCAGGAAATTAACAGGAAGATTTTTGGCAAAATCCTTCATGGTGGAATAAAGATTGATTTCCCTATCAATGAGATGAAGTAAAATATTGTTGTTAAAGCTTTCTATGTAAACTATTTCATCTGTGCAAATGGCGTGATTTTTATTTCCGACACTGACTACAATCACATTTTTCTTGTTTGTGATATTTTGCAATGCTTTTTGTAAAGCACAAATTAAGGTTTTATCGTCAATGTGGCTTTTAAGTAAAAGAAAACAGGCATCTGTTTTTGATAGATTATAAATCTCTCCCGGGAAGCCTGTCATCGCAATAATCTGAGGCTTATCTTTTAATTTGTTTTCTGTTAACCAATCAAGAGAATTACCTTCTGCAAGCATAACATCAAGAAAGCATATATCAATTTTATCAGAGTCATAACCTTGCAGTTCTTTAAGGTTGTTAAACGCAACTATTTTGTTCTTGAGACCTATTTCATTAGCCACTCTTTGTATCTTGGCTTCTAATATTTCTAAAAAAGCTTTATCATCATCACAAATTGCTATTGTTACCATTAACCCACCTCAATAAGCACATAAAAATCCTTTTACATTATACAACAAAATTCGACAGTTGAAAAGATTTTTTGCCACGCGGTTTAAATCCGTAACCACGAACGTATTGAAAAGTCGTTCTTATGTTTGTATATTGAATTTACATATAATTACATTATATGTGCAAAAAATTGTTTTAATATTCAGGAGGGTTTGTATGAAAAAAAGAAAAGCAACCAAATTTTTGTCGTTGCTCTGTATTTTGTGCATTATTACTAACTGTTTCTGCGGTTGTTCATCTACACAAAGCATTGTTACTGCTATTGAAACCGGTGATTATGAAACAGCCGACGAAATATACTTAAAAAAAGTAGAAAACGGCTCTGACGTTTCAGATTTAAGATATGCCGTAGAAGAATTCCTTTGGCAAAAAGTTGAGGAATATAACGAAAATACTATTTCGGAAAACGAAACTCAAACATTTTTTACAACTGTTGCTTCTTGTTCTTTTTACGATGCTTTCGATATATATCCTATAGAAAACGAATTCACATCACTTAGGGAGTCTAAAGGTTCTTTTTCAGAAGCAGAACGCCTCTTTAAACAACAAGAGTATTTTGAAGCCGTTCGATTATATGAACAGGTTTCCTCCATTGATACAAACTATGATACATCTCAAAATAAAATAGACGAAATAAAAAAAATTTTATTGTCGAAAGCTAACGATTTTATAGATGATGATAATTATTCATCTGGAATTAATTTGTTGAGAGAGTGTAGCGATTTAAATTTCGGAGAAGAATTTGATTCTGCTTATGAAAAATATGTACAAGAGTATATTAATAAAGCAATTGCATCAGCGAAAGAAGTTTTTAATAATAAAAAAAACTATAAAGGTGCTATTAAAAAATTAAAAGCAGCATTAAAAGACATTGAAAATGCTGACGATAATATTTTTAATCCTATTTACGATGAAATTGATAAATACTTAGAATACGAACCAAAACCTCTTTCGTCATTAGAGCCAACTCAGCAAGCAAATTATATTGAGTTGGATGAATGGGGTTCCACAGATGTAAACGAAAAAGAATACGAAGGCACCATTTTTTCTCCCTGTGGTGGTACATTGCTTTCCCAAACAGCTCAAAGTGAAGATGAAGCCTATGTGTCATATTACCTGAATGCCAAATACTCAACATTTACAGGCACAATATACCGTCCGTATAGTACTCTTTCTTGCCCTGACAGTTGGACAGGTAAAACTGTATTTAAAGTTTATGGAGATGGCGTGCTTCTCTATGAGGGTCCACAAATAACCCAGAAAACATATGACCCTGTTGCATTTGAAATAGATGTTTCAGGGGTTCGTGAACTAAAAATCGTTATAATGGGGGTTTGGTCACAAAGCGGCGGTTGGCCTGGTCAATATGACCGTAATCCAAAACTTTGTGCAGCAAACCTAACACTTGTAAAATAAATTCAAGGAGGTTTCGAAATGAAAAAAAAGATAATTCCGCTTATTATTGTATCGGTAATCATCGTAGGCGTAATATTATTTACAATAGCCAATAACAATGCTTCTATCAGCTTATTAGAAACGAACAACCCTTGTGAATACTGTTCAAACGAAACAGCTTTACGAATCACAATGAGCGATGGTTCCAATTTCTATGTTTGCAGAAAGTGTACAAAAAATTGTTTTTGGTGCGATAACGAAGCAACAACACACTACGAAAACCTCTTAGGTATGCCTATGTTTGTGTGTAGTGAATGTTATCCCAATTAAAAACAGATAGTTATTAGAACATAATCAAATTAAAAGATTATTACAGATAAATAGTGACTAATTAAACATATGAACTTTTAGGAACGGTGATATTATTATGAAGATATTTCAGGCAATTTGTTTCGGAATAGGTTGGGTTGTCGGAAAGCTTTTTTCATTGCTTGTTGATTTGTTTAAGTGGGTTTTCAGAAAAATTGGCGAAGCGATAAAAAACAAAAATTCTGAATCATCTGTAAAGTATACCAATCATTCGTATGACAACAGTAATAATACAGATACAGTAGACCAAAACGAAGAATTCAGTATCGTTGAATTTTTTGTAGATAAATACAAAGAAATGGAAACAAACGGAAAACAAATAAATTGGAATATTGTTGAACAAACATCAAAAGGCGATTATCCATATCCTTGTGCGACAGAAGATGAGTTGGAAATGATGGATAACGGCAAAAAACCTTTGAAGACGGGTTTTGTGCCCGCTATAGTGAATGCATTGTTTACATATGGATTTGATGATGGCACCGGTTATTATCTCGTTTATCCTGATAAAGATAAAGTTGATTTTTGGGTAGGGAATATCACTGCAAGGGCAACCAATGGCGATCGTTGGTGTCAAGCACTCTTAGTAAGCGCATCAGAAAAACGAAATCATAGTGATTTGTGGTGTACAACAGAGGAAAGCTCTTTGTGGAATGACCTATATAGGAAAAACCTTATTCAAGATGCTGAAAATGGCGACCCGGAAGCTATGCTTGCTGTAGCAGATATGAAATTGGGAAGAATGGGTAACGACAGAAGAGAACGTGGACCATTTTATCAAGCAGCCGGAGAGGCTGGTCTGGGAGATGCATATTTCTTATTAGCAGAAGAATACCGAATGGCTGTGTATGAAGAAAAAGGGAGGCCGTTTGCTTGGGGTGATGATGATTGCTGCGGTTATTATATGATGATAGCCGAAGCCGCAAAAACCAACGTTGGACATACTATCGGATGGTGTAAAAACGAAATTGCAGAACTCTTCGTAAATGGTGAATGCGGGTTTATAAAAAATCTCGATTCAGCAAAATTATTTTACGAATCAGCACTTAAATGCGGGTATGAAAAAGCTGCCGAGGGCTTAAAAAGACTTGAGAATACGCAATAATTTTTCGAGGTGATAAAAATGCCTATATGCAAAAACTGTAAATACTACGATGATAAAACGAAAAGCGGCTATAAAGGTTACTGCACTACTTACAAAGAATATGTTGATCCTGACTCAATATCCTGGGGCTGTACTCGTTATGAAGAAGGCACAGGAACATCTTCGGGTGGTTGTTATTTAACCTCTGCATGTGTGGAATCAAAAAATCTTCCCGATAACTGCCACGAATTAACTGTGTTAAGACATTTCAGAGATACATACCTGATTTCTCAGAAAAATGGAAGAGAAGAAATACAACACTATTATGCTACCGCACCTGCAATTGTAGAAAAAATTAATGCTTCATCGAATTCTACAGATACTTGGAACGAAGTTTATGAAAATATGATTTTGCCTTGTGTAAAATATATTGAAGCCAATGAACTTGAAAAAGCGCATCAGCTTTACAAAAGCTATAGCTTGAAATTAGAAAAAACATACATGTGAATGTAAAATTTACTAATTGGAAGTGATAAGATTGATTTGCAAAAACTGCAAAAAAGAAATGCCAGATAACGCCAACTTCTGTAGAGTTTGCGGTTTTTTAAACCAAAACAAGTACACAAACAAAACTTTATCCAATATTGGCGATAAGACTGTTACACCCTCTGTAACTCCCACTCCCGTAATTACTCCCCCCGTAATTGCTACTCCCCCAAAAACCGATGACACTATGGAATTGCCTTCCGTTCCTATCGAAAGCCCGGATATTGTTGCTGATGAAGAAGAATTACAACCAGATAATCAAAATAAACCTTTCTCTTTCAACAAAAAGCCGCTGATAATATGTGCAATTGCAATACTTCTTTTTATTATAGGAGTTATTGCAGTTGATTCATCCAAACAGAATAATTTAAAAAATGATGACATATACACAGAATACGGCGAAGTAGTCTTTGACGAATCTGATTATTTTGAAGAAGAGTGGGATGAGGAAACAGCTATAGAAACAGAAGAACAATCAGAGGATGGCGACGTAGAAGTGTTCTCAATGCCTGACGTGGTAGGCGAAAATTACGAGAATGCGGAAAGTATATTAAAGTCAAAAGGGCTTACAGTGTATATTGAATATAACCAGACAGATGATTTTCCGGCGAATAGTGTTATTGGCCAGAGTATAAGTGCAGGTTCTGGCGTAGCTACAGATGATAGTGTTTCATTAATTGTTGCTGTAAAACAAGACACAATCAAATCTGTAAATGTTGTCGGAAAAAATAAAAATGTTGCTATTTCTTCTCTTGAAGATCAAGGTCTAAATGTTATTGTATTTGATGTTTTTGATTCAGATATTGCAGAGGGTAGGATTATCAGTCAGCATCCGGAGGGCGGTACTGAGCAAATTCCAGGTTCAAATGTACATCTGTATGTAAGTAAGGGCCCCGATACTGTCAAAATGCCTAATGTTGTTAATAGACATATTGATGATGCGGAAGAAATTTTAACTTCTAAAGGTTTTTTTGTTAATGTAGAATATAAAAGGACTGATAATGTTAAAGAAAATCACGTTATCAAGCAAAGTTATAAAAAAGGTGAAAAAGTTGATCGTGGTGCTTGCGTTACTCTTACAGTTGCTTCAGGTAGAGAGACCATTGACGTTGCTAATGTTGTTGGTAAAATAAGCTCTTCTGCAAACGATATACTTTCAGAGCAAGGTTTCGATATAGAAATTGCTGAAAAATACGATTCAAATGTAGAAAAAGGATATATAATCAGTCAAAAGCCCGCAGCAAATACAGCCCAGTTACCGGGTTCAACGATCACCATTTATGTAAGCAAAGGAAAACAACCGGTTATTGTTTATTTCAATGCAAATGGGGGCAATACAACATCTTCTCAAAAAACGGTATATTTAACTGATATATATGGAAGTTTACCAACACCCACAAGAACGGGCTATACATTTAATGGTTGGTACACCGCTACTTCAGATGGCAAAAAAATAACATCATCAACAACAGTTTCAAGTTCATCTAATCATACTTTATATGCTGTTTGGACAATTAATTCACCAAGTGATTGGGTTCTTGAATCTGAGGTTCCTGCAGGAGCAGAGATATTATCAACAAGATACATATACGATAAAACTACCAGAGAAACCACAACGTCCTCAAAATCTTCTCTTTCCGGTTGGACAAGATACGATAAAAAGACAGAAACCATATATAAAAATGTAACTTATTACAATTATGTGGTTTATGGACTTTATCATAATGGCGACTATACATATGCTTTTTCGAGCAGTAGAGACGATATTATCAGACATTGTAAAAATAGTTTCAACTACGATCCTTATGCAGTTTGTTATAAAATTACCTATAGCACAACTTCCAAATTAACGAATGGTGTTAAGGGAAATTATAGCGGATGTAAAGCCACTAGTCTTGATGGTAAAAAATCTGCAACTATATCTATAAAAAATACAGTTTTATTTGAAAATGGTACCAGTACCAAGAAAGTTGCTAGTGGTACAAAAACCACCTATTATTATGAAAGATATCTAACAGAAACAAGTCTTATAAGCACAACAGATCCTACATCATCAGCTTCTAACATTACTATTTCAAATGTTAGAAAGCAAGTGAAATATCGACCCAAATAAAAAACGAATCCGCTATCAAGTTTCAACTTGATAGCGGATTTGCTCTTTATAAAAATTTGTGTATTTAATTTTACATTTTCTCAACAACTGTTTTAACAGCATTCACGAAGATTTCTAAGCCTTTTTTGAGAGTTTCGTCATCTGCTAAAAGACAGGGCATAAGCTTAACAACGTCGTTATTACGTCCTGCTCTTTCAACGATAAGACCATTATCAAAGCATTCTCTTACAATTGCTCTTGAAACTGCATCGGGTTTGACTTTATTACAGTCAACACCCCACATAAAGCCGATACCGCGAACATCGAATTTATCGTTGATTTCTTTAACCTTGCCGAGGTATTCCTTGATAATTTCGCCCTTGCGCTGAACCTCTTTTTCAACATTGTCTCTGAGCATAATTTCAAGGCCTGCTTTAGCGGCAACAATTGAAAGCTGACTGCCTCTGAAGGTGCCGTTATGCTCACCGGGCTTCCACACGTCAAGCTCGGGCTTAAAGAGAACAAGAGCGAAAGGCATACCATAGCCACCGATAGATTTTGAAAGGGTAACAATATCGGGAATGATACCTGCTCTTTCAAAGGAGAAATATGTTCCTGTTCTTGCAGAGCCAACCTGAATATCATCGCAAACAAGAAGAATATCGTTTCTTGTGCAGAATTCGCGAAGACCTTTAAGAAATTCAACACTGAAAACGTGAATACCGCCGTCTGCCTGAACGGGCTCAATGAAAACTGCTGCAGGCTTTGAAATACCTGAATGGTCGTCATCAAGAAGAGTCTGCATATATTCTATAACATCAAGCTCGGGGAACATATAGGGTGTGGGAATATGCGTTACGTCAGTAAGCACAACTCCTGCGCCCTCTCTGGAATCTCTGTCGGTAGTCATTGAAAGAGAGCCGAGGGTCATTCCGTGGAACGCACCCATAAATGCGAAAATATTATTTCTCTTTTTAACCTTTCTTGCAAGCTTGAGAGCCGCTTCAACTGCGTTTGTTCCTGTTGGACCGGGGAACTGAATTTTATAATCGAAGCCTCTGGGCTCAAGAATATTTTTCTCGAAATACTCAATGAAATCTCTTTTTGCAGATGTGAACATATCAAGAGAATGAATTATTCCGTCGCTCTCAAGATAGCTGATAATCTGCTCCTTGATATAGTCATTGTTATGACCATAGTTCAAAGCACCTGCACCGCAGAAAAAGTCAATATATTCCTTACCGTCCTCAGCAGTAATAATTGAACCCTTTGCTTTAGTGAAAACTGCAGGGAAATTACGGCAATAGGAACGGACCTCTGATTCGTATTTGTCAAAAACAGATGTATTCATAAGCATTTTCCTTTCAAATGCACCATATTATTCCATTATCTTTGTCATTATATCACTTTGTTTTGAATATTCCAATAGATATTTTAAATTTTTAATCTTTAAAATAACAAATTACAAATTAGAAATGCGAAATTTCAGGGCGCAAAAATGCGCCGTAGAAGAAATGTAAAGTGCAAGACCGTCCCCTACAATTATAATGCATCGCAAACCCGACACTTCTCACCCTTAACTTTATAATCGGCTTGCCCCTTAATTTCTAATTTCTCATTTATAATTTATAATTTATAATATTTTCACCTATTTGTATTGAAATTTGCTTTAAATTTTGTTATGATTTATGATGTATAAATTTGGATTTAATTTACTCAAATAATTCGTAAAGGAGAGGTTAAATGGCACAGCCTATTAAACTTTACCCCCAGCTTACAAGGGTATCGAGCCATTTTAAAAAGTACGATATTGAAGTACCGAAGGCTCTTTTAGAGATACGTCCTCAAAAGCCCGACTTAACTGATTTCCCCTACCCCCTTCCCCAGAAAAAGAAGGACTACACCTGCTTCTGCGAAGGCAGAAACGGTGTTATGTGGTACGGTTCAAACGGTGGCGTTACCCGTTACGACCCCAATACAGACAATATTTATGATGTTGTTATGTATTTTGGTGCAAGAAGAGACCTTCTTGACAATAACGTTCACGCTCTCGTTCCTGATGACGAAAATGGCGTATGGGTTCTTACCGATAAAGGCGTTACTCATATTGCTATGGTTAAAATGACTATGGAAGAAAAGTCCTACAAGCTTCTTGAGGAAACTCTTACATACGTTCAGCGTCACGGTATGGTAAGCCAGAAGCACCTTGCAGAGCCCGGCAACCTTAAATCAGCTCTCCCTTACGGACATTCTGATAACGACGGTAGCTTCTCCTCAGGCTATGCTATGGGTGAAATTTTCCGTTATGCAACGCTTAAAAGAGAAAAGGGAGATTATGCTCACGAAACTCTTGAAGCAAGAGATGTTGCTATGAGAGCAAGTGAAGCAAACCTTCTTCTTATGTATGTTGCAGGCCGTGGCGACGGCTTCGTTGCAAGAACCTATCTTACAAAGGACGAGCCTGTTCCCGATGACGGACTTTTCTATAAGAAAAACGGCGCAACTGCCTCCTGCCTTAACACTACTGATGCGAGAAAGAAAAACATTGTAGGTCTTGAAGTTAAAGCAGATGCCCCTATTCCCGAAAGACTCCGTAAGCACTACACCTGCGATGGTTATGAGGATACTGATATTACATACAAAGGTGACACAAGCAGTGATGAAATTACTCATCATTACATGCATCTTCTTGTTGCTCACGAATTTTTAGGCTGCGAAGATCCCGAATATGACGAGCTTCTCAAAACTGCCGCAAGAAACACAATGAATCACATCATTGACAACGGCTTCCAGCTCCGCGAAGCAAACGGCGAGCCTACAACCTGGGCAAAATGGAATGAGGAGTATTTCAACTCAGGTATGGGCTGGGCAGATGCCTGCCTTAACTCTGCTGAGCTTCTTATGTTCCTGAGAGTTACAATGCACATCACAGGCGAAGAGGGCAGATTCCTCGAAACCTACAATATGCTTTGCAACGAAAAGGGTTATGCTGAATTAACAACAGGTCACTTTGATCGTTTCCATCAGGTTTGTCTTCAGGGCGGAATTGATGACCGTGAGGATATTATGTACGGCGACCATAACCTTGCAGTTCTTGCACTATGGGGACTTGCAACTCTTGAAACTGACCCTGAAAGAAAGAAATTATTCCTTGAGGGCTTCAGAAGCTGGAGATATTCTCTTGCTCCCGAATACAACCCCTGCTATGACTTCCCCTATTTCCTCTCTGACCCTGAGGCAAAGCCGGATGAGGAAAGAGTAAGAACCTGGTTCTATCGCTTCAATGTTTCCCGCCTTGCAAGTAATGTATCTCTCACATCAAGGCGTGATTACCCCGTCCGCACATATATGGGCGGTTATAAAGAGGTTTCCGCTCTTCCCACTAATGACGAAAGATTTATTGCAAAGCTTGACAGAAATCCTCTTGAGTATAAGGATGAGGACAGCGGCGGTGTTTACTGCGTTGAAAGCTGTTATGTTTTCACTTTCGGCTACTGGTTAGGAAGATATTTCGGATTTATTGAGGAGGGTGAAGAATAATGGATAAAACAATCAAGCTTATCGGCAACGCTCACCTTGACCCAATCTGGCTCTGGCGTTGGCAGGAGGGATGCGGTGAGGTTCTTCAGACCTTCCGCAGTGCTCTCGACAGACTAAAAGAATATAAAGATTTTGTTTTCACCTGCTCTTCTGCAGCATACTATCAATGGGTTGAGGAAATTGACCCCGAAATGTTTGAAGAAATAAAAGTAATGGTGAAAAAAGGCAGATGGGTGCCTGTTAACGGCTGGTGGGTTCAGCCCGACTGCAATATGCCCTCAGGCGAAAGCTTCGCCCGTCAGGCACTTTACAGTCAGCTTTACTATTACGAAAAATTCGGCATCACCTGCAAAACAGGCTATAACGTTGACTCCTTCGGTCACAATGCAAACCTTCCTCAGCTTCTCAAGCAGGGCGGTATGAACACTTATGTTATGATGCGCCCCGGTATGCATGAAAATGCAGAAATACCCGAAAACCTTTTCTGGTGGGACAGTGCAGACGGCACTCGCATTATGACCTACAGAATTCCTGAAAGCTACTGCGCTCACGGCAAGGAAGCTTTGGACAAAAGAATTGAAGATGCCAACAACCGTGCTGAAGAAACAGGCCACGGAATGATGATTTTCTATGGCGTTGGCAACCACGGCGGCGGACCCACAAAGGGCGATATTGAATATCTCAAAGAAAATCTTGAAAGAGAAGGCTATAACGAGCTTGAATTCTCCTCTCCCGATGAATATTTCGAGGATATGCTTAATCAGTTCCTTAAAATTCCTGTTTGGCAGGATGAACTTCAGCACCACGCAAGCGGTTGCTACAGCGCAACTTCTCTTGTTAAAGCTCTTAACCGCAGAGCAGAAAACAATCTTGCAGCGGCAGAAAAATGGGATACAATTTCTTCAATTGTTACCGAATCCGCTCCTAAGACAAAAGAATTTGAGGATGCCTGGAAAAAGGTTTGCTTTAACCAGTTCCACGATATTCTTTGCGGCTGTTCCATTATGGAGGCTTATGAGGATGTTAAGGAATCAGAGGGTTATGCTTTAAATATAGCTTCTGAAAGCTATAACAACGCGGTCCTTAAAATCGCCCGTAAAATCGACACATGGATTGACGGTGTAAGCGATGCAATTCTTGAAACTCGCCATTATACAGGTGCAGATAACGGCTTCCCCCGTCCCGTTGTTGTTTTCAACCCTCACTCTTACGAAATCAATATGCCCGTAAGAATGTATCATCCCTCTAAGGCGGTTACAGATTCCGAGGGTAACTCGGTTCTCTTCCAGAATGTTCGCTCCTCCCGTTCAAATGACGAGCATCTCGACACATTGTTTATGGCAAAGGTTGCTCCCTTCGGCTATGCAACCTATTGGCTCGAAAAAGAAGATGTGCAAGCAGATAAAGAGCTTCCAGGCGAGCAGGATTTCTTTATGGAAAACGAGTTCATTTCAGTTGAGCTCGACTCTCAGACAGGCTACATCAAGAGCCTTGTTAATAAAGAAACAAATACAGAATATGCAAGTGATAATTTCCTCGCTATTCCCACAGTTATCAACGATGAAGCAACTGATACATGGGCACACAATGTTTTCAAATTCCACGATATAAAAGGTCTTATGGAGCTTCAAAGCATCGAAAGAGTTGAAAAAGGTGCTCTTCGTTCAGTAATCAGAACAGTTCATAAATTCAATGAGTCCTATCTTACTCAGGAATTCATTCTCGCTAAAGGTCAGAAAACCTTAAAGGTTGACTGCAAGGCTATGTGGCAGGAGAAATTCACTCTTCTTAAATTCGCGTTCCCCATTGGCGGTAATGACGAAATATCCACCTATGAAATTCCCAACAGCTTTATTAAGCGTCCCTGCGACGGTGATGAAGAACCCGCACTTAGCTGGGCAGATATTACAGTTACCAAGAACTTCAAACGCTTTGGCCTTTCAGTAATCAGCGATTCAAAATACAGCTACGACTGTCCCGGTGCGGAATTAAGACTTACTGCATTGAGAAATGTTATTTTTGCAGACCACTATTCCTACAGACCCGCTGCAAACTTCAATTTCACAGACGAAGGCTTGAACCGTTTCTCATACGGCATTTATCTCCACGACGGTGAAGCAGAAAACAGCGATATTGTTAAGGAAGCACACCTTTTCAACAACAATGTTGTTGCAGTTCCCGAAAGCTATCATAAAGGCTCACTTTCACAGAAGGATTCATTCCTTTACACAAATGCAGATAATGTTCTCATTACTGCTCTCAAACGCTGTGAGGACGGTAGCGGCGACCTTATTATAAGACTTTATGAAACAAAGGGAATCGACTCCACCCGTTGCTACATTATGTCAAAGCTCTTCGATAACGGCTTCTGGTTCGATATCGGCAAGCACGAAACAAAAACCTTCCGTGTTGACAGAGAGCTTAATGTTAAGGAAACAAACTTCCTTGAAGGAATTGTTGAATAATAAAACTGTTTTTAACAAAACGAAAGAAGGAAAAATATGGAAACTTTAATGGATTTCGGCACAAAAATAATGAGCCTTTTTGAAGCCGTAATGGGAATGGATTTTACTTCTGAAATCGTTCCTATGCTTATTATGTGGGCAATAGGCGGACTTCTTATTTACCTTGCAATTGCCAAGGATATGGAGCCTACACTCCTTTTGCCTATGGGCTTTGGTACAATTCTCGTTAACCTTCCTCTTGCTCTTACAGAGGGCGTTATTTCAGAGCATGGTGCAATTGAGGTTCTTTACAACGCAGGTGTTGCAAACGAGCTTTTCCCCTTGCTCCTGTTCATCGGTATCGGTGCTATGATTGACTTCGGTCCGCTTCTCTCTAACCCGAAGCTTATGATTTTCGGTGCGGCAGCTCAGTTTGGTATTTTCTTTACTCTCAGCGTTGCTTCACTCTTCTTCCCCATAAACGAAGCTGCTTCAATTGCTATTATCGGTGCAGCTGATGGTCCTACTTCAATTTTCGTTGCAACTGCCTTAGGTTCAAAATACATCGGTGCCATTATCGTTGCGGCATATTCCTATATGGCTCTTGTGCCCATCGTTCAGCCCCCGGTTATCAAGCTTCTCACAACTAAAAAAGAACGCAAAATCCGTATGAAATACGAAGGTAAGGCAATCTCTAAGAGAACCAGAATTCTCTTCCCCATCGTTGTTTCTATTATTGCAGGTGTTGTTTCTCCCCAGTCTGCAGTTCTTATCGGCTTCCTTATGTTCGGTAACCTTATCAGAGAATGTGGCGTTCTCGACTCCCTTTCAGAAACAGCACAGAAGGTTCTCGCAAACCTTATCACAATTCTTCTCGGTATCACCGTTGCAAGAAATATGAATGCAGACGCTTTCTTAACATGGGAAACAGCTCTCATTCTCGGTCTCGGTCTTGTAGCTTTCATTTTCGATACTGCAGGTGGCGTACTTTTCGCAAAATTCCTGAACCTCTTCCTTCCTGAAGGAAAGAAATTCAACCCCATGATTGGTGCGGCAGGTATTTCTGCATTCCCCATGAGTAGCCGTGTTGTTCACAAGCTTGGTCTTGAGGAAGATAATCAGAACTTCCTTCTTATGCACGCAACAGGTGTTAACGTATCAGGTCAGGTTGCCTCCGTTATCGCCGGTGGTATGATTCTTAACTTCTTTGGTAACTGATAGGGGGAAAAACTATGTTAAATATACTTTTACAGGCAACTGCTCAGGCAGGCACAGTTGAAGGTCTTCACTTCACAACAGAAAATATCGGCGAAGCTCTTCTTTGCTCAGGCGCAGGTATGATTGGTATCTTCATCGTTGTCGGTATCATCATCGGTAGCGTTTCAGTGCTCAACAAGGTTGGGTCTTCTAAGAAATAATAGAAAATTTTAAAGTAGAGGTGAGTTTTTACTCGCCTCTACTTTTCCTATCTGCTAACCGCTATTTGCTAACCGCTATCCGCTAATATATTTTTTGCACATAAATATATTATAAATTTCATTAATGTTGTTACTTGAATTTGATTTGGTAAAGTATTACAATATAATATAACTTATTGTCGCTTATTGGAGCGTGATGTTTTGACAAAAGAAAAAGTGAATAAAAATCCCCTATGGCAAACCACAAATAAGGAAAGAAAAAGTTATTACATATACTTTACCGGTCAGAATATGATTTACACCCTTGTAACAACAATTCTGACAACGGCTCTTCTCTTCCAGGGTATTGATGTTGAAAAAGCTGCAGGAATAACCCTGCTTATAAAAATCTGGGATGCTGTTAACGATGCTATTTTTGGTTGCATCTTCGATAAGGTTCGTTTCAGAAGCGGTAAGAAATTTATGCCTTGGCTTAAAATTTCTTTGATTGCCATTCCCGTTTCGACGGTATTGCTTTTTTCAATGCCAAAGGACGGTAGTGAGGCATTCAAGCTTGCTTGGTACGCAATAACTTATATTCTTTGGGATACTGCTTACACCCTTTGTGATGTTCCCATTTACGGTATGGTTACTGCTATGACAGAACGTCTTGACGAAAGAACTGCTCTTCAGTCTTATAAGAGCATCTGGGGCGGTGCAGGTTCAGGTCTTTCAACCATTCTTGCAACAATTCTTGCAGGTGAAGGCGTGGGCTTCAGCTACAGCACAGTTTCAATAATCATCGCGGTTGTAGCTCTTATCACAATGAGCTTCATCTGCAAAAACGGTGTTGAACGTTGCGGTGGTGAGCAGGACGAAGCATTTACCGTCAGAAAAATGTTTAAATACCTGTTCTCCAATAAGAACCTGCTTATTTATTACGGCGGTATTTTCTTCTACAGTGGTGCTAATATAGCAGGTCAAATGACTTTGATTGTAGCCTTCTATCTTTTCAAAAATTCGCAGTTCAGTCTGGTGGTTATGGCTCTTTCTGCAGTTCCTGCTCTTATCTTCTCGTTGCTTGTTCCCAAAATGGTAGAAAAATTCGATAAGATGAAGATTTTTATGTTCTGTGGATTTATAACAGTCGCTTTGAGCATAGTTATGTGGCTCTTAGGCTACAGCAACATCTGGCTCATAGTTGCGCTTTATGTTATCCGCGCAGTTCCTCAGAGCATTATGGGTGTTATGATGTTTATGTTCACACCCGACTGTGCAGAATACGGTAAATTCAAATCCGGTATTGAGGCAAAGGGTATTACCTTCTCAATCCAGACCTTTATGACAAAGCTTACAGGTGCGATTTCATCAGCACTTTACTTATTCCTTTTAGGTGTTATCAAATGGAAGGATGTTTCTGCTGCAGAAAACTTTGATCAGCTGAAGGAAATGGGAATCACTCAGACACCTGAAACGCTTGACGGCCTATGGTTCCTCTTTATAATGGTTCCCGCTATCGGTGTTGCTTTAGGTTGCGTTTTCTGGGCATTCTACAAGCTCCGTGACCACGATGTTCAGCTTATGACAGATGCTAACAACGGCAAAATAACCCGTGAAGAAGCTCTTCAGAAGCTTATAAATAAAAAAGAATTTATTAAATAATGCAAAGAAAGGTGATAAACAATGAAAATGACAAAAAAAGTTATTTCTGTCATCTGCGTTGTTGCTATGCTTGCAGGCGTACTTTCAACTGTTGGTTATGCCGCACGTGCAGACAGAGATTTCACAATTGTAAACCCCTATGCAGATGTTGACTGGTCCTGGGACCAATACAAAACCGACCTCCACACTCACACAACTGCATCCGACGGTAGAGACTCACTCAAGGATATGCTCGAAATCAACTATAAATATGGTTTTGATGTATATGCAGTTTCTGATCACGGTCTTACCAGCTATTCCTGGACAGAGCAGCAGGTTATTCCCGCTCTTAAGGTTTTCGTTGATATGAGAAACCCCGGCACAGAAATGGTTGCTCTCAATCCCGAGGGCGGTCTTACATTCGAGGGCGACCGTTACGATGTTGTTACAGAAAATGGTGGAGATTATTACTACCAGACATTTGAGGATGGCTCAGTAGGGCAGAAAATGCTCCGTGTTCCTTTTGCTAATGAGCAGAATCCCTCTTCACTCAATAATGCCCATGTAAACACATGGTTCGTTGACTATGGTAATGGTCTTCTCGGCGGTACAAGTGACTATGAAACACCTATCAAGGCTGTTGATGAGCTCGGCGGTCTTTCAGTAATCAATCACCCCGGTGAATATACAAATGCCCGTGATGAAGACTGCACTGCAGATGCTTACGATTACACCGACACAATGTACAAATACTACATTGATAAATTCACTAATCTTCTCAGAGAATACCCCTCTTGCATGGGTATTGATATGAACAGTAAGGGCGACTCCAGAACCCGTTTCGACAGAAAGCTCTGGGATATTCTTCTTATGAACCTTGCTCCCGAGGGAAGAAACGTTCTCGGCATTGCAACCAGTGATGCTCACAGCGTTGATGCAGCATACACAGGCTACACAATGATGCTTATGCCCGAAAACACAGTTGATAACCTTAAAACTGCAATGAGCACAGGTGCTTTCTTTGCTGCAAGTAAAAAGCTTGGTAACAATGAAGAGCTTAAGGAAATCTGTAATTACCTTCTTGAAAATGGTGATGAAGAAGCAAAGGCAATCGCAGAGGATGTTCTCGCTCGTCAGGTTGATGATTACGATGCAAAATATGAAGCTCCTCTCGATATTGAAGCACCTTATGTTGACTCTGTAATCGTTGATGACGCTGAAGACAGAATCACTCTCA
Source organism: Oscillospiraceae bacterium (assembly GCA_015066325.1). GTDB lineage: Bacteria > Bacillota > Clostridia > Oscillospirales > Acutalibacteraceae > DTU089. The sequence continues at coordinate 26,575 of SVOP01000008.1, forward strand.
ACACTACTGACGACCTCTGCATCCGTTGGATTGCTAACGGCAACACAATTGCATACGGCAATTCCATTGACCTTGATGACTATGCAGCAAACATCGGTAGCTATGTTAGAGCTGAAATCTTCGGTGTTGGCGGTATCGTTTATACTCAGGCATTCCTTCTTGAATATGACGATGCTCCCATTGATACAACAGAAGAGGATGCTGACTTCAGAGATTTCTGGGAATTTGCAAGCTTCATCCCCGATAATCTTGTAAGATTCCTCGGTTCTCTTGATATTTTCAGAATCATCTGGGAAGCACTTAATGGCTAAAAATCAAAGCAACTCGGGGTTACTCCGAGTTGCTTTTTAATATTATATTGGGAGTGTTATTTATGAGTAACGAAACAAAAAGAACTTATATACCCTTTAACGAATGGAAAGAACCCTCAAAGCAAACGGAATATACTGAAAGAACACCGCTTCTCTCATCTGATGGCACACTTCTTGCTAAAGGCTGGGCAAGACATAATGTTTTTGACTACGAGCGTTCCTTCTCAAAACCCAACAAAAGAAAAAAAGAATGGGATTTCTACCAATTAGGTAACAAGGATTATTCCGTTCAAATCAGTTTTGCAAACATCTCTGTTGGTGGCTATGCTGCCGCAAAGCTCATTGACATTAAAAACGGCAAGGTTCTTGCAGATGCTTTCGCTCTTTTCTTAGGCGGAGACAACAAATATATTCTCCCTGCAAGAGGTGATGCACCCAACAGATTTAAAGCAAAGGTTGGCAAAGCAGAGCTTGATTTTGACACAAAAGAAAACAGCAGAACTCTTTACTTTAAAATGCCTGTTAAGGGAAAAATGGTTGAATGTAATTTCCAGATGGACATTATGCCCGGTCTTGAAAACATCACAACTGTTCTTCCTTTCCCCGATGCACCTACAAAGTACTTTATGACAACAAAGCAGAACTGTATGCCTTGCGGTGGCACCTTCAAATATGGTGACGAGGTCTGGGAATTCAGTAAAGAAAACACCTTCTGCGCTCTCGACTGGGGCAGAGTTAACACTCCTCACAGAATGGTATGGTACTGGGGTAACGGCTCAACCTATATAACCGATAATGAAGGCAAAAAGCACATCTTTGGCTTTGAAATTACCTGGGCTATCGGTGATGAAAGCAACGCAACCGAAACCTGCCTTTTCTTTGACGGCAAAGCTCATAAATTCGGCGCTGTTGATGTTGAAGTTTTCCCGAAGCCCGATAAATATATGGAGCCTTGGAAATTTATTTCCGAGGATGGCAGATTTAACCTTACAATGACCCCCTTCTTTGACCAGCACTCCGATATGAATGTTGGTGTTGCAAGAATGCACACCCATCAGGTGCACGGTCTCTGGAACGGTGATGTAACCTTGGATGACGGAACAAAGCTTGAAATTAAAGATATGTACGCATTCTGCGAATATGTAGAAAACAGATGGTAAAAAATGAAAAAAAGATTATTATCAATCGTACTCGCTATGATTTTAACTACACTTTGTGTTACCCCTGCATTTGCAGCAGTACCGCAAATACCACCGTACCTTCTCAGTTTTTATACAGATAATATGCTCTTTAAGCAAAAAGATGAGGTTGTTATTGCAGGTACGGGTACCGAAAAAAAAGAAATATCTGTTGAGCTTATCAACAGTAAAAAAGAGGTCGTTTCAAGAGCTTCCGAAAAAGTCGATAAAACCGGTAATTTTGAAGTTTCTTTCACTGCTCCCGAAGGCAGTTATGAAGAATATACCATTATTGTAAAGGAAGCCGGTAAAAAATTTGCAACACTGAAAAATGTTGTTTTCGGTGAATTGTGGTTGGCTTCAGGGCAAAGCAATATGCAATACCCCTTGGGTCAAGCAAAAATCGCAAGAAAATGGATGGAAGAAAAAAAGCCTCTCTCCAAAAATCTGAGAGTTCTTATTACTCCTTTTTATCAAGAGCTTGACGGAACTAAAGAAATTCCCTCCTCACCTCTTAAAGATATTCCCGATTCCAAATGGATCACCGGCGAAAGTGAAGAAATTTACGGTATGAGTGCGGTAGCATATTTCTTTGCGGATAAGCTTCAAAAAGAAATTGATATGCCCGTTGGTGTTCTCAATATTTCTTTGGGTGGCACATCAATTGCCTCCTGGCTTTCAAGAGAAGCAATTGACTCTGACAAAAAGGTAAAGGATGACCTTGTAGCCCGTGAAAGATATATAGAAAAGGATAAATGGCGTGATGATAACCGAAGCCTTTATCACGATATGACCGTAAACTATAACCTGAGAATTGAAGCACTTAAGCATTTCAGACTATCAGGTATGGTTTGGTATCAGGGTGAAACCGATTTAATGTTCGGCTTAACCGATGAGAACTATGCAGCCGCCTTCTCGCTTTTGCAAAAATCCTATACAGAGCTTTTCTCTTACAAAAACGGATTATTGCCCATTGTATATACTCAGCTTGTTTCATATAATTATGGTGACAACAATTATTTCCTTAACAGAAACATCGCCTTTACCGAAATGCAGAAACAGGAAAAAGACTCCCGTGCGGTAGTTTCTGTTTATGATATACCGATAACATACCTTAAGGAAACAGGCTATATTCACCCAGAAAGCAAGAAAGAGGTCGGCGAAAGAATGACCGCTGCCGCATTGGGCCTTGTTTACGGAAAAAGTGATACATACACTATTGCTACACCAAAGAAAACAGAAATTAAAGATAGTAGCATCTATGTAACATTCGAAAACATCGGTGACAAGCTCACTTCAAACGGTGAAGTTTTAGAAGGCTTTGCAATATGCGGTTCAGATGGTATTTATGTTAAGGCGAAGGCAAAAATAATTGATAAAGATACCGTAAGGGTTTGGAGCGATTCCGTTAAAGAACCCAAATCCGCAACCTATGCCTACTATTTAACTAACGGAAACGCTAATCTTTACTCCTCATTAAATGGTAAAGCTCTTTTCCCTGTTTGCCCCTTTGTTACAGATAAAGCTATCGGTACTCATTATTGGGTGGAAAAGCCTTGGGCAGAGTGTGAAAACGAAACCGTTTGGCACAATGAGGATGATACGTATACAGATTACTATCCCACCTGGGATGCGGAGAATGCAGGTATTGAATTTAATAAAGAGGGCTTCATCGATATAAAAGGCTCTGCTTCCGAATTCTGTGTTAAGCCCGTTCTTACATTTGAAAATGCAAATGAAAAGAATAAGGTTTTCAGCTTCAAGGATGTTGATACAGATTACAGCACTTATGGTACCGTAACATTTTCTGTTATCAACAAAGGAACCGAAGACATCACCTTTTCCGGCTTGAAGCTATATAAAAGCTCTTTTACGTGGTATTCTGCCGCTGTTTCCGAAACAAAGGGAAATTTTGCGGTAATCCCTGCGGATAATCAATGGCACACCATAACCCTTGACCTCAACAGACTTTATTTCAGAGGTAACGACTGCGGTATAGGTTACGGAAACGAAAAGCTCGAGGAGGTAAAGGAAATTAAATTCTGCTTCACCTCTCCCGAAGGTACCGACGGTAATATCGGCTTGGATTCTATTGAATTCACTGCCTGTGCAACCTCCTCGGAAAAGCATTTTGACCCCGAAAAAGAAAATGCAGATAACATCTTCGAGAAAATCTCCTGCTTCTTCGTTAGCGGATTGGGAAAAATTCTTAATTAAAACAAATTAAAAATCAGGTGGTTAAAATTCCTCGAAATTTTAACCACCTGATGTATTTTTATTCTGCTTTTGCTGCTTTTCTTTCAGCTTTCTTCTTTCTTGTCTTATATGTGTTAAGCTCTTGAACACATTCATCGGGTAAATCGCAGTCACCAACGGAAACCACCATTTTATTGTAAAGTCCCTTGAAGTTTGAACCGCCTGTTGTAAGAATTTTATTTTTCTTTGCGTATTTAATAAACTCTGCTTTTTCTTCATCAGAAAGCTCAGGAGAGTAAACCTCAATACCGTCAAGACCTGCAGAAACCAGCTCGTCCACAAGATTTTTATTTTTGCAACGCTGAGGATTAGCAAGAACTGCTATACCGCCTGCCTCGTGAATTTGCTTGAGAACCTCAAAAATATCTTCATATTCGGGAACATTATTAATATTTCCCTCAACATCTGAAGAGAAAAGCTTTTTATAAAGGTCACCGTAAATTCTATCAGTATATCCAACCTCCATAAGAGCCTGCATAATATGAATCTTGAAAATATTGGTTGAACCTGATGCACATTTAACAACAAACTCAGGTGTTATGGGGTAACGCTGAGCCGCTTTGAGCATCATAATATGAGATGATTTTTTTCTTATAAGCGAACTGCGACGGCAAAGACCTTCAAGTCTGTCAGGGAAATCGGGCTTATAGCAAAGCATATGTATTTCCTGACCCGTAGTCTTGTCCGTTCCCGAAAGCTCAACTCCGGGAATAACAGTAACTCCGTGCCTTTCACCGATAACCTTACCTCTTACCGTACCCGCAAGACAGTCGTGGTCGGTAATGGCAATTGTTGAAATACCGCGTTTTTTAGCAAGTAAAATCAAATCTTCAATACCGAGAGAGCCGTTTGACAATCGAGTATGGCAATGCAAATCCGCTGACAAAAAAATCCATCCTTTCGTACTTCCGCTGATGCGGAATTCATTTCCACATTTACCCTAAATCTATTGATATATCTGCAATCAGGCAAAGCATAAGAACCGCTTTTTCATAAAACAGCACATATACCCCGAATATATCAATGGTATTATTTTACACTAATTTTCAAAAAAATGCAAGTAGATTTTCCTTCTCTTTTTTTGCAAAAAAGAAATATTTTTTACAAATAATAATACATACAGTTTGATTTTTTTATATGCGTATGTTATTATTTTTAAGCAGACACTAATCAGGAGTATTTATATGTCGAAAACAGTTTTTGTAGCCATAAGTGGTGGTGTTGATTCTGCTGCCGCGGCAATAATTTTAAAGGAACGCGGGTACAATGTCCGTGGTGTTACCTTGCGCCTCAAACCCCATAATCTTGCAGATAAAGATATTGAAGATGCCAAAGCCGTTGCAGACACGTTGAATATTCCTCTTGACATTCTTGATATGAGGGAAGAATTCAAAAAGATTACCGATTATTTTTGTACTGAATATCTTGAGGGCAGAACCCCTAACCCCTGTGTAATGTGCAACCCTAATGTTAAATTGGGAAAGCTTCTGGAATACACTCTTGAGCAAGGCGGTAACCTTTTAGCAACAGGTCACTATGCAAACATCGTAAAAGATGATAAGGGCATTTACTATATAAAAAGGAACCCGTCAAGCAAGGACCAGAGCTATTTCCTATGCGGTCTTAATCAGCACATTCTCTCTCACGTTATTTTCCCTATTGCAGATTTGTCAAAACCCGAAATTCGTCAGTTGGCTTGTGAAAACAATATCCCTGTTGCAGATAAAAAGGACAGCCAGGAGGTTTGCTTCATTCCCGATAACGACTATATTTCTTTTATAGAGCGTGAGTTTAGTCCCAAAGCAACTCCGGGTGATTTTCTTTCTTCAAGCGGTGAAAAATTAGGAACACATTCGGGTATTTATAAATACACTATCGGTCAAAGAAAAGGCTTGGGTGCATTCGGAAAGCCTATGTATGTGCTTTCAATTGATGCAAAAAGCAATGCTGTAATCATCGGTGATAACAACGAGCTTTTCAAGGAAGAAATATATATAAAGGATATTAATTTTTTAGCAGGTAAGGCACCAAATAACGAGCTTCAATGCGAGGTTAAAATCCGTTGTGCCGCAAGGCCTGCAAAAGCAATGCTCACCCTTTCGGGCGATATGGGAAAAATAGTTTTCCAGGAACCCCAAAGAGCTGCCGCACCCGGTCAGACGGCAGCAATTTATATTGATGATATTCTTATTGGCGGAGGTACAATATGCAATCCTTAAAAATGCTTTATAAAATCGGTAAAGGTCCCTCGAGTTCACATACTATGGGTCCTCAATATGCCGCAGAATATATTAATGAAAACTATCCCGACGCAGCATTTGTTAAAGTTATTCTTTACGGCTCACTTGCCCTTACCGGAGAAGGTCACGGCACGGATAAGGTTTTAAAGGAAACTCTTGCTGCCCCTAATGAAATTGTGCTTAACACAGAAGAAAAGGACTTACCCCACCCCAACACTCTTGATTTTGTAATTTTCGATAGCGATAAAAATGAAATCGAAAAAGTTCGTGCAATGAGTATCGGTGGCGGTGAAATCAGAATAGAGGGCGTTCCTGCAGTTACTGCTCCCGAGGTTTACCCGCAGAAGAATTTTGACGAAATTAAAGAATACTGCCTTATGCACCATCTTCGTTTAAGCGATTATGTGGCAAATTATGAAGGCGAAGGCATTTTTGTATTCCTTAAATCAGTCTGGGAGCAAATGAAAATGACAGTCAGAGAAGGTCTTTCCATGGAGGGCATTCTTCCCGGAGGTCTTGAGGTTGAAAGAAAGGCAAAATATCTTTATGCTCAACGTCACATGGATGAAACTCCCGAAACCCGTGAAAACAGACTTGTCTGTGCTTATGCTTATGCGGCAAGCGAGCAGAATGCAGGTGGCGGAACAATCACAACCGCTCCTACCTGCGGTGCATCAGGTGTTCTTCCTGCAGTTCTTTTCTATATGCAGGAGAAAAAAGGTTTTACTGATTTTGAAATCGCAAAAGCACTTGCAGCGGCAGGTATTGTAGGAAATGTCGTAAAACAGAACGCAAGCATCAGCGGTGCGGAAGCAGGCTGCCAGGCAGAAATCGGCACAGCTTGTTCAATGGCGGCGGCAGCACTCGCAGAGCTTCATTTTATGGATTTAGACCAGATTGAATATGCCGCAGAAAATGCAATGGAGCATTATCTTGGTCTTACCTGCGACCCTGTTTGCGGACTTGTTCAGATACCCTGCATTGAAAGAAATGCAGTTGCGGCAATGAGAGCAATCAACGCTCTTTCACTTGCAAACTTCCTCACATCAACAAGAAAAGTTAAGTTTGATACCGTTGTTGAAACAATGTATCAGACCGGCAAAGACCTTAAGCATCACTATCGTGAAACAAGTGAAGGCGGTCTTGCAGTAAATTATCAGGCCTTGGATTGATATTCTCAAACTAAAATATTTTTAGGAGTTGAAAATATGGCAAAGGAAAACACCGTTTCAACAGAAAACGTAAAACAGGAGCATCCCAATAAAATCGGTATCCGCGAGGGTATCGGCTACATGCTGGG
>SVOP01000100.1 GCA_015066325.1 Oscillospiraceae bacterium
AGGTTATCTGCTCTGTGACGGGTTTTACATTCACGGCAGTCCATAAGAGGATCGGAGAAACCGCCAAGGTGACCTGATGCAACCCAGGTCTGAGGGTTCATAAGAATAGCACTGTCAAGACCTACGTTGTAGGGGTTTTCCTGAATGAATTTTTTGCGCCAGGCATTTTTGATGTTTGTCTTAAGCTCAACACCGAGAGGTCCATAATCCCAGGTGTTTGCAAGACCGCCGTAGATTTCACTACCTGCGTAAACAAAGCCTCTGCCCTTGCAAAGAGCAACAAGCTTTTCCATAGATTTTTCTGTGTTTTTCATATATAAATCTGTCCTTTCGGTAGATAGTTGCAAGTGGCAAATGGCAAGTGGCAAGTTGAGGGACCTGCGGTCAGCATTATAAAAATTACCTCTTGCATTTACTTTGCACCATTAAATTACTTTTGTAAATTGTTTTTAGTTGTTCTGACTATTGCATATAAAATCTTTTCTATTTCTACACATTCGTCATAAATAGATTTGATTTCGTATTCAGTTAGTTTATCAGTTGCTTTTAAAAGCCTTAACCAATACTTTGTTTCTGTACACTCTTTTAAGGCTATATTCATTTTTGTTAAGAAATCTGCTTGACTTTGTGCTTGTTGAGCTTCCGCAACATTTGCACCTATACTGGTACCTGAACGCAAAATTTGGCGCCCAAGGTCATATTCTTTTACCGTCTCGAATAGATGATCTTTTAACTTTACGATTCTGACTGCAAAGTCGAAGCTGCGTTCTTCAATATTGGGCATATTTTATTATCCTCATTGTTTATGTTTTGGCGCATTTTCGCGCCCCGAAATTTGCCACTTGCCACTCTCAACTTGCCACTCAGATTCAATTATCTGTTTCAAGCTTTCTATCGGACACCTTGCCGCCGAACTGACTGTAATACATATCCGCATAAAGACCGCCCTTTTGGAGAAGCTCTTTATGTGTGCCTCGTTCTTTAACGGTTCCCTTATCAATGAAGAGAATTTCATCAGCCTTCTTGATTGTGGAAAGTCTGTGAGCAATAACAAAGTTTGTTCTGCCTTTCATAATTTCGCTCATAGCTGCCTGTAAAAGAAGCTCAGTTCTTGTGTCAACGGAGCTTGTTGCTTCGTCAAGAATAAGAATTTTCGGGTCTTTTAAAAGGGCGCGGGCAATAGTAAGTAACTGCCTTTGACCTTGTGAAAGGTTTTCGCCGTTTTCTTCAAGAATTGTATCATAACCCTCGGAAAGTTCTGAAATAAACTCGTCTGCATGAGCAGCTTTAGCGGCAGCAATAACCTCTTCATCGGTAGCTTCAAGCTTTCCGTAGCGGATGTTATCTTTAATTGTGCCGTTAAATAACCAAGTGTCCTGAAGCACCATTCCGTAAAGAGAACGTAAATCGTCACGGGGAATATCACGAATATCTGTTCCGTCAATAGTAATCTTACCACTATTTACGTCATAGAAACGCATAAGAAGATTAACGAAAGTGGTTTTACCTGCACCCGTCGGGCCAACAAGAGCAACAAGACCGCCGCATTTAACGGAAATATCAAGATTTTCCATTAAAGGCTTATCGGGTGAATAAGAGAAGGAAACATTTTCAAATTTAAGAACATCTTTAAATTCAATGCTTTTATCTTTTTTATCTGCAATCTCTTCAGGTTCATCAAGAACAGCAAAAACTCGTTCCGAGGAAGCCATACTTGATTGTAAATTGTTAACAATTTGGGCAAGCTGAGAAATAGGAGATGTGAAAAGCTTTGAATAGGTGATAAAGGTAAGAATACCGCCTATTGTGAAGCTTTCGCCCATATCATAAAGAACTGTGCCGTTTACGGCAAAAACGCCATTGTTTACTATAAGATAGCCACCGATAATGGCAATGAGAATATAGCCGAAATTATCAATAAGGTTAATAAACGGAGCTATTGTACCTGAAATAAACTGTGCTTTTCTGCTGACATCAGTTAATTCGTCATTAATATCATTGAATTCATCAACTGCTAACTGCTCCTGACCGAAAAGTCGAACAATTTTATGGCCTGTATACATTTCTTCAACGTGGCCGTTAAGCTCACCTGTTCTGTCCCACTGGGCTTTGAAAAGCTTTTTTGAAACCTTCATAATGCTTAAAGCAATTGCTGCAGCAGGGGGAACAATGAGAACAATAACAAGGGTTAAAAACCAGTTTGTTACAAGCATCATCACAAAAACGCCTACAAGGGTTATGATTGATGTTATAACGGAAACCAAGTTGTGCTGAAGAGTGTTGCTGATATTATCAATATCGTTAATGAGGCGGGAAAGAATATCACCTTTTGCATTTGAGTCGAAGAATTTGAGCGGTAAGCGTGAAAGCTTTGTGTTTAAATCCTCTCTCAGTCTGCGAACAACCTTTGCGGTTATTCCTGCCATTGTAAACTGCTGAATAAAAGAGAAAACTGCCATTCCGCCATAAACTGCAAGAAGCATAAGAATATAAGGGATAAGGCTTTCAGCAGATATTTCGAAGCCTTCAATCTTAAGGGCTACCTGCTCATTAAGAACATCAAGAGCTTCACCGATATAGGAAGGACCGATAACATTGCAGATTGTACTTAAAATGCAGGTTATGAAAACAATTACACAACCGCCCTTATGCTCAAGAAGATATTTTAAAAGGCGTTTCATTGTTTTGCCGAAATTGTTTGCTTTTTCTTCACCCTTCTGAACAGAACGGTAAGAGGAATAGCGCAATTTTCGGGTGTTTCTGCGCATTTCAAGAAGCTTTTGACGATTTTCGTCAAGCTGTCTGGGTTTTCTTGTCATTTTGTTGCCTCCTCTTCACTAAGCTGGGATGCAACAATGTCCTTATAAACATCGCAGGACTGAAGAAGCTCTTCGTGAGTACCCGTACCTACAACCTGACCTTTGTCAAGAACAATTATTTTATCTGCATCAATTATTGTGCCTACACGTTGAGCCACAATAAGAATGGATGAATTTTTAAGGTTTTCCTTCAACGCTGCTCGAAGACGAGCATCTGTTGCAAAGTCAAGAGCAGAGAAGCTGTCGTCAAACATATAGAAAAGAGCTTCTTTTACAATTGCACGGGCAATGCAAAGCCTTTGCTTCTGACCGCCTGAAAGGTTTGTTCCGTTCTGGGAAATCATACTATAAAGTCCATCGGGGAGCTTTTCAACAAAATCTTTAGCCTGAGCAATTTCAAGGGCACGCCATAATTCTGCATCGGTTGCATCTTCCTTACCATAGCGGAGATTATCTGCAATTGTTCCGCTGAAAAGAAAGGCTTGCTGAGGAATATAGCCGATTTTAGAATAGATTGATGCAAAATCCATTTGACGAACATCATAGCCATCAAGGAAAACCGCGCCATCATCTACATCGTAAAAACGAGGGATAAGATTGAGAATGGTTGATTTACCTGAACCTGTTCCGCCAATAATTGCAGTAACCTTACCGGGATTTGCAGTGAAACTGACATTTTTAAGAACATCGGTATAGTCGCCATCAGGGTTTTTATACTTGAAGCTTACATTGCGGAATTCAATAACGCCTTTTTCGGAGCTGTTTTCCTCTTTTTCAAGGATTTCCATTTCGGGTTGCATTTCAAGAACATCGTTGATACGATTTGCGGAAATCTTTGCTCTGGGAAGCATAATGAACATTGCCGCCGCATTGGAAAGGGCAATAACAACGAATACAAGGTAGATAATAAATGCCTGTAAATCACCGATAGTGTTCTGAATTTCAACTGCATCTGTAAGGCGGTTAATCTGAACATAGCCGATAGCCACAAGAAGAATGATAAGTAAAAAAGCAAGAAGAGTTACAATGGGAATGAGAGAAGCAAAAATTCTCTGAACGGTGACAACCATTCCTGTTAAATCATCGTTTGCATCCTTGAAACGCTTGTCCTCATGCTTTGTTCTGTTAAATGCACGAATAACTCTTATACCGCTGATTTTTTCACGGATTATAAGATTAAGCTTATCAACCTTTTTCTGTATTTTATCAAAGAACGGAAGAATTTTTTTTGCAACAAGAAGAGCAATAATTGCAATAACGGGAAGAACAATAAGAAGAACAAGGGAAAGCCCCGGGTCCATAATAACCGCCATAACAGTTCCGCCAATAAGCATAATCGGAACGGATATGATTGTGCGAAGGCTCATAAGAATGAAATCCTGCACCTGACGGATGTCGTTAATGGTTCTTGTTATAAGTGAGGGGATACCTATTTTATCAATATCGCCTTGAGAAAAGGTTTCAACCTTGTTGAAAATATCTGCTCTCAGTTCACCCGCAAAGCTTGTTGAAACCCGGCTTGAACAGTAGCTGTTGGCAATGGAAACAAACATTGCTATAACACAGCAAACGAGCATAAAAATACCGTCGGATTTAATGGACTCCAAGTCACCCTTGTTGATACCTTCGTTGATGATTTCGGAAAGAAGTAGCGGGAAGGCAAGGGTAAGCACATTGTTTATTGCCGCAAGAAACAGCGTAAACAAAGCAAAATGCTTATGCGGTTTTAAATAGCGCAACAGCTTTAACATCCATAATCCTCCCATCTTAATTGATACATAAATATACACTCTAAATATACCAAAAAATAGCAACATTATCAACACTTTTTTACCTTTTTATGTGATTTTTAAGAGAAATTTAATTTTTGTAGAAAAACAAGATATTCTCCGCTTCCTTTCGGCTTGACATAAATCTGCAAATATTGTAAAATACTAAACTGTTATATTATGTATTTCTATATTATTTCAACGAAATGAGTGTGATTTCAATGCATTGGTCCGAAATAATCGCCGACCGTATTATCAAGCGCAATCCTGATAAGGAAGAGTATGTTTGCGCCGCAGGTATCAGCCCCTCCGGTTCAATCCATATCGGTAACTTCCGTGATATTGCAACAAGCTATTTTGTTGTTCGCGCACTTATTAAAAAGGGTAAAAAAGCAAAGCTTCTTTTCTCCTGGGATGAGTTTGACCGTATGAGAAAGGTTCCCGTTAACGTTGCAGCTATTGACAGCGATATGGAAAAATATATCGGTTGCCCCTATGTTGATGTTAAGAACCCCTTTGATACAGAAGAAAAAACCTATGCTGAATATTTTGAGCACGAATTTGAGCGTTCAATCGTAAAATTCGGTATTAATATGGACTATCGCCATCAGGCAGAAATGTACAGAAGTGGTAAATATACAGAGCATATTCTCCATTCTCTCAAGAAGAGAGGAGAAATCTTCGATATTCTTGCTTCTCACCGTACTCAGCCCGTTCAGGATGGCGAACGTGAGGCATATTATCCCGTTAGCATTTACTGTTCCGAATGCGGTAAGGACACAACAAAAATCGTTTCATTGAGCGATGACTGCACTCAGGCTGAATATACCTGCGAATGCGGTCACAAGGGCTCTTTTGATTTCACAAAGGACTTCAACTGCAAGCTGGCTTGGAAAATTGACTGGCCTATGCGTTGGATGTATGAGGGCGTTGACTTCGAACCCGGCGGAAAAGACCACGCAAGCCCCCACGGTAGCTATGACACAAGTAAGGATATTGCAAAGAAAATCTTTGGTTATGAGCCTCCGCTCTTCCAGGGCTATGAGTTCATCGGTATTAAGGGAACAACAGGTAAAATGTCCGGCTCATCAGGTCTTAACCTTACTCCCGAAACACTTCTTAAAATCTATGAGCCTG
>SVOP01000101.1 GCA_015066325.1 Oscillospiraceae bacterium
AGAAATGACGCTTACGCATCAAGAACCTTCAGTCACGAAAAATCAAGATTTTCCGTGCCACCTTCCTTCGAAGGAAGGCACAAAAACCGCAACTATATTCGGCGTGCATTTTTTCGCCCCGAAACTTACCACTTGCAACTAAAAAGTAGGGGACGGTCTTGACCGTCCCGCAAAAGAATAGAATAGCAACGGGCGGGTCAAGACCCGCCCCTACAATTGTGTTTTATTTTAATTTGTGAATAAACAACCCACTCAATAATTTCGGTTCAAACCATGTGGATTTTGGCGGCATAATCATATTTGCATCGGCAATGGACATAAGGTCGTCGAGGGTGGTGGGGTACATTGAAAACGCAACTGTCATATCCTCTTTACAGCGTTTTTCAAGCTCCTTGAGCCCACGAATACCACCAATAAAGTCAATTCTTTTATCTGTTCTCGGGTCACCAATATTAAGAATGGGTGTGAGAAGATTTTTCTGAAGAATTGAAACATCCAATTGGTCAACGGGGTTCTTCTCGTCAAAAGTGCCGTCCTTTGCAGTAAGCTTGTACCATTTTTCACCAAGATACATACCGAAATTGTGCTTCTCTTCAGGGTGATATGCACCATCACAGGAAGCAAGCTCAACCTCAAATTTTTCGCTGATTTTTTCAATGAATTCTTCCTTGGTGTTGCCGTTTAAATCCTTAACAACTCTGTTGTAGTCCATAATTTCAAGAGTTTCAGCCGGGAAGAGGACTGCAAGGAAGAAATTGAATTCCTCTGTTCCGTCAAAGTCAGGATTCTGTTCACGACGCATTTTTGCAACATTAACGGCACTTGCGCATCTGTGATGACCGTCTGCAATATAGAAATCCCCAACATTACCTAAAAGCTCGGAAAGCTCTTTGCAGGTTTCTGCGTTGTCGATTACCCAAACTGTATTTGAAATACCGTCTTCTGTTACAAAATCATAAACAGGAGCACTCTTTTTCTGCTCTTCGATTATAGCATTAACCTTTTCATTATCTCTGTAGCAAAGAAAGATAGGACCTGTGTTTGCATCGCAGGTGTCAACGTGGCGGATACGGTCAGCTTCCTTATCTGCACGGGTTAATTCGTGCTTTTTTATGCGGTTTTCAATATAATCATCAACCCATGCGCAACCAACAAGACCTGTTTGCTCTCTGCCGTTCATAATCTGGCGATAAACATAGAAGCAGGGGGCTTCATCCATAGCGCAGATACCGTCTTTTTCAAGCTTTTCAAGATTCTCTTTTGCTTTTGCATAAACCTCAGCACTATAAAGGTCTGTGCCCTCGGGCAAATCTATTTCTGCTTTATCAACGTGAAGAAATGAATAAGGGTTACCAACAACCATTTCCTTTGCTTCTGCGCTGTTCATAACATCATAGGGGAGAGCCGCAACACGAGAAGCAAACTCGGGTGTGGGTCTTAGTGCTTTAAAGGGTCTGAAAACTGCCATATATAATACCTCCAAGGGCTAAAAATCTATAACTCATTTTACTGTATTTAATTAATTCTTGTCAATAATATTATTGCATTTTAAAAACCAATATGATATTTTATTTTTATAATTTTTTACAAAAAGGATTTAAAAATGGATTTTAAAAGAATATTGAATTACTGCTACAATCTGCAGTTAAATAATAACCGAACCTGGTTTCACGAAAACCATGATGAATATGACTTGGCTAAAAAAGACTTTTTAGGGTTTATTGATAGGCTCCGCTTTGTAATAAACGATGAAGCACCCGATATCGGTAAAGCTATAATGTATATGGAGCCGAGAGAGTGGATGTACCGTGTTGCCCGTGATATGCGCTTTCATAAAAACGGACCGCCATATAACCCCTCATTCAGAGCCTATATTTCACCCGATAGAAAATCCTGGTTACCTATCGGATATTTCTTGTGCGTTGCGCCCGGACGTTCCTGCTTCGGAACGGGTTTATGGTGCGATACCACCGCAAAAATGAATAACATCCGCCACTATATTTCAAAGCATTTTGACGAGTTTCAGCAGATACTTAAAGAAACAAATATTTCTGTAAACGGTGATAAGCTCAAATCAATGCCCCGTGGCTTTTCTGCCGATGACCCTGCAGCAGAATATATAAAAATGAAAAATTGGGAAATGATTTATTTCATACCCGATGAAGATATTGATGACTTTGAAGATTTTCTTCAGGAATTAACCTTCTTCATAAGACAAATGGAGCCAATGAGAAAGTTCCTTCTCAAAGCCGCAAAGCATGTGGAAAATCGAAGACCTGAATTTGAATGGTGAAAAAACGACTTGCGAGAGCAAGTCGTTTTTTAGCTGCCAGCTGCCAGCTGACAGCTGACAGTCTCCAGCTACCAGTTAATAGTTTTTTATAACAACTATATTGTTCTGTTTTTTGGAATTGTCAACAAGTTAAAAATAAATTAAGAAGATAAAAAGTTGCTGTTTTAATACTGGTGGCTGGCAACTGGAGACCGGTAGCTTGAAATGTGTTAACAATTTATCATTCATTGTTGACAAAATATGTTATTTAATTGTATAATATAAACTGTATAAATTTTTGGAAAGATGGGGTGTTTTTTATGTCTAAAAAAACCGTATTCTTAACCGGTTCATCAGGTACAATGGGATGGGCAGGTTTCAAGGAACTCTATGCTAAGAAGAATCTTTATAATATCGTTCTTCTTAACAGAGGAAGCCAGAAAAACAAGGACAAATTCAAGGATTATGAAAACGATCCTTCAGTTAAGCTTGTTTGGGGTGACCTTACAAACTATGAAGATGTTTTAGAATGTGTAACAGGCGCAGACTATGTTCTTCATGTTGGAGGTATGGTTTCTCCCGCAGCTGACTACTATCCCGTTAAAACTCAGAAAACAAATGTTACTGCAGCTCAGAACATTGTTAACGCTGTTAAGGCTCAGCCCAATGCCGACGATATTAAGGTTGTTTACATAGGCACAGTTGCCGAAACAGGCGACAGAAATGCTCCTATCCACTGGGGTAGAACAGGTGACCCTCTTAAAGTCAGCGTTTATGACCACTATGCTATCAGTAAGATTAAGGCAGAGGCTGTTTTTGCAGAATCAGGTCTTAAGCATTGGGTATCTCTTCGTCAGTCAGGTATTCTTTACCCTGCAATTCTCAAAAACCTTGAGCCTATTATGTACCATGTTCCGATCAATGGTATGCTTGAGTGGGCAACTGTTGAAGATTCAGGTCGTCTTCTTGCAAATGTTTGCGGTGATGATATTCCCGAAGAATTCTGGAGACGCTTCTATAACATCGGTTCAGGTGAACAGTATAGAATTACTAACTACGAATTTGAAGAGCTTCTTCTCGGTACACTTGGTCTTGGGTCACCCAAAAAGCTCTTTGACCCCCATTGGTTTACAACCCGTAACTTCCACGGTCAGTGGTACTACGATGGTGATGACCTTGAAAAATATTGCCACTTCCGTGCGAATATTCCTGTTGCTGATTATTTCAAGGGCATGATGAAGAATGTTGAATCCTACTATAAATTAGCATTCCTTGCAAAGCCCTTTGCACCCATCCTTAAGAAGCTCTGGATGAAGAAAATTGCAGAAACTCCTGAGTATGGTACACTCTGGTGGGCAGCTAATAAAGTTGATGTAAGAATGAAAGCTTACTATGGCAGCATGGAAGAATATGAGAAGCTTCCGAGAAAATGGGAGGATTTCGATATTGTTATTCCTGCAAAGCAGACAACTGCAGATGATGTTGTTGTTCTCGACCATGGTTATGACGAAACAAAGGATTTCGACTCTCTTACTCTTGAAGACCTTCAGAAAGCAGCAGAATTCAGAGGCGGTAAGTGTCTTGCAACTGAAATCGTTGATATGTACACTCCTGTTAAATGGGTAAGTGCAAGAGGCAACGAATTTGAAATGTCTCCCAACCTTGTTCTTAAGGGTGGTCACTGGTGTCCTGCTGAGCTTCCCTGGCCCTGGAACTATGATGAAGAAGCAAGAATCAACCCATTCTTTGCACAGGTTTGGGACCGCGAAGGCGAAAACAATGTTTATGGTCCTGAAATCTTTGATAACTTTAAGGAGAAGGTTACAGAATGAAAATTTTTATGATTGGCGGTACAGGTCTTCTTGGCTGTGAAGCCGCAAGAATATTTATTGAAAGAGGTCACGAGGTAACAAGCGTTGCTCTTCCTCCTCTTCCCGAAGGTGCTCCCATTCCTCAGGAAATGAAGCTCGAATTCTGCAATATCTATGAGAAAACAGATGACGAAATCCGTGAGCTCCTCAAAGGTCACGATTGCTTCGTTTTCGCAGCAGGTATTGATGAAAGAGTTGAATTCCCTGCACCTGTTTACGATGCATACTACAAATATAACATTCAGCCTCTTGAAAGAATTCTTCCTCTTTGTAAAGAGGTTGGCGTTAAGAGTGCAGTTATTCTCGGTTCTTATTTTGCATACCTTGCAAAAGAGCGTCCCGATATGAAGCTTACAGAGAAGCATCCCTACATCAGAAGCCGTATCGATCAGGAAAATGTTGCATTCTCCTTTGCAGACGAAAACTTCGATGTAGCAGTTCTTGAGCTTCCATATATCTTCGGTACTCAGCCCGGCAGAAAGCCCGTTTGGGTTATTCTTATCGAGCAGATTAAGAGAATGGATAAGCTTCCCTTCACAATGTACCCCGGTGGCGGTACTGCAATGCTTACAGTTCGTCAGGTTGGTGAGGTTATTGTTGGTGCTGCAGAAAAATCAAAAGGCGCAAAGGCTTGGCCCATAAGTATGTATAACCTTACATGGAAGGAATTCCTTAAAATCGTTTATGCCGCAAGAGGTATGGGCGAAAACAGAAAAATTATCAGCGTTGCTCCCTGGATGATGAGAATGGGTCTTGGCGGCGTTAAGAAGGAATACGCTGAAAAGGGTATTGAAAGCGGCATTGATGTTGACGGACTTGCAGATATTATGGGTATAAACCTCTTTATCCCTGACCGTTTCTCAAAAGAGCTTGGTGCAACTGATGACGATATCAAAGCAGCAATTTTTGATTCGATCAAGGTTTCACAGGCAGTTTATGATGGAACAGTAGAGCTTCTCGGAATGAAGGGCGAATAATTTTTGTCATATCACGCGTATTTGTCATTTTGTGCCACCAAGCTCGCGTATCTTTATACGCTTCGGGTGGTCACAAAAAGCCAACTCCACGCAATCTGACGAAAAATTAAAAGTGGTCATATCACGCGTATTTGTCATTTTGTGCCACCAAGCTCGCGTATCTTTATACGCTTCGGGTGGTCACAAAAAGCCAACTCCACGCAATCTGACAAAAATTCAATTGCTCAATTAAAAAAGTAATAATTAAACAGATTCTCCCATATATTTTGTATAGAAATATATGGGAGGATTTTTATGTTTAATGACTATGATGAGAGGGCAATTGAACTCGGAAGATACATAACTGAAAGTAAATCTACGGTAAGAGCGGCGGCTAAAAAATTCGGTATTTCAAAATCCACCGTTCATAGCGATATAACAACAAAACTGAAAAGAATAGACCCTGCTTTATATGGGGAGGTCAGAAAGGTTCTTGATGTAAATAAAGAGGAAAGGCATATAAGAGGAGGCATTGCCACAAGGGAAAAATATATTGCATTAAAAAGATAACAAGTTTGTAATTTGACA
>SVOP01000009.1 GCA_015066325.1 Oscillospiraceae bacterium
TTGGGAAAATAGGGCGATGCCGACACAAAATGCCTTAATAGCTCAGTCGGTAGAGCACTCGGCTGTTAACCGAGTTGTCGTAGGTTCGAGTCCTACTTGAGGCGCCAAAAATAAAGGATACCATCCGGTATCCTTTATTTTTTTACCTTTAAATAGAACTTAAACTAAGACAATTCAAAGTTATCAGTCGACGGCTGTTAACTGCATTGAGCCCGACCGCGTCCGGTGGACGAGGCAGGGAGGGCGAAATGGGAAGAAATAGGGAGAATCACGAAGTGAATAGCGAGTGAGACGACCATATTTCTGACCGTCGTTGTCGTAGAAGTTAGGAAAGAATTAAAATACGATACCATCCGGTATCCTTTATTTTTTTACTCTCTAGAAGAACTCCAATTCACGACAATTTGTTTACGGCAGATGAGCCGACCATATTTCTGACCGTAGTTGTCGTAGTAGGTGTATTTTGCTTTTTCTTTTTATCTATGTTATAATTTTAGTATTAAATAATCGTTTGAGGTAAATATGGAAAATATTTTATATGAAATACCTACAAATTTTGAATTTGATTACTTTGATTTTGGTTTTCAATTAATTTTGTTGGCTTTTTTGCTGACAGTTTTTATAAAATGTAAAAATAAAGAATACAAAGATACACCTTATGAAGTTATAAAGGTGATTTCTGGTATTTGTTTGTGTTTTTTAGTGGTTTATAATGTTATTGATATAGCCTCTTCTTTTGATATGCATAAAAAAATAGCAGAGGAATATGAAAAGGGAAACTATGAAATTATAGATGGGGTTGTAGAGAATTTTGTGCCAATGCCGTATGAAGGTAAAAGTATAGAATCTTTTGAAATTAACGGCGTTAAATTTTCTTATTCAGATTCTATTGAAATATGTGGTTATAATAACGCCAAATCACATGGGGGTGTTATTGAGGGGAATGGACAACATCTGAAAATAGGGTACATTTATTATGATTCATCTTACGGTAATATAATTGTTTATATAGAACAACTTGAATAAGGAACGATATTATGGTTTTAATCGAGAAAAATAATTACAAATTCTCTGTTGATATAGAAAAAACAAAAGAATATTATAATACTCATTCCTTGTGTGACTGTGTTTGTTGCCGTAATTATTATAAGCAGATAGCAAAAGAACTTCCTAAACTTAAAGAATTTTTAGTGGATTTTGGTGTTGATATTTCAAAGCCTGACGAAATAATGAGCGTTGAAAACGAAGGTTTTATTGATTATTTGAATGTAGATTATACGGTTTGCGGTAATGTAATTAATATGTCTGAGTATGAAATTGATGTTTACGACAACTTATTTTTAAATGTCATAGTTACCGAAGGTTTTGCTTCACCAAACGAACAAACAGGAGAGTATTTCACACTTTCTGTTACAAATATCAGATTACCTTGGGTTTTAGAAGTGCCGAATCCCACACCTATTAAAATTAAAACTATAAATAAAACTAAAAATAATGCTTTTAAAAGTTTAAAGGAAAAATTATTTAAAAAATAAAGGATACCATCCGGTATCCTTTATTTTTTTATCCTTGACACGAAAAGTATCACAATTGTTCTGCGAAAATTCTTTATATTCAGTCTTTTTTCTGTTAATTTTTAAATATAAATTGAAAAAAGAAAGGAAAAAAGATATGAAAACAAAGGAAAGAAAATTATTGTTTTTGGGTATTGGTTTTATTATTGCATTTGCTTTATTGACCTGGCTTATTCAGATAATAGATGTGAAACCTGAAGGAGTGAACTCAACAGAAATTGGATTTGCAACGATAAATACTTTCTTTCATTCAGTAACAGGAGTGAATATGACAATTTATAATATTACCGATTGGTTAGGTCTTGTACCAATATTTATTTGTATGTTTTTTGGCGGTGTGGGATTTATTCAATTGATAAAAAGAAAAAGTTTATTTAAGGTTGATTTTGACATTATAGCTTTAGGCATATATTATGTTATAGTAATAAGTGGGTATCTTATTTTTGAAATGATACCAATTAATTACAGACCGATTCTTATTAATGGATTTCTTGAAGTATCTTACCCATCATCAACAACTTTATTGATTTTATCTGTTATGCCAACTCTTGTTTTTCAGGCAAATCACAGATTAAAAAACGCTAAAATAAAGAGAATAATTGCAAGTATAACCGCAATATTTACTATATTTATGGTGGTGGGAAGATTAATTTCGGGCGTTCATTGGTTAACAGATATTATAGGTTCTGTTCTGTTGAGTGTGGGATTATTTTATATTTACAAAGGAATAACATTATGGAATTTAATGAAAAATTGCAGGAATTGAGAAAAAATAAAGGTTTAACGCAGGAAGAGCTTGCAGAAATTTTGTATGTTTCCAGAACTGCTATTTCAAAATGGGAGTCGGGAAGAGGGTATCCCAACATAGAATCTTTAAAAGAATTATCGAAGTTCTTTGAGGTTTCAATTGATGATTTATTATCGGGAGAAAAACTGCTTTCAATAGCAGAAAAAGAAAACAAATCAAATATAAGGAATATATGCGATTTATTATTCGGAATTGTAGATTTATTTTCTTTTATTCTTGTTGTTTTGCCTCTCTACCCCAATACCATTGATGGTTTTGTTTATTCAGTGAACTTATTAAATTATTATGAAACAACCTCAATAAATTTGGTTATTTATTGGGTTATGTTTATTTCTCTTTTTGTTGTTGGCTTGGTAAAATTAATAGAAACTAAATTACACAATGAAAAAGCAAATAAATTTCTTCAGTTTCTTTCAATAGTAATAAATGTTTTTATGGTTATATTTCTTTCTCTGACAAGGGAAGCTTATGCAGTGGTTATTGCATTTTTGTTGTTGATAGTAAAGGGCGGAATACTTTTAAAATACAGTAAAAGTAGATAATCAGAGGGTATTTATTATTTCTAATTAAATTCTACCTCGTTTTTCTTGCAAAAAGGTGAAAAATCAGTACAATGGTTGTAGAGGTGATTGCCGTGAATATGTTGAAATTCGGAAATTACATCTGCAAATTGCGAGAAAATAAAAATCTTACTCAGGGTGAGCTTGCAAAAATGTTAGATGTTTCTGATAAATCAATTTCTAAATGGGAAAACGGACAGGCTTTTCCGAGAATCGAAACCTTTGAAAAGCTGGCAGTTGCCCTTGATACGACAGTTGAAGATATTTTTTCTGCAAGTAAGGATGGAGTAAAAAGGATTTGTATCGTAAATAGTTTCTGTATGGAAATGAAAATTGATATAAACGGCAAAACTCATTTAATTGAATATGACGAAAGCAAATGGATTGAAATCGAAGATACAGCGGATTCAATTACTCTTAAAATTACAGGTGAAATTTTAAGGGAAGAGGATTTTGATGGTATATTGAGCGAAGAACCTGATTTGAAAGAAAAGATAGCTGTAAAGTTATTTAAAAAAGCGACAAATGAGATTCTGGATTTGGTTTTACAGGCTGACTGTACCTATAAAATTTCAAATATTACACCTGAATCAGTTATTACTGTAGAGCTTGATATGTTTGATTTAGGCGATAAAACCTGGATTTTTCAAGATTTTGAAATTAGCTATCCTAAAGTTGTTTGTGATGAAAATATTAAAGCAGAGCTTGTTTATGCCAAAGGAAAAAACAGTAAAGAAATAATTAAAAAATATAAAAAAATAGGGATTGCATCCGATTTAGGAATGGATTTTATATATATGATAATCTCATATCCATTAAGAGGTATGTATTTCAAGCATCTATGTAAACCCCATATTCTAAAAAAGAATATTATAAATGCCGAATATTATAAAGAAAAAACAGAAAAACGAAATAAAGGTAAAAAATTAGGGTGCTTCAGTGGATGTCTTGCTTCAGTGGTTATGGGTGTAGTTGCATTTATTGTAATTATGTTGCTTGATATTTTTGTGTTTTCAGTATTGTTCGTTGACATAGATAAACCTGCATTGGTTGCGGCTGATTATTCCAAAATTACATACCAAGATGATGTTTATATCAGAATTGATGAGTTGCCTGAGGATGCGGAGCCTGTTGAAGTTCTCGGCGCAAAAATATGGAAAGACTCACGAACAGATGGTCTTTCAAATTGGGATCAGTCTTTGCAGTATGATAAGGTACAGCTTTTTGAGGATGACGAAGGCAATGAATATCTGTGGTTAGTAGAAAATTACCCAGATGAAATCCTTGGTGAAGGTGATAATGGCGAAGATAAAGAATATGACGATTTTGATGAACATTATGTATATGTTTGTGAAAATCAAGAGTGAACAAAAGCACACCAACCGGTGTGCTTTTGTTGCAAATTGTTGAAAAACCATTTTTTGTATGATAATATAAACTCACAAGCAGGTGATTTTATGAACAAAGCAAAAATTATCATTTTAGCCGGGCAATCCAATGCGGTTGGGGTTGCTCATACAAAATATTTATCGAGCCATTTCAGCAGTGAAAAGGTAGAAAAGTTTAAATTAGGGTACGATAACATTTTAATGAATTATTATTCCCACGATATGAAGAGCAACGGCTTTGTTAAAACTACTCTCGGTTGTGCCGAAAAGGGAAAAGATACATTTGGTCCTGAGGTTGGCATTGCAGATTATTTAAGTGAGAAGTATCCTGAGGATAAATTTTTCATTGTAAAATCTGCCGTTGGCGGAACAAATATTTTCTACGATTGGTTGCCGCCCTCTTGCAAAGGAGAGTATCAGAAAGAATCCTTTGGTTTTGGTGATACCGAAAGCGAATTTTATCGCAAAGGCGGATGGTGCTTTAACGAGCTTGTAAAAATTCTTGATGAAAGCATTTCCATTCTGGAAAATCAAGGATATGAGCCTGAAATCTGTGCTTTTTGCTGGATGCAAGGTGAAAGCGATGCTTTGGAAACAGATACTGTTGAAAAATATGGGGAGCGATATGAAAATCTGTTAAAAGACTTAAATGAAAAGTTTGGAAAATATATGGAAAATTGCACCTGTATTGATGCAGGAATTTCAGATGTATGGAAGTATTATAAAGAGATAAATCAGTGGAAAGAAGAGCACGCAAAGAATACTCGTAACAGCATTTATATAGACACAATAGCAGAGGGGCTTGTTACATTAAAAGAACCTGAAGAAGAGGTTGATTTTGCCCATTATGATTCGGATTGTACTATTAAATTGGGTTATTTGTTTGCAGAGAATATAAACTATGAAAAATTCTAAAATAATCATTATAGTAGCAACAGGTATTGCCATTCTTGTTGCAGGAATTGTGTGTAAGCAGGAAATTTTTCTGATGATACCCTTGTTTGTGTCGCTTTTTGTAATGGCGTTTCAGTCAGAGGCAAACAGAGTTGGTCCATTGATAGGGTCAATAAACTCACTTATTTATACGGCGGCATATATTTATATGGGTGTTTATGCTTCTGCAGCCTCAGCGATTTTATTCAGCTTCCCTGTTCAGTTAATGACATTTTTCCGCTGGAAGAAAAATGCCTATAAGAAAACTGCAATATTCAGAAAAATGACAACCAAAATGAGAATAGTCTGGAGTGTAGCGTTTCTTGTTGTCTGGACAATAATGGCGGCAGTATTTATGCACTTTGATTATGAATACGCAATTCTTGATAGCTGCTCATTTATATTCGGCTTTGTAATACCCGTTTTAACAATGCTTGCTTACATTGAATACACATATCTCTGGATTATTCAATGTATAGTCGGTGTTTTTCTTAATATACAAATGGTTATAAATGATTATAAGGAAACAACCTATCTCATATATGGCGTTTATGCTCTTTACTGTGTAATAGGTGCATTCATCAGTGTTCAGAAATTTTATAAGGAACAGCAGGAAATGTTAGTTAGTTGAGGTGGTTATATGGGCTTTTGGCTTTTTATGTTAGCAATGATTTTGCTGATACCTGTTATTATGATTCTTTTCGGCAAATATTTTATTAAAAAAACTCCTAAAAATATAAACTATCTTTTTGGTTACAGAACAAATCTTTCAATGAAAAATGAAGAAACCTGGAAATTTGCACATAAGCACATAGGAAATATATGGTTTAAATGGGGATTGGTTTTGTTATCTGTTTCAGTTTTGGCGTTGCTTTTTGTAATAGGTAAGGATGAAGACACAGTAGGCATACTCGGTTCAGTGATTACCATAGTACAGCTCGTACCAATAGTAGTATCAATCATTTTAACAGAAAAAGCTTTGAAAAAGAATTTCGATGAAGAGGGGAACAGAAAAAATGGAAAATCTGAAAAATGAGGATTTATTAGAAATAATTTTTATACGGCACGCGGAAACAAATTATAAAGATATTGGTGACCGTGATAATTGCGATGGCGAGCTTACCGAATTCGGTGAAAAGCAATGCGATATATTGGGTGAAAAGCTGAAGGATGTGGAGATAGATGGCTTTATTTCGAGCTCGCTTCTCAGAGCCTTCAAAACGGCAACGGGTGTTTGCAAGGCAAAGTCAGATAATCCCGTTCTTCATATATGCCCCGAGCTTATTGAATGTGGTTGCACTCCCGGTTATTTTGGTTGCAGCGAGGAATATCTGCAGAAATATTATAAAAACACTAAAATGTGCAAAAAGCTTTTTGGTACAAAGGAATATGAATTCGGTTGCGAGTCAGTTGAAGATAATAATCTGCGCGCACAAAAGGTGATTGATTATATAAAAGAAAACTATACATACGGCAACAGAGTTGCGGTTTTCAGTCATCACGGAATGCTTGAATATCTTATTCCTACCGCTTTAGGCTTGGAAACCCGAAAATTTTTCTTCTCCCTCGATAACATTTCAATGACTGTTGTTCAATACACAAGAGACGGTGCTTGTATATTAAGAGATGTAAATAAATAAAAAAATGGCTACCTGTTCAAAAATGAGCAGGTAGCCAAAAATATTATTTATGATTTTTTATGTAGTATTTGTAGAATTTTACGCAATCCGCAACCTCTTTAACTCCAATGCTTTCGTTAGCTGCGTGCATAGCTGCAAGCTGAGCGTTGCTCATTTTGATGGGGCAGAAGCGTAAGCAGTTATCTGCAACCTCTTCATAGTGACGGCAGTCTGTACCGCCTGTCATCAAGTAGGGAATAACACCTGCATCGGGGTAGCATTCGTTAAGGCATTTTTTAAGATAACCGAATTCCTCGCCCTTGTAGTCAACAGTGTTTGAAGCGTTTCTTGCGTGAATAATTTCAAATTCAAGGTCATATTTATCGGCATATTTCTTGAGAACTGCGAGAGATTCCTCAACATTCTGATGTGGAGAAGTTCTTAAGTTGCAAACGATATATGCTTCTGAGGGGATAACGTTGGGAGTTTGTGAGCCCTCTGCCATTGTGCAACAGAAAGTGGTTTTAACAAAAGCATTGCACATTGGTGAAACCATAGGAAGAACTTTTGTAAGTAAGCCTTTAAAAAGCCACATATTTCCGAGAACCATACGAAGCGGGAAGCCTAAGTATGGTGCGGCTTCATCAAGCATAGCATAAACTGCGCCTGAAATTTCTGCTTTAAAGGGTTTATCTTTTTCAATATCTGCAACAAATTTTGAAAGTCTTGCAAGGGGAGTGTTGCTCTTGGGAGTGGAGGAGTGACCGCCCTTGCCTTTAGCGATAACCTTAAGGTCGATATAACCTTTTTCAAGAAGACCGATTGCTGCACACCAGCCATTCATTGTGGGGAGCTGGTCCTTAAGAATTGCACCGCCCTCATCCATTGCAACATCAAGGTGAACGCCTTTTTCTTTTAAGTAGTTAACGAGCTTTGGTGCGCCATCGCCTGATATTTCTTCATCAACAGCAGTTGCAAGGTAAATATCGCAAGGAGGTTCGAAGCCTTCAGCAAGAAGCTCTTCGATAGCCTGAAATTCTGAGAAAACAGTTGATTTGCAATCCATTGAGCCTCTGCCGTGGATGTTGCCGTCTGCAATTTCGCCTGAGAAGGGGTCACGCTCCCAGTTAGGCTCATCAGCGGTAACAACGTCCTGATGGCCCATCAGAAGAAGTCCGTTTCTTTTGGGGTCCTTACCGGGCCAACGGAAAAGAAGGTTACCTTCAATTTCGGTGCATTCAAGCTTTGAGAAAACAAGAGGAAAGTTAGTTTTCATAACTTCGTGAAGCTTATAAAATTCTGAAAGGTCTGTGTTACCTCTTAAAGATACAGTGGGTACCTTAACCATTTCGGAAAGCTTTTTAGCATAATCATTTGCTTCTGCTTCGGTTGGGTTAATTGCCGGTGCATTTGTGTTGGGCTTTGCTTTGATTTTTACCGCTTTTGTGGCGGCAATTATAATCAAAAGCACCAAAATTGCCAGAACAGCAAGTAATGCAAATCCAATGTATTTCATTATATCAAATCCTTTCACACACAATGGAATTATTATACTACTAAAATTTAAATAAGTAAATAGAAATAAATCTAAAGAAAAAAGCCACTTTTCTTGACAAATTATGTAAGTTTATTGTAGGATTATCATAGGAATGTTTTGAAAGGAATGGAAATATGAAAAAGTTAATTTCTGTTTTATTAGCAATTGTAATGCTTTTTACAATTACAATACCTGCCTTAGCAGCTCAAAAGACTGTAGCTGCGTCTGAAAATTATGACGGCAACCCGGTTGTTATTGTAAGAGGCATTGATTTTGCAGGTCTTACTTATGAAAATGGTGAAAAGGCTCTTAATGTCAGTGCATCAACTATTTTTTCTGCTTTGATGGATGGCTTTATGGGTATGCTTAAGCTTAAAAAGGTAGATTCTGTATTAGACGGAGCTTTTTTGGCGGCAAAAGAAGTTTTTGACCCTATTTCCTGTGATAAAGAGGGTAATTCAAAGTATTACGATGTTTCTATGAAGCAGTATCCTGAATCAATGGCGAGCTACCCCGAATTTGTTGCAAGTCTTCCCGATGGCGGTGAAGAGGGTATTGTGAAAACTGCTGTTGATAAATATGGAGCCGAGAATACATATTTCTTTACTTATGACTGGAGAAAAACTCCCGAGCAGATTGCAGATGAGCTTCATAGCTTAATCGGAACTGCCAGAAGAAACAGTGGTAAAGATAAAGTAAATATCATTTGCGCTTCAATGGGCGGTATGGTTACAACTGCTTATTTCTATTACTACGGCACATATAATGTTGAATCTGCAGTATTCCTTTCAGGTGCTCAGAACGGAACCTATGTTTGCGGAGATGCTCTTAACGGAAGAATTGTTTTTGATGGCGATGTGCTTGTTAAATTTATAAATGGAGCAACCGGCGATAATGTTTTCCTTAAAATCTTTATCGGTATTTTTGATATGCTCGGCGTTGTAGATTTTATTGCAAACATTGCCAACGATATGGTTTCCGAGAGCTTTGACAGAGGTAATGATTTAATGCTTCGTGATAGTCTTGGTGCTTTCTGCGGATTCTGGGCTCTTTGTCCTGATGAGGATTTTGAAAGCGGTGTGGAAAATATTTTCGGCGGTCATGAAGAGGACTATCCCGTTCTTCTCGATAAAATTGACGGTGTTAAAGATTTCGTTTTCAGCACAGAGGATACTCTTTCAAAAGCAATGGCTGACGGCGTTAAAATTTCATTCGTTTCAAACTACAATTCAGGTCTTGTTCCTGTTTATGAAAAAGCAAACCTTAATGGTGATAATGTGCTTGAAGCGGAGCTTACCTCAAACTTTGCTACAATTGCACCTTTAGGCGAAACTCTTTCAAAGGGTTATATTGAAAACGCAGATCCCAAATATATTTCTCCCGATAATGTAATTGATGCTTCAACTGCAGTGTTTAAAGATAACACTTGGTTTGTTAAAGATGCTCCCCACGTCGCAGCTGATTACAGAACAGGCTTCAGTGAATTTACTTTCACTCTTCTTGAAAGTGAAACTCAACCTACAATTAATAGCTTCGAGAAATATCCTCAGTTTATGATTGCAGACGAATTCCTTTTCGTTTCACCTCTTAAGTAATAAAGGACAACAATTATGGAAATTTTATCTTACATACTAAGCCTTTTAGGCATGGCTTCAATGATTACAGCTTCCCTTATCAAAGGCGAAAAAATGAAGAAAACGCTTTTCTTTGTTTTTTGTGCTAATGCCCTTATTGCAACAAGCTATCTTGTTGGTGGAAGCGGTTTAAACGGCGCAGCATCCTGCTATATAGGTGCAATTCAGTCAATAATTAACTATTTCTTTGATTCAAAGAATAAGCCCTTGCCAAAGTGGTTGATTGTAATATATTGTATGGCATTTATTGTTTGCAACCTTGTAGTTGGAGGATTTAATCCCCTTGGAATTCTTGCAATAGTTGCTTCTCTTACCTTTGTTATGTGCATTGGTCAGTCAAGCGGTGCAAAATATAGATTCTGGACACTTTTCAACATTACCTTATGGGGCGTGTATGACATTCTTTCAGAATCCTACAGTGCACTTATTACCCACGTAGTTCTACTTGTGTTTACAATCGTTGGAATGATTGTTCACGATAGAAAGAAAAAAGTTGAAGAATAAAAAATAACCGTCTTGGAAAATACCAAGACGGTCAATTTTATATATCCCCTAAATGTTCTGTATTGTTTATGTAATCAAAAACCACATTACCATAAGGATTTGTGCCTTTTTTGTAGAAGATTACTCGGGTTATGCCTGTGTTAGCAAAATTTATATCGTAAAATGGTGTTTCGGTAGTGAAGCCCATTATGGAGAATACGATAAATGTTAAAAATGCTGCGTGGCAAACAAGGGCGATTTTTTCACCTTTGTTAAAGTTTTCGTTAAGATGCTCCAAAATGAACCTTGCCCTTTTGAACAGACCTGCAACATCTTTATTGTCGGAGGGAATAAGAAGCGGTGTGCTCGGGTCAAGCTCGGGAGATAAAACTGCTTTAGAATTAATTTCGTGAATCGTTTCCAAGGTTGTTTCATATTCTGCGCTTAAACCTGCTTCTGCTAAATGGGGGAAGATATATAAAGGTTTTTCCGTCGGCTGTTCTTTTAGAATTTCCGTTGCAGTTCTTACGGCTCTGAGAAGTCCGCTTGAATAAACTCTATCGAAATCAATGTTTGATAAATGCTTACCTGCAAGCTGTGCCTGTTTAACTCCTTTTTCGGTTAATATGGGGTCGTGGCGCTCTTGGGGTGTTAAATTTTCTCTATCATAGCCAACATTTCCCTGGCTTTGCCCGTGGCGTATAAGGTATAATTCAAGCTCTATTATCGGTTTCTGATTTTCCATAGTGACCCTCCGAAAAAGATATTAATAAAAGTATAATTTTTTCGACAGTATATGTCAAATTGTTTTTAGATTTGTTGAAAAGAAAATCACAGAGTGATATAATCAAATAAATATATATGTCAGGTGATATTATGGAAAATAAAGCAATAATCGCACTTTCAGGAAAGGGCGGAGTAGGAAAAACTTCAATCTCCGCGGCAATAGTTAAGCTTCTTGTTGAGGCTTACCCCGATAAAAGAATTCTTGCCATTGATGCAGACCCTGCAGTGGGGCTTTCAACTGCATTGGGCATAGAGGTTAAAACCACTATTGACGATATAAGAAAAGAAATTGTTGAAACAGTTGAAGATGGCGAGGTTAAAGCTGCTATTGAGCTTTTGGGTGAGGCGAGATACAAAATTTTTGATGCACTTGTTGAAACAGACGGTTTTGCATTTATTGCTGTGGGCAGACCTGAAAGTGCAGGCTGCTACTGCAAAATCAATACATATTTAAAAGAAGTTATCAGCATACTTTCGCAAGAGTTTGATTATGTTGTAATTGATGGTGAAGCAGGCATTGAGCAGATTAACAGAAGAGTTATGGAAAAGGTTTCACACCTTCTTCTTATAAGTGATGCTTCTAAAAAAGGTACACAGGTTATTTCTACAATAAAAAGTGTTGCAGATGAGCTTGTTATGTATAAGAAAATCGGTGCAATTATAAACAGACTTCCTGATAAAAATGTTATTGACCATATAAATACAAACGGTATACCCGTCCTTTCATATATTGAAAACGACAGTAATTTAGCAATATATGATATTGAGGGTAAAAATATAATCGCGCTTCCCGATAACTCAAATGTGGTTGAGGGTGCAAGGAAAGCACTTGTAAAATTAGGCATTATTGAATAAGGAGTAGGCTATGAAAGATTTAAAACATCTTTATTATTTTGAAAATCTTTTGCAGGAAGCAAATAATGACCTTGTTAAAAAAGCAAAAGAAGATGGCGGAATTGCTTTGGGTTACACCTGCTATCATATTCCAGAGGTGCTTCTTAACTGCGGGAATTGTTTTTCCGTAAGGCTTCGTGCACCCAGAACAGGCTCAATGGATATTGCAACATACTATATGAGCAACTTCCTTTGCGGTTATTCAAAGGCTATTCTTGAAAGAGCTATTGAGGGCGGATATAACTTCCTTAACGCTTTGCTTGCTTCTGAAACCTGTTCTGAAATGAACAGAGCTGCAGAGCATTTCGAGCTTCTTGATTTAGTTCCAAATGATAAATTTTTTCTTACATTTCTTGATGCCCCCTTTAAAATTGAGGAGCATACAATAAAGCACTATGTAAAGCAGACCAGAGTTAAAATTCTTGATATGTTAACAGAGGTTTATGGAGTTGATACCTCAGATGAAGCTCTTCTTAAAGCGGTTGAAGAGCATAATGAGGTTTGCCGAATTATGACAGAAATCGGAAATTACAGAAAAGAAGAAAATCCGAGAATTACGGGATATGAATATCATATTTTAAACCTTATTACATATTGTTGCCCGAAAGCTCTTATTCTTCCCGCACTTCGAGAAACTGCAGAAGAGCTTAAAAGCAGAGAACCTGACCAGAAGAAAAATTACAGAGCAAAAATTGTTGTTGTTGGCTCTGAAATGGATGACCCTGATTTTACTTCTCTTATTGAAGACAGTGGTGCACTTGTGGTTGCAGACAGATTCTGCTTCGGTGCTTTACCCGGAAGACAGGAAATTATTATTGATAAAGAAAAAGATATTCTTACTCAGATTTGTACTCATTATCTTAAAACAAGTCAGTGTCCTCGTTTTATGAGTCACGAAAAGGTTCAGGAACGCAGAGATTATGTTAAACACCTTGTTGACGAATACCATGCAGACGGCGTTATGTATGAACAGCTTAAATTCTGCGAATATTGGGGTTACGAGAGGTCTCTCGCTTCCTACATAATGACTAATGATTATGGTGTGCCCACTGCGGCAGTTGACCGTCAATATACTGCTTCTGCATCAGGTCAGCTTCGTACAAGAGTTCAGGCTTTTGTTGAAAGCCTTGAAATCAAGAAAATTCAGAAAGCAAAGGAGATGAGCAATAAATGAAAAACTACGGTAAGCTTTATAAAGAGCATACCGCCATACTCAAGCACAGAGAATGGCGTGGTTTGAAAGACACAATGTATGACTATTACAGATGGCTCATCACCTGGAAGGATATGATTAAAATGGTGCTTAAAGCACCTATTTCCACAGTAAAGGGTATCTGGAAATATCGCTGGATGGCATCATACCTTTCTGCACCCTCTTTTGTTGACAGACATGTTGCAGGTCTTCGCGGTCCTCAGCTTCGTATGGCTCATCTTCATTACAATATGATAGTTAAGCACACTACAAAGCTAATTAATATTTCATTGAGAGCAGATGAAAAAATTAATCCCGGCAACAAGCTTTCAAAGAAAATAGTGCTCATGGATGAAATTGTGCCAAATGAAATTTTCACAGGCTTCCCCAATTTAATTCCAATGCCCTTGCAGACATTACCCATATTCCTTTCTTCAATGGTTGACCAGCAGATAACCCCACCCTATCTTGAGGTAACAGAAAGCTTTGGTGTTCCTGCGGACGTTTGCCCTCTTCCCAGTGCGGAAGCAGGTGTTGCTATTGAGGACGATTACCCTAAAATGGGTTGCTGTATGATTGGTACAAATATGCCCTGCGATGGTTCAATTATGAACTCCTCGTTCCTTGACAGAAGACTCAATCTTCCCACCCATTGCTTCGGTATTCCTCTTCGTTACAACGGTGAGGATGTTCAGGAATATGCAGTTGATGAAATTAAGGATCTTATTAAATTTATTGAAGATCAGACAGGTGAAAAATTCGATTGGGATAATTATTTCAGACGAATGAAGGATTATAACAAGCAGCTTGAATACGAAAGACAGAAATGGGATATCAATAAAACTCCATATCCACAGATGACAGGTGCTTGCTTCTGGCTTTACAGAATCTTCTATTTCAACCTTTCAGGCGGCTCAAATGAGAAATTCCTTAAGGTTGATGAAAAAGTCAATAAAATTATGATGAAAGCCTACGAGAAGAAAACTCCTGTTTCAAAGGAAATGCGTCATCGTGCGGTTGTTTGGTCCTGCCCTGCAAACTATTATACAAGCTTTGCGAACTGGCTTGAAAACTGCTGGGGTATGAATGTTGTTATGGATATGGAAACAATGATTTCCTATCTTGAAATTGACACAGAAGATAAAGAACAATCTCTTAAGGATTTGGCAAAAACATATCAGCGCTCAATTATGCGTAAGCATACAAAGGGCGGTTACCGCAACGTTGTTGACGAGCTCTGGAGAATTGTTGAAGAATATAATGCAGATACGGTTATTATGTATGACCAGATTTCCTGCAAGGGTATGGACGGTCTTGCAGGTATATTTGATGACCAGGCAAGAGAAAGAGATATTAACTTTATCTGGGTTAAGCAGGACCTTATGGACCCAAGAACAATTTCAAGACGAGATATGAGAGAGCAGGTTAATAAATATATGCAGACGGTTCTGCAGGAAGAACCCCTTGATCCCTCATTAGTTGACTTTGAAGACGATTTAGCTTGGTAAGGAGATAGAAACTTATGAAATATTTTGGTGGATGCGATGTAGGCTCTACATATACAAAATGCGTTATTCTTGATGAAAACGGTAAGATGGTTGCAAATGTAACAAACAGAAGTAAAATCAATCCCGTTGCAAGTGCAGAAATTGCTCTCGGTGATGCAATAGCTCAGGTTGAGGGACTTAATTCTGCAGAGGAATTAAGCTACCTTATCGGTACAGGCTACGGAAGAAACAAGGTTCCTTTTGCTGATGAAAACATATCAGAAATCAGCTGTCACGCTATGGGTGTTCACGTAACAAACCCCGAGGTTAAAGCGATAATTGATATCGGTGGTCAGGATGTTAAGGGTATTTCCATTGATACTGACGGTACAGTTAAAAACTTTGCTATGAATGATAAATGCGCCGCAGGAACAGGCAGATTCTATGAAGCAATG
Source organism: Oscillospiraceae bacterium (assembly GCA_015066325.1). Taxonomy (GTDB): domain Bacteria; phylum Bacillota; class Clostridia; order Oscillospirales; family Acutalibacteraceae; genus DTU089. Next base: position 15,351 of record SVOP01000009.1, read on the forward strand.
GCAAACGCTTTTGAAATGACTCTTCCTGAGTTTTCAAAGCTTTCTTTGGAGGCAAAAAATACAATTCCGATTACTGCTCAGTGCACAGTTTTCGCAGAAAGTGAAGTTATTTCCCTTGTTGGTGAGGGTAAGCCTATGGATGAAATTGCCGCAGGTATTCAGCTTGCAGTTGCAAAGCGTTGCTTTGTTATGGCAAAAAAAGCAGGTGCAACAGACAGCATTACTCTCACAGGCGGATGTGCTAAAAATGACGGTCTTAAAAAGGCTATTGAAAAGGTTTTGAAAATCAAGGTTGTTGAGCTTTCAACTGACCCTCAGCTTATGGGTGCCTTAGGTGCGGCTGAATATGCCCGTCAAAAAGGTCTCGCAAAGGAGAATTAATATGGACATTATTTTAATAATATTAGCAGTTATTGTAGGTCTTTTTCTCTTAACCTTTGCAATTTATTGGTTTAACCTTGATATGAAGCTTGTTCGCAAGGTTTACGATTTATTAGGTAAGCATTACGATAATATGAAAAGAGATAAAAAGCTGTAATGGAAATTTTTGATTCTTTAATTAAAGAGGTTTCTGAAATAATAAAGCCATATCCCAAAACAGAATATTCCTATGAAAAAGAAAATTCATGGGAAGATGTGGGGCATAATCAGGTGATTCTTCAAAAGGAAACACTTTTTGAGCTTGATGGAGTTGGTTTTAACCTTTTAACTTCATCATATATTGAAGATTCTGTTGTTGTTATCGGTAAGGATTTGCAGGAATTAAAAGGAAACATCAAGTTTGCCCGAATATGCTTTGTTGAGTTCGAGGAACAAGAAGAAACACAGAAAACATATAACCTTATAAGAAAAATTGAATATACAAAATACCACTTTTTTCCCGATGGTTATATGATAAGAACATCTGCAAAGGCACATAAAGAAAGTGTTCGGGTTTCTAAAACATCAATTAAAAAAGGCATAGATTTTCAAAAAATCGGCAATCTTTTGATAAATAAGTACAAGGAAAATCCTGCAGTTAAGGGTGTTAAGGTTGTTTTTGTAACTGAAAATGCAGCTGATTATTTAAAACTTGAAAGCCTTTCAAGAAAAAATCACGAAATAACAGAAACACTTAATCAGGTTATGAATAATCTTACCTTTGACTGCGATACCTGTAACCTTAAAGCAATTTGCGATGAGGTTGAGGGTATGAGAGAGTTGCATTTTAAAAGCTCAATGGTAAAATAGATATGGAAAAGAGAGATGTTATAAGTTTTTTTGATAATCTTGCAGCGGGTTGGGATGCTGAGCAAATTCCAAAGGATGTAATTATTGAAAAAATATTAGACAACGGGGGAGTAGAAGAGGGCAAAGATATTCTTGATATTGCTTGCGGGACAGGTACATTATTCCCATTTTATTTTGAAAGAAAAGTGAATTCCGTTACGGGAATTGATATTTCACCCGAAATGACGAAAATTGCAAAAGAAAAGTTTCCCGAAATCAAGGTGATTTGTGGAGATGCAGAGGAATATCGCTTTGATAAAAAGTTTGATATAATAATGATTTACAATGCTTTTCCTCATTTTCCGAATCCCGAAAAGCTTATAAAACATATTGCAGGTTATCTTAATGATGGTGGCAGACTTACTGTTGCTCATTCAATGAGCAGAGAAGAAATACAAAGCCGTCATGAAAAAAGAGCGGCAAAAGTTTCTTTGGAATTGCCTACTGCAGAGGATTTATCAGAAATGCTCAAGCCATATTTTGAAATTGATATAATGATTTCTGACAATGAAATGTATCAGGTGTCAGGAATTAAGAAATAATAAAGAAAAGCCCTTTCCATTAATTGACAATGAAAAGGGCTTATGTTAATATAAAAAATGTAATAATTTTAGGCAAAATTACGATAGGAAAGGTTGTTTTTTATGCAGAAAAAAATTGAAAACATCATCAACCTTATTAAAGAAAAAGACATTAAAATGGTTGACTTTAAAATGGTTGATATCAATGGTCAATACCGCCATGTTACAATCCCTGCAGAAAATTTCTCTGAAGAAACAATGAAAAGCGGTATAGGCTTTGATGCTTCAAACTATGGTTATGCTGTTGTTGAAAAGAGCGATATGGTGTTCATTCCCGATCCCGATACCGCTGTTATTGACCCATTCTGCTCTATTCCCACTTTATCAATGACAGGTAACGCTATGATTATTGATAACCCTCAGAACAGACCCTTGGCTCAATATCCCAGAAATATAGTTCTTGCAGCGGAAAAATATATGGCAGATTGTGGCGTTGCTGATACAATGCTCATTCTTCCCGAATTTGAATTCTATCTCTTTGACCAGGTGGGCTGGAATGTTTCTCCTGACAATATCAGTGCAGGGGTTGATGCTAAGCAGTCTTATTGGAACAGCGATGTTGCAGGTGACGGTGTTATTGTTCCCAAGCAGAAAAACTATCACATCGCAAAGCCCTTTGACGTTACTTACGAATGCCGTAGCGAAATGTGTATGCATATGGCAGATGCAGGTATTGAAATCAACTACCATCATCCCGAGGTTGCAGCATCAGGTCAGTTTGAAATTGAACCTCAGCTTGGCAAAATGTCAAAAATGGCTGATGCTACAATGTGGATAAAATATATTATCCGTAACACCGCTCTTAAATATGGCAAAACTGCAACATTTATGCCTAAACCCATTTACGGTGAAGCAGGTAGTGGTATGCACGTGCATATGCTTCTTCTTAAAGATGGTAAGCCTGTTTTCTCTGATGATAACGGTTATGCAAACCTTAGCGAAACCGCACATTATTTTATGGGTGGTCTTCTTAAGCACATTGCTTCACTCTGCGCTCTCACAAACCCCAGCACAAACTCATTCAAACGCTTGATTCCCGGTTTTGAAGCACCTGTAACAGTTGGTTATGCAACATCAAACAGAAGTGCAGTTATCCGTATTCCTGCATATGCTAAAGCTCCCGAGAAACGTCGTTTCGAGCTTCGTAACCCCGATGCAACCTGTAACCCCTATTTCTGCTTTGCTGCTATTCTTATGGCGGGTCTTGACGGTGTTAAAAATAAAATTGATCCTCACGCAAATGGTTGGGGCCCCTATGACTTTAACCTTTTCAATCTTCCTGAAGAGGAAAAGGCAAAGCTTCAGGGTCTTCCCACAACTCTTGATGAGGCTCTGGGTGCTCTTGAAGCAGACCACGATTACCTTACTGCAGGTGGCGTATTCCCCGAAGAGCTTATCAAAAACTTTATCAAATCAAAACGTGCAGAGCTTGCTGAAATGGCAAAAATCCCCACACCGGCTGAATTTGAAAAGTATTATAATCTTTAATTAAAATAAATTTTTATTAAACAGTGGAGAGAAATCCCCACTGTTTATTTTATTAGAAAATATTGCTTTTCGGCTGTTTTTTTGCTATATTTAGCTTAAAATTATGAAAAACTCTTGACATTTACCTTGGGTGAAACATTAAAATCACTGAAAAGGAGTGATTTAGTTTTGAAAATTAAAGAAGTAATTGAAAAAACAGAGCTTACCGACAGAGCAATCCGATTATATATGGAAAACGGTCTTATTGACCCTTATTGCAAAGAAGCTTATAACGGCAGAAAAAATATTGATTTTTCCCAAGAGGATGTTGAGCAACTCAAAAATATTGCATTATTAAGAAAAGCAGGCTTTTCTATTGCAGAAATAAAAGAGCTTCAATATGGCGGAGAAAGTGCAAAATCCACATTCAATGAATTTATTAATAAAATCGAAAAAGACATAGAAAGAAACACACAAATTTTTCAAAAGCTTAAAATATTGAAAAATGAAGAAGAAATATCAATAGAAAATATTTGCAAAACTATTTCTTTTTCGGTAACTGATAAAAAAGTGCCTGAAGAGGATTTGAAACCTGATTTAAAAGAGCAAACAAAAAAAGCGGGACAAATAATTTTTTCTTTAATTACAATCGTTTTTTCAGGTTTTTGTTTCTTTTATGATTTTTTCTATTTTAAATTCATTAAATTTTATACCATTTCCTTTTATGCTGATACGTATTTTATCCATTTTATTCCGTTGATACAATTTTTGTCGGCTTTAGCCCTCTTAGGTTTATCTATAGTTACTTGGAAGAAAGTAAAAAATAAAACGACTAAACGCGTAATAAAAACCTTGTTAATAGTATGTGTAATAATGTATTTTTTATGGCCTTTGTGGCTTATATCAGATATGACGCGTCCTGTTGTATATTCACAAACAGATAATCCGGAAAATTATTTGGAATTGGATGATATTGTCGCTACAGGACAGGACGATATTTATACGGTTTTTCCTGCTAAAATTCCATTTGCTGCTACAGGGCGAATGTATAGTTATCCCGAAGAATTTCCGGAAACGGTTAAATATTTTTATAGGTATGACAGATATTCTGATGATATACTTGCAGAGTGGTCTTTGCCGGATGAAGAATATGAAAAAGCAAAGGAACGAGTATTTAAAAATAAAGAGCAAATCAGAGATAAAGAGAAAAAAGGCGACTGGATATGTCTTTATTTTGATAATGAAAAATTTGTTGGTGATGAAAGTGACAAACATGGCTACTATTCACATTTAATATTTGCTTATAATGATGAAAATAATACGGTAAGATATATAAAGTCAAGTGGAGAGGAATTTTGCACACCATATTTTGAAGAATTAGACTGGTGATTAAAAAAAACAGCTCTTGTCTTTTAAAATTAAAAGGGTATAATATTAAAAGATTTAAAATGAAAGGCAGAGAAGCTCTTGCAACTATGATTATAGATTTCCATACCCACGTATTTCCTGAAAAAATTGCAGAAAAAACAATAGAAAAATTGAGCTTTGTTTCAGGTGGTCTTATTCCCCAGACTAACGGAACATTAAACAGTCTTAAGCTGTTAATGGGAAAAGACGGTGTTGATAAAAGCGTTGTTTTATCAATCGCTACCAATGAAAAACAGCAGACTGCAGTTAACGATTATATTAAATCCTGCGAAAGTGAAGATATTATTCCTTTCGGCTCTGTTTTTCCCCATGCTGAAAATGCATTGGAAGAATTAGAACGAATAAAGGAAATGGGTCTTAAAGGGATTAAGCTTCATCCCGAATATCAGCAGTTTTTTGTTGATGACCCAAAAATGAAACCTCTTTATAAAAAGATTTCGGAGCTTGGTCTTATTGTGGTTTTCCACGCAGGTGTGGATTTCGGTTACCCTGCACCCTATCACGCTACGCCTGAAAGGTTGCGAGAAGCGGCAAAATGGATTGACTCGCCTATGATTTGCGCTCATTGGGGTTCGGCAGGAATGGGAGAGGATGTTTTAAAATATCTTTGCGATACTCCCGTATATTTCGATACCGCTTTCGGTTATGCCTCAATGCCGAAAATAACCGCTCAACGTATTTTAGAGAAAAAGGGTGTTGATAAAATTGTTTTCGGCTCCGATGCCCCTTGGCATGCTCCGTCATGGGACATAGGAATGATTAAAACTCTTGAGCTTACTGCTGATGAAGAAGAAAGGATTTTCTCAGGTAATGCAATTAAATTGCTGAACCTGTGATTATTAAGTATTTATTAAAATAAAATCCGCCATATTGACATTGTTTTTTATGAGTGTTACAATTTTTGTGGAAAATAAACATTTCTTAAAGAAAAGAGTGATAATATGAACGGAAAAAGATTGTATAAAAAAGAGGACGGCAAAAAAATCGCAGGTGTTTGCGGCGGTATAGCGGAATATCTCAATATAGACCCGACATTAATTCGTCTTGCCTGGGCACTTTTCTGCCTCGCAGGTGGCAGCGGACTTATTATCTACATTGTAGCGGCATTTGTTATGCCAAATGAAAGCGATGTAAAAGAATAAAGACTGTTGCTTTTAGCGCAGAACAAAAAGCAGGCACAAGCCTGCTTTTTTAACTGTTTTTCGCCCACTCGGAGTATCTGTATACACCTTCGGGTCGAGAAAACAGTTTCTGCATCTAAAATCAAAAGTCTTTTGAATACTATCCCTCTTTTTTGCTTGCAAAAAGGAGGGGGACCGCGTTAGCGGTGGGTGGTACAAAATGAAAACAAGATTACAAATAGAACTATTTAGTTTACAAGATATAAAATACAAAGAATTTCATCAAAAATTGATGCCTACTGTGAATCCCGACAAGGTTATTGGTATTCGCACACCTGTTTTGCGGAAATTTGCAAAGGAATTCGGGAAAAGGGAAGAGGCGGAAGAATTTATAAAAAATCTTCCTCATAAATACTATGAGGAAGATAATTTACACGCTTTTTTATTGGAAGAAATAAAGGATTATGATAAGCTAATCGAAGAATTGAACAAATTTCTTTCCTTTGTAGATAACTGGGCAACCTGCGATATGATGCGCCCCAGGCTTTTAAAAAAACATAAGGAAGAGCTTTTGGGAGATATAAAAGAGTGGCTTGCTTCAAAGGATACTTATACAATTCGTTTTGCAGTAAATTGCTTGATGAATTATTATCTTGAAGAAGATTTTAAACCTGAATATTTGAATTGGGTTAAAGAGGTTCAAAGTGAAGAATATTATATAAATATGGTAAGAGCCTGGTATTTTGCAACGGCACTTGCAAAGCATTATGACACTACTGTGAAAATTTTAGAAAACAGTGTTCTCGATAAATGGACTCATAACAAAACCATTCAGAAGGCTGTTGAAAGCTACAGAATAACAAAGGAACAAAAAGAATATTTAAAAACATTGAAAAGATAAAGATTACATCCCCACATATTTTTAAGAAAATGTGTGGGGATGTATATTATTTTATTAGTCAGCTTCTTTTTCGCTGTCAATGATTTTACCTGTTACGGCATTGATTTCATAAGAGTATTCAAAGCCTTTGTGTTCGAATTCGATATCATAAACCTTTAAGCCATCATCAATATCATATTCGCAAGAATAACCGCGAACTTCATTTGCAGGAACACCTGCGTGCTTCAATGCAATATTTTTTGCCTTATCTTTTCCGATAAGAGTTTCGTTAACGGGAGCATTGGTTGTGGGTTCAGAATTTGTGGGCTTGTTAACGGGGATGTAATCATCATCGTCGTAGTCGACAAGCTCTTTATCAAAGTTAAGAACCTTACCTGTAACAGCGTGAACGTCAACATCGAATTCATACTTTTCTGTTCTGAAGCTTACTTCATAAGAAGCAACGCCATCGTCAAAATCAAACTCTGCATAGTAATTTGTGATTTCGTTTTCCTTGACACCTGCTTTTTCCAGAGCAAGAGCTTTTATTTTAGCAGTAGAAAGGTAAGTTACGGCACTTGCGGTTGTACCAACGGGAGCTGTGCTTTCAACGGGCTTTTCGGGAGTTTCGGTAACAGGTCTATAATCATCATCCGCTTCTTTCTCGAATTTTAGTACTTTTCCGTTTTCTGCGTGAATATCAACATCATATTCGTAAGGGGGAACGGTAAATTCGATTTCATAAACCATTATACCGTCATCGCTGTCAAGCTCAATTTTGATTATATTGGCATCTGCTTTTTTAACATTTGCTTTGTTAAGGGCGATTTCAAGAGCTTTTTCTTCACCGATATATGCTTTTTTACTTGCCGTACCCTTGGAATTTACATTTTCTGCTTTTTCTGCAAGGATATTGAGCTCGTTGATAGAAAGCTCTGCAAGCTCATCAGCGGTGTGATTTTCAAGTTCTTTTGAAAGCTTGAGAGCAAGCTGGGCTTTACCTTCAGAAATTCCGTATTTTTCTGCAAGAGCAAGAATTTCATCATTTGCTTCGTTTTCCTGAATTAATACTGCGCCCTCAAGATTTTTACCACCGAGAACCTCATTTATAGCAGTATCAATTTTATTCTGTAATTCTGCATTTTTAGCGTGGTCCTTGCCGTCAACTGTAACAAGGATTGAGTTTGTAATATCAGTGAGGTAGCCATTGCGAAGCATTGAGCCTACCAGGGCGTTAACAGTTACGGTTAAATCGCTGTTTTTAAAATCCATTGTGCCGATTATTTTTTCGGCTTCTTTGTTGAGAGGGACAACCTCTACAACCTTTTCCTTAGCGTTAAGCTTAATTTCTACGCTTGGGTTTACGTCAAGAGCCACAACAGCTTTCACTGCAGTGTTGTATTCATAAGCTCCGAATACACCTAAACCTGCAACCACTAAAACTATAGCAGCGGCGATTGATACGAATTTCTTTAAATTATTGCGTTTATTTGTTGTCATAATAACGGCACTTCCTTTCTGTTCGTTACATTTTGTGCGAATAGAGTCAAAAATGTCGGGAGTAATATCGGAAAAAGCTTTTTTGATTTTCTTGTTTATATCGTTATTCATTTTTTCCGCCCTCCTTTTCGATTTCGGTTTTCAGTTTCTTTAAAGCTCTGTTGTATTTTGAGAGAACTGTGGAAAGGTGCATATCAAGAATGTGTGCAATTTGTTTGTGTTTAAAGCCCGCCACCGCATGAAGAATAACTATTTGTCTTTCATCATCTGAAAGAATGTTCATACAAGCGGAAATTATCATTTTATCCTCAACTGAAATGCCTTCCTTTGAGTCAAGATAGCGTTCCCAGTCTTCTTCGGGAATGTCAGAGATTTTTGCATTTTTGCGAAGTCTTTGGTAACAAAGGTTTCTTGTTATTGTAAGAATCCAAGCCATAGGCTTACCGTCGGAACGATAGTTTGGGGCAGCATTATAGATGTTTATAAAACAATCCTGCAAAACATCCTCTGCATCGTGTGTGTTTTTTAAAACCGAAAGAGCGAAGCCGTAAACTGCATCACTTGTTAATTTATAAAGCTTTGCAAAAGCGATATCACTCTTTTGCGCAACTTGGTATATACAAGTATCGAGAGTTTCAGCATCTGTATCTTCAATTCCTGTTTGAATTGTCAGATGAAGGAGAAACATTTTTCCACCTCTTTCATATAGTTAATGCACGAAAATACCATTTTATTGCAACAAAATAAAAAATTTTTCAAAAATATTCTAACAATTTATTTTATATATGTAAAGAAAAAATTCTCTTGCATTTCTGCAAGAGAATTTTTATTGCTATATTTATTCAGCCTTGGGAGCGTAGAGAGCCTGAAGTCTTGTAAGATGTTCATATCTCTCAAGTGCTGTCTGCTCGGACTGTGCGAAGAGAGCTTCTGCTCTTTCGGGGAAGGAACGAGTAAGAGCTGAGTAACGTGCCTCGTTAAGAAGGAATGCTTTGTAATCGCCTGTAGCAGGTTTGGAATCGATTGTGAAGGGATTCTTACCTTCTGCTTTGAGAGCGGGATTGTAACGGAACATATTCCAGTAACCGCATTCAACAGCTTTCTTCATTTCGTTCTGGCAGTTAATCATACCACCCTTAATGGAGTGCATTTCGCAGGGTGAGTAAGCAATGATAAGTGAAGGACCATTGTAAGCTTCTGCTTCTTTGATTGCTTTAAGAGTCTGGTTCTGGTCTGCGCCCATTGCGATCTGTGCAACGTAAACGTAGCCATAGCTCATTGCGATTTCAGCAAGGCTCTTCTTAGCGATAGCCTTACCAGCAGCAGCGAACTGAGCAACCTGACCGATGTTGGAAGCTTTAGAAGCCTGACCACCTGTGTTGGAGTAAACCTCAGTATCGAATACCATAATGTTTACATCTTCACCGGAAGCGAGAACGTGGTCAACACCGCCAAAGCCGATGTCGTATGCCCAACCGTCACCACCGAAGATCCATACGGATTTCTTGGAAAGGAATTCTTTGTTATCAACGATTGATTTGCAAAGGTCGCAGCAAGCACCGTCACCAATAGCAGCAACAAGAGCTTCTGTAGCAGCGCCGTTCTTTTCACCGTCGTTAACAGTTGCAAGATATTCTTTAGCAGCAGCTTTAACTGCATCGGAAGCCTTGTCGGATTCTGCAATCTGTTCAACCTTAGCAATAAGGCTGTTACGAAGAGCGTTCTGACCGAGAAGCATACCGAAGCCGTGCTCTGCATTATCTTCAAAGAGTGAGTTAGCCCAAGCAGGACCCTGACCCTTAGCATTTACTGTGTAGGGAGATGTTGCAGCGGGACCACCCCAGATTGAAGAACAACCTGTTGCATTAGAGATATACATTCTGTCACCGAAGAGCTGAGTAACAAGACGAGCATAAGCAGTTTCTGCACAACCTGCGCAAGAACCTGAGAACTCGAGGAGAGGTTTCTTATACTGGCTGGAGATGATGTTTGCAGGACCTGCAACACCTTCTTTTTCTGTTACATTAGCTACGCAGTAATCGAATGCTGCCTGCTGAGCATCCTGGCTCTCACGAGATACCATCTTAAGAGAGTTTGTGGGACATACGCCTACGCAAACGCCGCAACCCATACAATCGAGGGGAGAAACAGCAAGTGTGTAAACATAGTCTGTCTTAACAACGGGCTTGGGAGCCTTCTTAAGAACTTCGGGAGCATTTGCAACTTCGTCAGCATCAAGAGCGAAGGGACGGATTGTTGCGTGAGGACATACATAAGAGCACTTGTTACATTTTGCACAAGTTGTGGGATCCCATTCAGGAACCATAACTGCAACACCGCGTTTTTCGTATGCGGAAGCACCCTGCTCGAATGTACCGTCAGCGTGGTCTGTAAATACAGAAACAGGAAGAGCATCACCGTTCATAGCACCAACGGGCTTCATAATATTGTCAACCATCTTAACAAGCTTTGCGGGACCTTCGGAAGCAACAGCGTTTACATCGTCAGTTGCATTTGCCCAGTCAGCAGGAACATCAAATTTCTTGAATGCACCGAAGCCTGCGTCGATAGCTTTGTGGTTCATGTCAACGATTTCCTGACCTTTTTTGAGGAACTTCAAAGCAGCGTTCTTCATATAGCCGATTGCTTCGTCCTTAGGAAGAACATTAGCAAGAGCGAAGAAGGATGCCTGAAGAATTGTGTTTGTTCTCTTACCGAGACCGATTTCAGCAGCAAGGTCAATAGCGTTAACTGTGTAAAGCTGAATATTGTTTTTAGCGATATACTGCTTTGTTTCAGCATTGAGCTTGGAAGCAAGCTCTTCGTCGCTCCACTGGCAGTTGATAAGGAATACACCGCCGGGTTTAACGTCGTTAACAATTTTGAAGCCTTTTTCAATGTAAGCAGGTGTATGACATGCAACGAAGTCAGCCTTGTTTACATAGTAGGGGCTCTTGATGGGCTTGTCACCGAAACGAAGGTGAGAAATTGTAACACCACCGGTTTTCTTTGAGTCATACTGGAAGTAAGCCTGAACATATTTGTCAGTGTGGTCACCGATGATTTTGATAGAGTCTTTGTTAGCACCAACTGTACCGTCACCGCCAAGACCCCAGAATTTGCACTCGATTGTGCCTTCAGCAGCTGTGTTGGGAGCTTCTTCTTCGGGGAGTGAAAGGTAAGTAACGTCGTCGTTAATACCAAGAGTGAAGTGCTTTTTGGAATCTGCTTTTGCAAGGTCTGCAAAAATTGCAAAGATTGAAGCAGGGGGAGTATCCTTTGAACCGAGACCGTAACGACCGCCGGAAACAAAGATACCGGATTTGTTGCAAGCATCAAGAGCAGCAACAACATCAAGGTAGAGGGGTTCACCGATTGAACCGGGCTCTTTTGTTCTGTCGAGAACAGCAATTTTCTTAACTGTTGCAGGAAGAGCTGCAACGAATTTTTCTGATGCGAAGGGTCTGTAAAGACGAACCTTAAGAAGACCAACCTTTTCGCCTGTAGCAAGAAGGTAATCAATAACTTCTTCAGCAACGTCGCAGATTGAACCCATTGCTACGATTACATTTTCTGCATCAGCAGCACCGTAGTAGTTGAAGAGCTGATAATCTGTGCCAAGCTTTGCGTTAACCTTGCCCATATATTCTTCAACGATAGCGGGAACTGCATCGTAATATGTGTTACATGCTTCTCTGTGCTGGAAGAAGATGTCGCCGTTTTCGTGAGAACCGCGCATTACGGGACGATCGGGGTTGAGAGCTCTCTTTCTGAAAGCATCAACTGCATCCATATCGCACATTTCTTTGAGGTCTTCATAATCCCAGATAGCGATTTTCTGAATCTCGTGAGAAGTACGGAAACCATCGAAGAAGTTGATGAAGGGAACTCTGCTCTTGATTGTTGCAAGGTGAGCAACAGCACCGAGGTCCATAACTTCCTGAGTATTTGTTTCAGCGAGCATTGCGAAGCCTGTCTGACGGCAAGCGTAAACGTCGGAGTGGTCGCCGAAGATGTTAAGTGCGTGTGAAGCAACACAACGAGCGGATACATGGAAAACGCTGGGAAGAAGTTCACCTGCGATTTTGTACATGTTGGGGATCATAAGAAGAAGACCCTGAGAAGCTGTGTAGGTTGTTGTGAGCGCACCGGCTGCGAGTGAACCGTGAACAGTACCTGCAGCACCTGCTTCGGACTGCATTTCGGAAACCTTAACAGTTGTTCCGAAGATGTTCTTCACGCCCTGAGCTGACCACTGGTCAACATAGTCTGCCATGGGGCTGGAAGGGGTGATGGGGTAAATACCAGCAACTTCTGTGAATGCATATGACACATAAGCAGCGGCATTGTTACCGTCCATGGTTTTCATTTTTCTAGCCATAGTATTTCCTCCTATAAAAAATATCAATTTAAAAACACTATAATATATAGGTATTATACATACCACCAAACATAATAACACTTATTTCCCGAAAAGTAAACCGAAAAAACCCAAAATTTCGTGGAAAATTTAACAATATTTTGCAATTTTTAAGCAGTTTTTCACAAAGGGTAATTTTTAGTAACGGCAGAGGATTACAATCACTGTAAATATTGCCCTAAAATATTGACAAAACAATAGAAATAAATGTATAATATACGCTAATGTGGTATAGTGTAATCTCATACTGCATAATATTTTCTATATTTTGAAAGGAGTAAATCCAACCATGGATGACCCCGGACCTAATTTCATTTTGGCCCAAGCAATTGAACTTTCACAGAATTCAGCAGGAGGAAGCTTGGTATTAAAAATTCTTTTACTGCTGGCACTTATTCTTGTAAACGCATATTTTGCTATGGCAGAAATTGCCGTTATTTCTCTTAATGATACAAAAATGGAGAAATTGGCGGAAGAAGGCCACAAAAAAGCTAAGCTTGTTTTAAAGCTTACAAAGAACCCGACAAAATTTCTTTCCACAATTCAGATTGGCATAACCTTAGCAGGATTTTTAACATCTGCTTCTGCGGCAACATCTTTTGCAGAAATGCTTACAGATGCAGTTACGGGTAAATTCGGTCTTCCCGAAAACATTGTTTCTCCTGTTGCAGTTGTGTTGATTACCTTGATTATGTCATACTTCTCTCTTGTTTTAGGCGAGCTTGTTCCAAAGAGAATTGGTATGCAAATTCCCGAAAAGGTGGCATTTGCAGTAGCAAAACCTCTTTATGTAATCGCAAAGCTTACATCACCCTTTGTTAAATTCCTTTCTCTTTCTACAAATGGCGTAGTTCGTCTTTTAGGCTTCGACCCCAATGCAGATGAAGAGGTTGTTACCGAAGAAGAAATCAGAATGATGGTTGATGTTGGTGGCGAAAAGGGCGTTATTGAAAACGACCAGAAGGAAATGATAAATAATATCTTTGAGTTTGATGATATGGACGCAGGCGACGTTATGACCCACCGTACCGATGTTGTCGCAGCCGATGTTAACGACACAACACTTGAAGAATTTATGGCGCTTGCTATTGAAAACGGCAGGTCAAGAATTCCTCTTTATGATGAAGATATTGATAACATTGTGGGTATTGTTTATATAAAAGACTTGCTCAAATATGTTGGTAAAGAGGTTAAGGTCAAAGGCACCTTAAAAAATATAATGAGAGAGCCTTATTTCGTTCCCGAAACCAAGGCTTGCGGTGAACTCTTTAAGGAAATGCGTCAGAAACGTATTCAGATGGCAGTTGTTGTTGATGAATACGGCGGAACAGCAGGTATTGTAACCCTTGAAGACATCGTCGAAGCTGTTATGGGTGATATTCAGGATGAATATGACGAGGAAGAAGAGGAAATCTCAAAAATTGACGAAAACACCTTCACCGTTGACGGAACTATTGACATTGAAGAAATTGACGAGCTTATCGGTAAAGAGCTTCCTGAGGGTGATTATGAAACCCTTGCAGGCTTTATTATGGACGAGCTTCAATGCATTCCCAAAAACGGCGAAATGAATGAAGTTGTTTTTGAAAATGTTAAATTCACAGTTCTCGAAGTTGAGGACAGGAGAATTGAAAAAATTAAGGTTGAAATTACTCCTGTTATTACTGAAGATGACGAGGACGAGGATGACGATTGATAAGCGAGGCTTGAGTTATGAAAAAAATCGGTAGTTTAGTTCTTGCAGCTGTTATGCTTTGCATTATGACTTTAAATGCCGGTGCTGCTTTTGTTTTTGATAAAGATAGCAATTTTACAGTAGAAATAGAAGATGGTTTTGTTTTTTCTGAAGAGGAAAGCGCAGATAATATATTTTTGTTCAGAAAAGGCCAAGACACATTCAACATAAACTATGTTCCGAGCACCAAAAATGACTATTGGGCAGATGCTTCAGAAGAAGACCTGGAAGAATACTCCAAGGAATTCTCCAAGATGATGAAGGATAATTATGCATCAATGGAGCTGGATTGGAATGTTGATATTGAGTATATAAAGCTGGAAGAAGTCGACAATGGCTATACAGCTTTGGTTTACTTAGTACGGACCACAGGCGCTGACATATCATTTTATCAGAAAATGTATCAGTTTATGGGAGAAAACAATGTATATACATTGACTTATACCTCTGCCGACAAAAAAGAGGTAGAGAAAGTTCTCGATATTGCAAAAACATTTACCATGAACGAGGATGAATTGCAGAAAATTGATGTGGGTGCAAACGCTTTATATGGTGCAATAAGAGGTGCTTGTGTAGGTATCTGCATTGCTGTTATATTGGTTGTTGTCAAAAAGAAAAAAGATAAAAAACCAGGTGCCAATGCCATAAATACAGCATATATTCCTGAAAATAATGAAGCTACTGCTTCTGATGATTCAAGTGAAAATTAAAAAACTCTGCATCAAAGGTTTTCCTTTGGTGCAGTTTTTTGAAAGAGGATTTTTAATGAAAAAGGTATTAAGTCTTATTTTAATTTTAATAGTTTTTTGTTCTTTTGCGATTACTGCCAATGCGGAAGAATTTAACGGTGCAGACCTTTTTACAGTCGATTTGCCTGAAGGCTTTGAGCAGACGGGAGCAAATATAAGTGATTTTAATTTTATTAATGAAAACGCAGACACCTTTACCGTAAGCTATAATGACAATACAAGCGAGGATTATATTTTCTGCCCTGCCAATATGAGCAAGAAAGACATTGAAGAATATACAAATGCTCTTTACACAGAGTCTGCCAATGTTATGAAAGACTATGCAGATGGCTTTGAATTGAAATTCTTATATGCGGAAAAAATCAAGCATCCAAACGGGAAAAAAGCTCTTGTTTGTCAAACAAAAACCACAATTACCCAAAATAAAAAGGATAATATATATTACCAGACATTGTATGAGTTCGGAGGTGTGGATTATAAATACACCTTTACATATACAACCACTGACGAAAAGAAAAAAGATAGCTTCAAAGAAGCTTTTGAAAGTATAAACATTTTTGAGGGAGAAACCGAAAGCAATTCAGATAAAATTACGGGATATGCAGTAGCAGGTGGCTTAGTACTTCTTCTTGTTGCAGGAATTGTAAGATTCATAAGAACACCCGAGAAACGCCAAAAAGGAAAAATAAAATAACGTCGCAGACCCGAAACTTGCCACTTGCCACTTTCAATTTTCAACTAAAAAAGCCTGACCCATTTCGGTCAGGCTTCTCTGTTACTCATTCATTCCGCAGCATTTTTTGTATTTCTTACCGCTGCCGCAGGGGCATGGGTCATTTCTGCCGGGTTTTTTATCTGCCTTTTTAGGCTCTTTTTTAACCGTGCCGTCATCGGAGCCGGATTGAGCAGTGATTTTAACAGTCTGCTTTCTTTCCATAGGAGCTTCCTTACGAACTCTTGACTGTAAAACAAAGTCAACAGTACCTTCACGGATTCCGTTTGTCATTTCCTCGAACATATCAAGACCTTCGTCACGGAAAACAATAACCGGGTCTTTCTGGCCATAGCCCATAAGGTTCATACTGCGTTTGAGCTGGTCCATAGCATCAATATGCTCCATCCAACGAATATCAACATTACGAAGAAGACCTACTCTTTCAAGCTCTTTAACAGTTTCCTCGCCGAGCTCTTCTTTTCTTGCATCATAAAGCTCCTGAGCCTTGTTAAGAAGAACCTCTGTAATCTCCTCTGTATCGTTAATGCCTTTGATGTCGCTTTCTGCAATAAGCCAGCTGTATTTTGCAAGAAGACCTGCAATATTCCATTCTGATTTATCAACCTTTGCGGGACAATAGAAATCAACGGATTCGGAAATTGTATCAACAATCATTTTCTGAATAAGTGCGCTGATGTCTTTACCGTCAAGCACCTGATTACGCTGACCGTAAATAACCTCACGCTGTTTGTTCATAACATCATCATATTTAAGAACATTACGGCGGATTGCAAAGTTATTGCCTTCAACCTTTTTCTGTGCATTTTCAATTGTAGATGTGAAAAGCTTTGCTTCAATAGGCATATCGCCAATGCTTTTGAAAGCATCAAGAGTGTTATAGAAACGGTCACCTGCGAAAAGCCTTAAAAGGTCATCCTCTGCAGAAAGGAAGAAACGGCTTTCACCGGGGTCGCCCTGACGACCTGCACGGCCACGAAGCTGGTTATCAATTCGTCTTGATTCGTGGCGTTCTGTACCGATAATGCAAAGACCGCCTGCTTCACGAACCTTTTCTGCTTCTTTTGAGGTTTCTTCTTTGAATTTAGCTTCAAGCTCACGGAAGGTTTTTCTTGCGTTAAGAATATCTTCGTTATCTGTTTCAGCAAAGCCGGTTGCTTCTGCAATAAGCTCATCATCAAATTCCATCTTCTTCATCTGAGCCTTTGCCATAAATTCGGGGTTACCGCCTAAGATAATATCGGTACCACGACCTGCCATATTAGTAGCAATTGTAACTGCGCCGAATTTACCTGCCTGAGCAACAATTTCAGCCTCTTTTTCGTGGAATTTAGCATTAAGAACCTCGTGCTTGATGCCCTGTCTTTTAAGGAATTTTGAGAGCTTTTCGCTCTTTTCAATGTTAACAGTACCAACGAGAACGGGCTGGCCTTTTTCGTGGCATTCAACTATTTTCTCAACAATAGCGTTGAACTTTGCTTCTTCAGTTTTATAAAGCACAT
>SVOP01000102.1 GCA_015066325.1 Oscillospiraceae bacterium
TTTGCAGCACTCGTTGAAAAAGCAAAAGCAGCTCTTTAATAATCAATTATTGCGCCCGACCAAAAAGCTTGGTCGGGCGTAAGATGTTTTTTTAAGTATGGAAAAAATTACAAGTAAAGCAAATGACCGTATAAAATTTGCGGTGAAAATTCGTGAAAGCAGTTCCCTCAGGAAGCAGGAAAATCTCTTCTTTGCAGAGGGTGCAAGGCTCTGCTTTGATGCAGCCTCAAGCGGTGTTATAATAGCCGAAATGTATGTTACGGAAAAAGCCTTGAATAAATATGCAGACTATGTGCGTTTGGTGGAAGAAAAAGCCGAGCGTTGCTTTGTTGTGTCTGAAGAAGTGGCTGAAAAACTCTCTGATACAAAGAATAGCCAAGGCGTTTTTTGCCTTTGCAAAATGCTTGACAAAAGCACAAATATAGGTAAAATAAAATACAATGGGAAATATATTGCCTTGGAAAGTGTTTCAAACCCTGCCAATTTCGGCGCAGTTGTAAGAACTGCCGAAGCGGTGGGGCTTGACGGCGTCATCGTAAGCGGTGGTTGTGATATTTATAATCCTAAGTCACAAAGAGCTGCTATGGGTTCTCTTTTCAGACTTAATGTTGTTGAATCGGAGAATTTGCCGGAAACCTTAAAGGCACTTGCAGAAAACGGTATGAGCGTGCTTGCAGGGGTTCCTGATTCAAATGCCGAAAAAATAACGGAAGTTGATATGAACGGCGGTGTTGTTGCAGTAATAGGTAATGAGGGTAACGGTATTACCGAGGAAACCTGCGCCGTGGCAACAAAGCTTGTTACAATACCTATGAAGGGCAGAGCTGAATCCCTTAATGCTGCCGCTGCCGCTTCGATTATTATCTGGGAAATGATGAGATGAGTGTTTGTCCTGCAGAATATTGGATATGGATGCAAAGTTCATTGGGCGCAGGTGCGCGTACCGATGAAATTCTTGCGTATTTTGAAACTCCCGAGGAATTATATAATGCAGGCTCAAAGGAATGGCGTTTATCGGGGCTTTTAACTCAGAAGAAAATTGAGGCTCTTAAAAGCACAACTCCATCACAGACAGGAGAAATTATTAACGAGTGCCGTCAGAAAGGCTACAGCATCATAACTCCCGATATGCCCGAGTTCCCAAACAGATTGAAGAATTTATCGGATATGCCCCTTGTTCTTTACGGAATTGGCGATTGCTCCGTTCTGAATGATAATGTGAGCATAGGTATGGTGGGCACAAGAAATGCAAGCTCTTACGGTATTGAAATTGCCCAGAAGCTTTCCTTTTCTTTGGCGTCTTCCGGTGCAACCATTGTCAGCGGTGGTGCTTTGGGAATTGATAGCGAAGCCCACGCTGGTGCAATGCTGGCTAAAGGCAGAACATTGGCTTTTTTAGGCTGCGGTCTTTCTGTAAATTATCTTAAGGAAAATGCACCTTTAAGAAGAGCCATAACCCGATATGGTGCGGTAGTTTCAGAATATTCTCCATTTACTTCTGCATCCCGAACAACCTTCCCGACAAGAAATCGCCTTATTTCAGGTGTTTCCTTAGGTATTGTGGTGGTTGAAGCAGGTGTTAAAAGCGGGTCGCTTATTACGGCAAATCGTGCCCTTAGTCAAGGCAGAGATGTTTTTGCTGTGCCGGGTGATATTGTTCGCTCATCCTTTGACGGAACAAATCACCTTATTAAAAACGGTGCGAAGCCAGTTTTTACTGCGGATGATATATTGAGCGAATATGAATATCTTTATGGTGATTTGATTGATTTATCAAAAGCAAAAGTGAATATTTCATCAATTCCTTATGTTGATTACAGAAAAAAGAACAAAACTCAATCAACACCTCCGAAAGCTCCCGCTGAAAAAGAAAATGAAGTTAAAAGGGCGGAAGTCCCTGTTAAAGCAATCGAAAGAAAAACTCTCCCGGAAGATATGAGCGAGGAAGCAAAAATCGTTTATTCAGTATTGAATGAAGCTGGCGTTCATATTGATGATATTGTAAGGGAAACAAATTTAAAAATGAATGTTGTGCTGTCTTCTTTAACTGAGCTTGAATTATTGGATTTTGTTCAGTTGGAAAGCGGTAAGAAATATAAAATTATGTAAATTTCAATCATACACGAGAAAATGAAAGGATGAAACCAATGTCCAAACTTGTTATTGTTGAGTCTCCTGCGAAAGCAAAGACCATCAAAAAATATCTTGGCAGTGAATATGATGTTGTGGCTTCAATGGGTCATATCAGAGATTTGCCTGCCGCAAAGCTTAATGTTGATGTTAAAAATGACTTCAGTCCTAAATATGCAATTATCAAGGGAAAGGAGAAGCTTGTTAAAGACCTTAAAGAAAAAGTTCAGGGCTGTGACAAGGTGTATCTCGCAACTGACCCTGATAGAGAAGGAGAAGCAATTTCCTGGCATCTTGCAACTGTTTTAGGACTTGACCTTAAAGATAAAAACAGAGTTAAATTCAACGAAATTAACGAGACAAGCGTAAAACGCGGTATCAGCAATCCTGAGGTTGTTGATATGGGCCTTGTTGATGCTCAGCAGGCTCGCCGTATTCTTGACAGACTTGTTGGTTACAGGCTCAGTCCTTTCATTTCTCAAAAAATCAGAAGAGGTCTTTCTGCAGGCCGTGTGCAGAGCGTTGCAGTTCGCCTTATTGTTGACCGTCAGGAAGAAATAGAAAAATTCAATCCTGAAGAATATTGGTCAATTGATGCAAAATTCCTTTCAAACAGAAAAACCTTCGGAGCAGCTCTTACTGCTGATGAAAACGGAAAGATTAAAATTGAAAATAAAGAGCAGGCAGATTATTATCTCTCTCGCCTTGAGGATGCAGTTTACACAGCCTCAAGCGTTAAAAAAGGCACAAGAAAGAAACAGCCTGCACCACCCTTTATCACTTCTTCAATGCAACAGGAGGCTTCAAGAAAGCTTAACTTCCAGGCTCAGAAAACAATGAAAATTGCTCAGGAGCTTTATGAAGGTATTGAGCTTGCAGGAAGCGGTATGACGGGTCTTATTACCTATATGAGAACAGACTCTCTTCGTATTTCCGAGGAAGCAAGAGCGGCGGCAAATTCCTTTATTACAAAAGAATACGGCGAAAAATACCTTCCCGAAAAGCCCCGTTACTTTAAAACAAGAGCAGGTGCTCAGGATGGTCACGAAGCAATTCGTCCTGCTAATGTAGCAATTACACCCGCTATGGCAAAGGCAAGCCTTTCCAATGACCAGTATAAGCTTTATAACCTTATCTGGTGCAGATATGTGGCATCTCTTATGGCGCCCTGCATTCAGGATACTGTTAAAATTGAAATCACTGCGCAAAAGGATGGAACAGAAGGCTTCTGTATATTCTCTGCAAGTGGCTATTCAATTAAATTTGACGGCTTCACAAAGCTTTACGAGGATGTTACTGCTGATGAGGACAGCGATACAAATATCCCAGATGTAAAAGCAGGGGATGTTCTCAAGCTTAAAGAGGTTAAAGGCAATCAGCACTTTACACAACCACCCTCATATTTCACAGAAGCATCTCTTATTAAAACTCTTGAAGAAACAGGCGTTGGTCGTCCCAGTACTTATGCTTCAATTGTTACAACTATTATCAAGAGAGAATATGTAAAGCGTGAAGGTAAGCTTCTTAAAGCAACCGAGCTCGGTATTGCAACAACAAATCTTCTTAAAGAAAAATTCCAGAAGATTGTTAACGCAAAATTCACCGCATCAATGGAAACGAAGCTTGATGAAATTGATGAGGGTAAAACAAATTATGTTGAAATGCTTCACGAATTTTATGACGATTTAGAGAACACGCTCTCTAAGGCAAAAACAGAAATGCAGGGTCAGAAAATTCAGCTTCAGGAAGATATTACAGATATTAAATGCGATAAATGTGGCAGAAATATGGTTGTTAAAGTGGGCAGATTCGGTAAATTCCTTGCTTGTCCCGGTTACCCCGAATGTAAATCCACAAAACCACTAATTGAAGAAACAAATGCAACCTGCCCCATTTGTGGTGGTAATGTTATCGGCAAAAAATCAAAGCGTGGTTATCAGTTCTATGGTTGCAGCAATTACCCAAATTGCAACTTTATGACCTGGGATAAGCCCACAGGCGATAATTGCCCCAAATGCGGTAAGTCTCTCTTTAAGGGTAAGGGCGGAATGGTTACCTGCTCAAATGAGGCTTGTGACTACACATGTAAAGCTACTCGCAAAAATGCAAAGAAAACACAGGAAGAAAATGATGACTGATAAAAAAGCTGTTGTTATCGGCGGAGGTCTTGCCGGTGTTGAAGCGGCAAATCAATTGAGTAAAAGGGGTATAAAGGTTACCCTTTATGAAATGAAGCCCCAAAAGTTTTCACCTGCTCATAAAAGCGGAAATTTGGGTGAGCTTGTTTGCTCAAATTCCCTTAAAGCCGCCCGTTTAGGCTCGGCGGCAGGGCTTTTGAAGGCTGAAATGCGCCTTTTTGGTTCTGTTTGCCTTGATGCCGCAGATGTGGCGCAGGTTCCTGCAGGCGGTGCTCTCGCTGTTGACAGAGATATATTCTCAGCTCTTATTACAGAGCGGATTGAAAACGACCCCAATATTACTCTCGTAAGAGAGGAAGTAACAGAAATTCCCCAAAGTGATATTGTTATCATTGCCGCAGGTCCTTTGATGAGCGATGCTCTGGCAGAAAAGGTTTCAAAGCTTTGCGGAAAGGATTTTCTTTCCTTCTATGATGCGGCGGCACCTATTGTTACTGCAGAAAGCATTGATATGGAATATGCCTTCACCCAGTCAAGATATGACCGTGGCGGTGAGGATGACTATATAAACTGCCCTCTTAACAAAGAGGAATATGAAGAGTTTTATGATGCTCTTATCAATGCAGAAAGCGCAGAGCTTCACTCCTTTGACAAGAAAAAGGATGTTTATGAGGGCTGTATGCCAATTGAGGTTTTAGCTTCAAGAGGTAAGGATGCAATGCGTTACGGTCCTTTGAAGCCGGTAGGTTTAACCAATCCCAAAACGGGTCACAGACCTTGGGCAAATCTTCAGCTCAGAAAAGAGAATAAAGACGGAACAATGTACAACCTTGTGGGCTTTCAGACTAATCTGAAATTCCCTGAGCAGAAGAGAGTTTTCTCAATGTTTCCTGCTCTTAAAAACGCAGAATTTGTAAGATACGGGGTTATGCACAGAAACACTTTTCTGAATTCTCCGGGTCTTTTAAATGAAGATTTCAGTATGAAAAAGGCTCCTGATATATTTTTTGCAGGGCAGATTTCAGGTGTTGAAGGGTATATGGAAAGTGCCGCTTCGGGTATTCTTGCAGGCTACAATGCCGCAAGAAGAATTTTCGGTGAAGAGCCTTTAAGCCTTCCGAAAATCACAATGTTAGGTGCACTTTCAAAATATATCAGTGATGAAACGGTTAAAAACTTTCAGCCCATGGGTGCGGCAATCGGTAGAATTGAACCCTTGGGTG